>JALYLI010000152.1 GCA_030774335.1 Acidobacteriota bacterium | reverse complement strand
GCGGGCGCAACACCGCCGGCGAGCACGCCATCGAAACCATTACCGACACCACCGGTGGCGCCATTTTTTTCCCGGACACTCCGCAGGACCTGGACATTATTTTTGATCGCATCGACCGCGAACTGCGCACGCAATACCGGCTGGGATACTATCCGAATCCGCGCGGTCCGGTGAATTCCTATCGCAGTATCGAAGTCAAAGTTCTGGATAATTACAAAGCGCGTCACCGCAAGACGTACCTCACCGGGCCTCAGTAGTCCCGCGCGCTGCTGGTCCACCGCAGCATTGGTCTGTGCTGAAGGCTTCGGATAAAGTCCAATTTGGAACTGCGCGCTGCTGTCGGGTGCCAATTCGGAACCACCCTCGTGCGATCCACTGTGCAGCGATTCCTCAAAACGTGAAAGGGTAGTTCGCGCATTTGGCGGTAAAGCCATGATTGCAAAACTTTAATTCGTTGCACTGCGTTACCTCCCTCTCCAGTATCGCGTAACCGAACCAAATATTTTTCGTTGGCCATCCGCCTGCATTACTCCGAAGCATGCGGCCCCTTCCGCAGCGCGGTTTTAAACACGTTTTGGCGAAAATGCTAGCGGTGTGTGTCCTTGCGGCGTCAACGGCGATGGGCATAAGCGGATGCGCGAATGTCGCGTCCGCGCCTTCACAGCCACCCGGACCACCGCCCGGAAGTCAGGACATCAGCGTGACGGTGACACCTTCCAGCGGGTCGGTTTTGCTCGGCAATCAACTCACATTCACGGCGGCGGTGAAGAACGCTTCGGATACTTCGGTCTCGTGGAGCGTGAACGGTACCCCGGGGGGCACTGCGGGTCTCGGAACAATCACCGGCGCGGGGATCTACACCGCCCCGATTGATCTGCCGGTTCCCGCCAATCTACTCGTCACCGCCACCAGTCACGCGAACAGCAGCAAATCTGGATCGGCGACAGTGACCGTGCGCAGCGACATTGTCGTGACGCTGCCTACGGAGCCACCGGGCGGAGTAGGCGTAGAGCTAGGCGCCACGCGAACATTTATCGGCACGTTGAAAAGCAGCGCGCATCCGGATCAAGCGATTGTCTGAGTTTGTCCGGGGTTTCCTGTCCGCTGGCATGTGGGTCTGTCGATGGAAGTGGCAACTTTACCGCGCCGCGAATTCTGCCATTGTCGGCTACCGTAACGCTAACGGCTCGCAGCGCAGCAGATCCGTCAAAGCAGGCTTCGACGGCCATCGGCATCACCAGCAATTTTGTTTTACAACTCGCCGTACCCACAAGCGTGGCTGCGGGCGCTACGGCCACTTTTCTCGCAACCTTGACGGCGGTGCCCGGATCGAATCCAGAAACAACCCTTACGTGGAGTTTGTCCGGGACGGGATGCAGCGGCGCTTCCTGCGGAACGCTTGCGGTGATCACCATTCAGTCCGCGGGTGGGAATGTGACCGCCACGACCGCGAGTTACACCGCGCCTCTTGCGGCGCCCACTCCTGATTCCGTTACCGTAACGGTCATTCCCGTCGCAGATCCGTCGAAAGCGACACAGCGGCAGTTTGTGATACAGGGCGGCGCAGGCGGTGGCATTACCGTAACGCTTTCGCCGGCCGCCGCGACGCGCGCCATAAATCATCGCGTCGCGTTGACAGCGCAAGTTACCGGCACAGCCAACACGCTCGTCAATTGGAGTGTGAACGGCAATGCCGGCGGCAACGCGGCTTTCGGACAGATTTGTGTCCGGGGTTCGAGCCCGTGTCAGCCGATAACGCAGAGCAACTCTGGACAGGTGGACTATCTAGCGCCGGCGGCGATGCCTGCGCCGAATCCCGTTACCGTGCAGGCCGTAAGCGCTGCTGATGCGACGAAGAGCGCCTCCGCGCAAATCACCCTCATCAATCATGTAGCAGTATCGGTTTTGCCGGGTAGCGTTTCGCTCGCGCCGCTGGGTGTGCAGGTTTTTGTCGCCACCGTGCTTGGTTCCGACAATCAGAATGTTGTCTGGCAAATTCAAGGCGCCGGATGCTCCGCGCCGGGAAGTTGCGGTCTGATTACCGCCGGCGGTGTTTACACTGCGCCTGGTGCGTCGCCGTCACCCAATGCGCTGCAAACGGTGGCCATGAGCGCGGATGATCCGGCGCAGACCGGCACCGCGAACGTCTCCATTACCACCGGTGCCAATATTCTGACGCTGCATCCAGCCAGCGTGTACGCGGGCTCAGCCAACGGCTTCACCGTAAAAGTGATCGGCAGCGGATTTGTGCCCTCCGCGCCTGGACCGGGCGCCACGCTGCTGATCGGCGGAACGACGCGCACCACAACTTGCTCGACAGTTGGCGAATGCATCGCACCCGTCTCGGCGACGGACGTGGCGCTGCCTGCAAATGTCAGCGTGCAAGTGCAGAACCCGGATGGCAGGCGATCAAACGCGGTGGCGCTGATCGTCGCGTTGCCCAACGTGTCCGACGAAGTAATTTCCCTGACGGCTGGTTTTCCTGATGCAACGGGCAAAGACATTGTTGTCGTGGAGCCCACCACTGCGGGCGTCTCGGTTCTGGGAAACAACGTGGACCTGGATGTCGCCGCGCTGGGAACATTTTCCGCGGTAAATAATTCGTGCACCCTGGGTGGCAATCCGGTTTTGCTGACGCGTCCCGCCAGCGGCGTGGGCACCGCGGACGTTTGCATTTTTGCACAAAGCGGCCTGGACGCCAGCATGAACTACACGGTCAGCGGTGCTGGCGATGTCGTGGTGATCGCCAAACAACCGCTGGGACTGGGAATTATCCGGCTGACGTTGCAGCTTCCGTCCAGCGCGGCGCCCTCCGCCCGCACGCTTTTCATTCAAAACACCAATCTGGATAAGAGCGCCGCCAGCGGAGCGCTATGGGTGAATTGAATTGACAAAATTGAAATCGAAACCTGCATGGGAAGTCGGTGAATGGAAATGAGCTTCGTCGAACGCAGGCGTTTTTTGTGGATTTTGTTTTTCGTCCGAATAGCGTTGGCCGCCGTGGTGGCCAACGCCACCACACTCGCGCCGCTCAGCTTTGATAG
Source organism: Acidobacteriota bacterium (assembly GCA_030774335.1). Taxonomy (GTDB): domain Bacteria; phylum Acidobacteriota; class Terriglobia; order Acidiferrales; family UBA7541; genus Acidiferrum. The sequence goes on along the minus strand of JALYLI010000152.1, from coordinate 18,321 downwards.
TCTCGCGCAGCGATCCTCGGCAGTTGCGCGGCTGCGTTGCCTGAGCGCTCAAAGCGCCTGGGACGGCGGCGAAATCTGGACGACGACGCAATTCGAAGTGTTGGAGATCTACAAGGGCGCGCTCGGCGGAATTATTACCGTACGGATGCTGGGCGGCCGCGCAAGAACCTTTTATTCGCGTGTTGACGGCGTACCGTCATTTCGTACCGGCGAAGAGGTGTACCTGTTTCTGTGGGGTAAGCCGAGCGAGCCATACCGCGTGTTGGGCTGGTCGCAGGGGACGTTTCGTATCGTTCACGATGCGCAGAGTGGAGCCGATAAAGTGACGCAAGAATCGGCAACCACAGGTTTCGATCAGTACACGCGTCAATTTCGCGGAGAAGGAATTAGAGGAATGGGCTTGCCCGCGTTCCAGGAAAAGCTGCGGCAGGCTCTCGAACGCCACCAGCCGGCAGACCGCTGAGACGAGGCGAACGCTGAAGTTTTGTTGAGCGTGGCGACGTTAATGTTCCGGCCGCGCCCTGCGCAGAAGTGTGTCTGGTAGTCGGCTGTAACCCGTGCAGAGAATCATGAAGTGGCAAACGAGAATTTCTAAGAAGCGAATTGGACATGTTCGGAGGACAGCGGTGAAAAATAAAATAAGGAGCGGTTGTGCAATCGCGCTGGCGATTTTTTATGCCACATTTGCAACGGCGCCCTCGAATGGCTACACCTATAACGAAATCGTGCCCGACGTGCGCCAACCAGCCTCCCTGTCAGGTGGGTCGGCCTGCCCTGTCCGTTCGCATATTCGCGCCGGGGCGGCATCTCGCACGGTGCAATGGAGCACTGCGCTAGGCACAAATCCGCTCACTATCATTACGCAAGAACAGAGCGCAGATGGGCGTCTTGCCGAGATCGAACAAGTTATCACTCAATCGATCGGAGTGTGGTCTAGCGTGAGCGGTGCAACTCTGCAATCGGTGCCGGCCGGCATCACACCCACTCCCACGCAGAATGCCTGCGCAGCCGATGGCTTGAATTCCATCTGCTTCAATCAAGCGGACCTGGCTTTCACGCCTGGCGTGCTGGCGTTCAGCCGCGTCATTACCGCGGACCGGATCGGAGTTCAAATAGGATTCGGCTCGCCGTCAACCGAAGTCGGCGAAATTCTTGACGCCGATATTTATTTTAATCCGAGCGATTCACGCACAACCTACGCCACGCCGCCGGCGTTGCCGGCAACACCGGCCGCTTACGATTTGGAATCCGTGTTGATCCACGAGTTGGGACACACGCTGGGCTTCAGCCATTCGGCAATATGGAACGCGATGATGTTTCCATTTGCGCCCACCCCTGGAACGTTCAGCGGCGCGCGTCCTTCATTGGAACGCCCTGATGCGCCGCTGGGGGAAGATGACCGCACCGGTTTGCGCGTTTTGTATCCCGACGCAGCCGATACTTTGCATCTCGGCTCGATCCGCGGCCAGGTTTTCAACGCTAATCCATTGTCGCTGCCCCTGGCTCCGCCGGGCGTCACCGGCGTCTTTGGTTCGCAAGTAGTCGCGGTAGACGCGGAAAGCGGCGCGGTCGTGGCCGCAACAATCGGGGGTTGGAGTTGTGCCGCCGCGGGCCCAGCACAGTTCGATGGCACGTATACGCTGGAACGCCTGCCAGTAGGGCATGGCTATCTGGTCTATGCGGAGCCGCTGAATGGCGCGGTGGATCCTTCACAGATCGGCGACGGCACGACATCGCTGTGCCGCAATTCGACGACGGACGGCGGGTGGCCGATTTTGCAAAGTTGCGTGGTGCCGCCCGTGAGTGTGAGCTTCACGCTGCGCACCCGGCCGGGCCCGTGAAACTCGGTTGGATTAACTTTCGTAGATCATGGATGCCGATAAGCGCAATTTAGCGAGTCTACGTGGTGTGTAGTTCAACGTACAGTTTCGTGATCGCCGATCCGATCGTGAATCCCCACACCGGGGCAGGAAAGTTCTTTAACTTTTCCGGGATGACGTACTGGTCGGCCGCGTCCTGAGCGGGCACGCCAGCTTTGTACATTTTTTCGGCTTGCGCCGCCAAATCATCAAAAATATTTGCCAGTGCAGTGACGCCTTCCTGACCGCAAATCTGGCCGTGCCCGGGAATAAACAGCGTGTCCTTATCCCAGGATGAAAACGTGCGAAGCGTGGCGCGCCAACCGGAAATGGTGGCCTTCTCGTCAAAGCAGTACGGGTAGGATCCGCTAAAAAGCAAATCGCCGGCATACACCACGTTCTGGTCTGGCACGCGAACGATCAAGTCTGTGCCAGAGTGCCCGGAGAAACTTTCGATGCGCGCCGTCAGGCCGCCGAGGTCCAGGTTTATGGGCAGTCTGGCGGGATCGAGCGGATGATTGGGCAGCGCCAGAATATTCGCGTTCACCAGCGAATAGATATTTCCCAGCATGGCTACGTCGGACTGGGCGTGCTGCCTCTGCAAATCGTTCTTGGCATCTTTCACGCGCGCTTCCAAAGGCGCAAGCACAGCAGTTTTTTCGGCTCCCTGCATCGCGCCGTAGTTATCCACCATGCGCCGGGCCACCCCGACGTGCGCCCAGATGGGCACATTATTGACACCGTAGAACGCATTCCCGGTTGAGTGATCGAAATGGTAATGGGTATCCAGCGCGGCTTTCACGGGCACCTGGCTGACGCTGCGGAAGGCGTCCATCTGGAACGACGCGCCAGCGGCGCTCACAAAACCTTCCAACAAAAGCGCGCTATCTTTGCCTGCCAGGAAGCCGCCATTGCACATGGTTTGGATACCTTTGGAAGGATCGGAAATTGTGGCGTAGAGTCCGTTACCGACTTTTCTGACTGAGGCGAATCCTTTATCCACTACCACTGTCTGCGATAACCGGGAGTCGGCGTGAAATTCAGCGGCGAGCGCCAGCAATGGGAAAAGCTTCGCCACCGAATGAAATGCTGCAACTGACGACCCGCCGGCTACGAACGTGCGCCTTGAAACCGGGCTTGAAAATCGTTGCGAATATGCACTCATTTTGATCTCCATCGATCTGGCATAGGAAATTTCTGTTGCCTGGCGTACTCAAGTTGGCCTGCGCCGGTGGCCAGAATTGCATTACAGGGCACCTACGTTCATCGTTCCTGCCCGATAGCGCCGGATTTCCCGTAAAATTTACTACATCGGTGTGGGGAACTCTAACGCGGATTGTATTTGCTTGGTTTTGTAGAGGGAGACGTATTGGTATGAGTAAGCTGATTTCGGTCCTGGCGCTGACGATGGTGATTTCGCCAGCGCTGGATTCTCAAGACCCCTATAACCCCGACGGTAACCCGCCGAACCCCGAAATGCAGCGGCAGGAAATCGTTACTCTGGAACGCGAAACGGCGCGAGCTATCTTGCTGAATAACGCAACGTTTTTCAGGCGCGTATACGCTGACGATTTCGCGGGAACACTGTCACACGGCCAGACCGTGGACAAAACTCATCTGATTATTGAAGTGGAAAGTAGCGGCGCGAGTTATCAGTCGTTCAATGCGTCCGATATTCAGGTGCGCATATTTCGCGAGACTGCGGTGGCCACGTGCTTGTGGACGTCCCGCGGATTCTTCCGGGGGCAGGCGATGGAGACCCAGATGCGAGTGATGCACGTTTACATCAATGGCCCTCGCGGTTGGCATGTCGTGGCCGCTCAAACCACTCCGCTGCCGCCTTACACAGCTCACCCGTTGTAGTAGCTCCTTCGTAGGCTAGCCATTTTAATCGTTCGCGCGTTGACCCCCGTATGCGCGGGTGTTACGCTCCGGCGACACTGTTCCCAAACGCATGCGCGCTGTTGACATCATCCGCAAAAAACGAGATTCCGGCGACAATTCCCGCGCGGAAATTGAATTTCTTATTGACGGCTACACGCGCGCGGAAATTCCCGACTATCAGATGGCGGCGTGGCTGATGTCCGCGTGGATTCGCGGGTTGAGTCGCGCGGAGACGGCGGCTTTGACGGAGGCGATGCTGCATTCCGGGGAGGTGCTGGACCTTTCGAGCTTGCCGGCGAAAAAAGTGGACAAGCATTCTACCGGAGGAGTGGGCGACAAAACATCTTTGGTTCTTGCGCCTATCGTGGCGGCCGGGGGATTGGTCGTGCCGATGATCAGCGGGCGCGGGCTGGGCCACACCGCCGGCACGCTGGACAAGTTGGAAGCTATTCCCGGATTCAACCCTAGTCTGTCGCTGGCCGATTTTCGCCGCGTATTGGCTGAATGTGGTATGGCGCTCATCGGGCAGACGGCGGAAATCGCTCCAGCGGACAAGAAAATTTATGCGCTGCGCGATGCCACTTCGACGGTGGAAAATGTAGGGCTGATTTGCGCTTCCATCATGAGCAAAAAACTTGCTGAGGGCTTGGACGCGCTGGTGCTAGACGTCAAGACGGGCTCCGGCGCTTTCATGAAGAAGGAAAAGGATTCGGTGCGGCTCGCGGAAGTGATGGTGGAAACTGGAAAGAGCATGGGCAAGAAAGTCGTAGCGCTGATTACCGACATGGACCAACCGCTGGGCCGCGCCGCGGGGCACGCCAATGAAGTGATGGAATGCGTCGACGTTCTGAAGGGTTCGGGGCCGGCAGATGTTCGCGAACTGAGTGTGGAACTTTCCGCTTGGATGTTTTACCTGGGAGAGAACACCACCAGCGTGGAAGACGGACGAAAGGTGGCCCAAGGCCTGATTGCAAACGGCCAGGCGCTGGAGAAATTCAGACAATGCATTCGCCTGCAGGGCGGCGATGAGCGAGTTATCGATGAACCCGGGCGGATGCCGAAAGCGGCTGCTCACATGGATGTGACGAGTTCGGTGAAAGGTCACATAGCGTCCACGAACTGCGAACATTTTGGCACCGCGCTGGCGCTACTGGGAGGCGGGCGCGAAACGAAAGAGGATCGCATCGATCACGCTATCGGCCTGGAATTTCACAAGCGTATCGGCGATGCCGTAGAAAAAGGCGAACCTCTGGCCACAATTCATTACAATAGCGGCGCCAAGCTCGACGAGGCGAAGGGACTGGTGGCGGAAAGCTTTGTAATCTCGCGGGACGCCGCAGCAGCGCCCAAGTTGGTGCGTCGTATTATCGGCGCATAGCGATTCGGTTTACAGCACCGGAAATGAGCGCCAGGAATGGGACGACTTGTGGGGCTTCTGGGTCTGGCCACGATGTTGGGCCTGGCGTACCTGTTTTCCACGGACCGAAAAGCCATCCGCCCGAAGACGGTGCTGTGGGGATTCGGGCTGCAGTTGGCGTTCGCCGTTTTCGTACTGCGTTTTTCCGCGGGCCGCCGAATTTTTGAGTTTGCCGGACATTACGTAAATTTGCTTTTGAGTTATGCCTTCGTGGGCTCGCAATTTGTTTTTGGCGAGCTCGGCATGAAGGATTCACCGCAGCATTTTATTTTCGCGTTTCAGGTGCTCCCCACCATTATTTTTATCGCCGCGTTTTTTGCGCTGCTGTATCACATCGGCGTGATGCAGGTGCTGATACGCGGCGCCGCATGGGTGATGACGCGCATCATGGGGGCCAGCGGAGCCGAATCGTTGAATGTGGCCGCCAGCATCTTCATGGGGCAAACGGAAGCGCCGCTGACGATCCGCCCATTTCTGAATCGCCTGACAAAATCAGAATTGATGTGCGTGATGACCAGCGGAATGGCGCATGTTTCCGGGGGAATCATGGCCGCGTATATTGCGTTTGGGATCAAGCCGCAGCATCTGCTGGAAGCGGTGATCATGACCGCACCAGGTACGCTGCTGATCTCCAAAATGCTGGTGCCGGAAACGGAAATTCCGCTGACCGCCGGGCGCGTGGAAATGCCGACGATGGAAAAGGAAGCCAATTTCCTGGGCGCGATTTCGCGCGGCACGGTGGATGGATTGCATCTCGCTCTGAATGTGGGTGCGATGCTGATTTCGTTTTTAGCCATGCTAGCGCTGGTCAACGCCATCATGGGCGGCACGCATAACTGGCTGGCGGCGCATCATGTGGGCTGGTTTCCGTCCAGTTTGCAGCAGGTTTTCGGCTGGGTGTTCGCGCCGATCGCCTGGGTGATCGGGATTCCGTGGAGAGATTGCATATTGATTGGAAATTTATTGGGGACGCGCATGGTGGTGAATGAAGTGGTTGCATTTCAGCAACTGGGCGTGATACAGGCATCGCTCGACCCGCGGTCGTTTACCATCGCGACGTTTGCATTGTGCGGTTTCGCGAATTTCAGCTCCATTGGAATTCAAATCGGCGGCATTGGGGCGTTAGCTCCCGAGCAACGCGGGAATCTGGCCAAACTGGGGATACGGGCCATGCTGGCCGGCACCATGGCGAATTTGATGTCGGCGTCCTTCGTCGGAATCCTCACATGACCGCGGGTCCGGAAAAGACCAAGCCGAAACGCGCTCCGCGGAAAGCCGCGGCCGCCAAGAAATCTCCCGCAGTGATCGCCGGCGCAGCGGATGAATACGAGCGCGCAGAGGCCGCGGCACAATTTATTTTCTCGCGGACCACGTTGCGGCCCAAAATTGCGCTCGTGCTGGGGTCGGGTCTAGGTCCTTTCGCCGATGAATTCGCAGACGCCTCAACGATTTCGTACGCAGAAATTCCGTATTTTCCGCGGTCCACGGCGATCGGCCATGCAGGGCAGTTGGTCGTGGGAAACGTGGAAGGCATCGCGGTGGCGGGAATGCAAGGCCGCGTGCATCTTTACGAAGGCTATTCGGTGAAAGAAGTCTCGTTTCCCATCCGCGTTTTTGCGCGCATGGGTGTGAAAGCCGTGATTTTAACCAACGCTGCAGGCGGAATAATATTTGTACAGGGGCGGCTGGTAGTGATCCGTGATCACATCAATTTACAGGGCGTGAATCCGCTGTCTGGTTTCAACGATGAGAGATTCGGCCCACGTTTTCCGGACATGTCTTCTGCTTACGACAAGCGCTTCCGCGAAATGACCGTGGGGCAGGGAAATCGCCTGGGCATTGGCATGGATGAAGGAGTTTATGCCGCGCTCGCTGGTCCAAGCTATGAAACACCGGCGGAAATTCACTACCTGCGCACCGTCGGCGCGGATCTGGTGGGCATGTCCACCGTTCCGGAAGTGATTGCGGCGCGTCATTGCGGCATGCGCGTGCTGGGAATTTCCTGCGTTACCAACGCGGCAGCCGGCATTCTGGACCAACCGCTGAATCATCGCGAAGTCCTGGAGACTGCCGCGCGTGTCAAAGGCGATTTTGTCGCGCTACTCAAAGCGGTGTTGCCGAAAATCGAACAAGCCCTGGCTTGATCGCGACGCTTTTTGATTTTTGCGGATGGAAACATGAGCGAGAATGAATTGCTGATTACCGCCGCGAAGCGGGCGCGCGAGAATGCGCATGCGCCATATTCAAATTTTCGCGTGGGCGCCGCGCTGCGCAGCACATCCGGGCGGATTTTCAGCGGTTGTAACGTGGAGAATGCCACGTACGGCCTGACCATGTGCGCGGAGCGCGTGGCTATTTTCAAAGCCGTCAGTGAAGGCGAGCGCGGCTTCAGCGCCATCGCGGTGGTTACCGATACGGATGCGCCCACGCCACCGTGCGGAGCTTGCCGCCAGTTGATCTGGGAGTTTTGCGGAGACATCCCCGTAACCATGGCGAATATGGGCGGGAAGCAGGAGACCCTGCAAATGAAAGAATTGTTTCCAAAGCCCTTCGACGATTCGAATCTGTAACAGGAATCTAAAATGAAAATGAATGGCGGGGCAATCAAAGTGTTAAAACCGAGCGTTTACTTCCGGATTCTTTCCGTCATGTTGTCCGCTGCTGCGCTCACGGTATCGGGATTCAGCGCCAGGGCCCAGACTACAAAGCGTTCGCAGCCTTCGAGCAGTGAACACCCTGTCGATCTGCTGATTACCGGCGGCACGGTCGTCACCATGGATGACGACCGGTTGATTCTCGAAGACGGCGCGCTGGCAATAAAAGGCGACGTGATCGCCGCGATTGGTTTTCGCGGCGACCTTGAAGGCAAATACACCGCGACGCAAACCATCGATGCGCGCGGCAAACTGGTGCTCCCGGGTTTCATCAACGGCCACACCCATGTACCCATGACGCTTTTTCGGGGACTGCATGACGACGTCACCCTTGACGACTGGCTGCGCAAATATATTTTTCCCGCGGAAGCCAAGAACGTGACCGAAGAGTTTGTGCGCTGGGGCACGCGTCTGGCTGCGGCCGAGCAGATTCGCGGAGGGATAACGACTTTCGCGGATATGTATTATTTTGAAGATGCAGTCGCCGAGGAAACCAAAGCTGCGGGGATGCGCGGGGTGCTTGGTGAAACGATTATTGATTTTCCAGCTCCGGATAATAAAGACGAATCGCAGATGCTCGCGTATACCGAGAAATTTTTGCAGCGTTGGCAGAACGACCCCCTGATCCACGCCGCTCCCGCTCCGCATTCGATTTACACGTGTTCGCAAAAAACGCTGCAGGACGCGGCCGCGCTGGCAAGAAAATATCACGCGCCGATCTTGATTCATCTTGCGGAAATGAAAAAAGAGCTGGACGACAGCCGCGCGCAAAACGGCACAACCCCGGTGCAATATCTGAACAAGATTGGCGTGCTGGGTCCCGACGTGCTTGCCGCGCACTGCATTTTTGTGGACGACACCGATCGCAAGGTGCTGGCCGACAAACATGTGGGTTGCGTACACAATCCGTCCAGCAACATGATGCTGGCGAGCGGCGTTTCACCGGTTCCGGAGTTGCGAGCTGCCGGCGTCGCGGTGGGACTGGGAACAGATGGCCCGGCGGGCAGCAACAACGATCTCGATCTGATGGAGGAAATGGACCTGGCTGCCAAGCTGCAAAAGATCACCAAGTCGGATCCCCTGGCGCTAGGCGCAAAAGCGGTGGTGGAGATGGCCACCATCGATGGCGCGCGAGTGCTGCACATGGAAAATGAGATTGGTTCGCTGGAGGTGGGGAAAAAAGCAGACGTCATCCTGATTGGATTGAATGCGCCGCACGCGGTGCCCATGTATGAAATCTACGCGCAATTGGCTTATGCGTTAAAAGGCAGCGACGTGGAGACGGTGATTATCGGGGGGCGGTTGGTCATGCGTGACCATCAGCTCCTGACCGTCAAAGAGGCTGAAGCCATTGCCAAAGCCCGGGAATACAAGAGCAAAATTGAAGCATCGCTGAAGTAAAGTCGTGACTGCGGGATGGTTACGTTAGCTCAATCTTGTGCACATGTACGACGTTCGTCCGGCCATCCACGGTGCCGGTGAGTAAAACCTTCTTGCCAAGGAATTTCCGCGCCCCTTGCTCATCGTCGAGGGTGTAGATCACATTAAGGTGATCTTCGCGGAAAATAAATTTTCCCGCCTTGCGGGTAATCTTTCCAGAAAACGTCCGCACGTCCAGGTGCAGCTGGCTTTGCAGCAGTTCCGGCGCCGCGTTATAAGGCGCGCGGGGATGATCAACGATCACCAGCACCGCTCCCACTACCGGCAGCGCCGATGCCAGCATCACTGTTCCTAATGTTGTGAGTCGAATGCTTCTCATCACTTCACCCATGGCGTTGTTGCGATAACGTAGTGAGCACTTTGAACGCCAAAGCGCAGGGGACGTTAAAATCTAGATGTGACAACGTTTAATTGCGATCTGGAAGAGGAAGCAGCTGCCCGGCAATGATTTGCCGGAAAATTTGACACGCCCGCGCAGGCTTTTGACACGTACTTTGATAAATCGATTGGTATACCAGGTTTACGGTATCTAGTTGTATATGTCGAAGGTGGTGGCAATCGCCCGCACATCCGCCAGTGACTGATCGCGCAGCAAGACTCCATCCTCGATGACCGTTTCGAGCGCGTTCGAGCCGAAAGCCGGACTGGACGGCAGAGCCTCGCCCTCAACGACTTCAACGGTCGCAAAATCCTTACCGTTGTGGATCAGGTTGAAGCGCCCGCCCTTGCTGGCTTTACTGGGGTCGGTCTTGGGATTTTTGTGCACGTTGTGCCAGATACCGTTGCGGTCGATGGCCGAGCATTTCAGTGCAAATTTCAAGGTGTCGCGATTCACCTGTTGAAGCAACGCTCCGCCCATGCCGTAGCTCCAGATATCCTGCGACCAGCCGCGGCGTGTGAGTTGGGCGGTGATGTTTTGAATGGTGTAAAAGTTTACGCCGTCACCTTGAATGAAGCGCACGCAGGGGACGGTGGTTTTCCAGCCTTTGCGATTCACTTCGTAGCCAAAAACTTCGCTGACGATTTTGAACAGCTCTTCAAGGACGGTGACAGCGTCTCCAGAATCGGGCCGGATGATCAGCGTGCCGTTACGCTGCAAAACTTTCTCGCGCAGCGCGCCGCCCCATAGATTTCGTACCGCATTGTAAATGTCATAGGAATCGCTGACGCAGGCGACCAGGCCCTCGGGGCAATTTTCCAGGATGTTAGCGTAAGCATCGAGTTCGTGTTCTTCTCCCCACGAGGTAATGGTGGAATGTTCCGAGGCCGGAATGCTGTAGCCTGCGCAATCCAGCGGGTTATTGCAGGTGAGGTCCGCAGAATAAAACTGATTCAGCAACTGGATGGCCGCCAGCGTGTCGGTGCCAAAGAAATTCAGCAGGTGCGCGGCGCCGCCGATGGCGGCGGATTCCTTGGAGGAAACACCGCGAAATCCGAAATCGTGCAACTTGAAGGGAAGCAGCGCCGGATCGCCGGTGCGCACCAGGGCTTTTCCGATGACTTGTTTGATGGCCCGCGAAAGCGTCGCCACCGTAATGGGGTACCACACCTGCAGCAAAAGCGTTTCGGCCCAGTTGGTGAGCCAATAAAATTCCGGATCAGTATTTTCGATAGTGATGAGAGCGTTCTGGCTTTTGACTACGGTGCCTTCTTTGACGGCGCGAATGCGCAGCGGCAGACGGCCGCCATGTTTCGCGTATAGAGATTTGAAACCTTCATAGTTGAATGATTTCGGGTGACCCTGAAAATGGGCGTGCGCGATGCGGCGCGCTTCCTCGACGTCTTCCAGCGTAAAAACCTGTCCCGCGAAATTTGATTTCACGATGTATTGCAGCATGGCCAGCATGGTTTCATCGAACATGCCGCCGCGGGATTCCACGTAGGAATAAATGTGGCGGGTGTCCGGTGGATATTGCCACCAATGGGTGAGTTTGTAGGAATCGGTGTTGAGGATGGGATTCAGGCGCAGAGACTGCATCGAAACTCCTCGCCGGAAGTAAATAGAAACGGGGAGCGAGCCAAGCTAAGCTTTGGCTTGGGCGTGTTGATGGAATGCCGGGACGCAGGGTTGCGGATCACTGAGATGAGAATACCAAACAATGTGCTGAAAACGGACGTGCTGGCGACTGTGTTGGCCATTCTATTCGCTAACGTGTGGATGTTCGCTTGCAGCGCTCGCGGCGCGGAAGTTCCGCAGTGCAGCGGCGGGCTGCAAATGCGACTGAGCGCGCCGTTAGCCAGTCAGGGCAGTGTCCTGGTGGTTGAAGTGCGCAGCGCAAAGTCTGTTGGAGAAATCACCGGAACCTGGATGGAGCGCAGCGTTTATTTCTGGAAGTCAGACCTCCTCACGCTCCAGCGGCGCGGTGCCGTTGTGGAACGAGCGCTTGTGGGCGTGGACCTTGAAAAGGCTCCCGGAACTTACAAGCTCACAACCGCCGCGACACTGGAGAATGGCGAGCACGCGGTCTGCTCTACATCCCTGACGATCAGGGCTGGAAAATTTGCGACGGAACGCCTCACGGTGGAAAAACAATTCGTGGAGCCTAACGAACAGCAAGCCGCGCGCGCCGTTGCGGAACAGCAAAAGCTGCGGCTACTGTTTGACCATGTGAGCCCCCAAAAATTGTGGAAGGGTGATTTTCAGTTTCCACTGAAGGGTGTTACCAAGGGGACCAATTTTGGCAAGCGCCGGATTCTGAATGGGCAGCCGCGTTCCCCTCACACTGGCGCGGATTTTCCTGTTCTTACTGGAACTCCCGTTTACGCGACCCAGAGCGGGCATGTGGCGCTTGCTGAAGAATTATATTTCTCAGGAAATACGGTGATTATCGATCACGGATTGGGAGTGTATTCGTTGTACGGACATTTATCGGCGTTCGAAGTGGCCGTGGGCGACGACGTCAAGGCCGGCGCGGTGATTGGCAAGGTGGGCTCCACCGGGCGGGCTACCGGGCCGCATCTGCACTGGGGCGTGACGGTGAACAAAGCGAGAATCAATCCGGTGCAACTGGTGGGAGTGTTGAGGATTCGACGTAAACAGTAGGCGGATGGTCCGGGAGAGACTTCTCGCACTGGGACACCAGAGAAAATTGGCGATTAGATGGGGGTGGTGCGGGCGGCGACCGATTTCAGGATGCGGTAGAGGGGGTAGCTGAGGATGAGCATGCCCAGGGCGAGGGGCGCGTTTTGGCGATCGGTGAGGATGGAGCCGACCAGGAAGAGGACGGAGCCGATCAAGGCGATGGCAGTGGTCCAAGGGTAGCCCCAGGCGCGGTAAGGCCGGGGCATGTGCGGTTCTTTTTTGCGCAGAATAAAAAGAGAAGAGTAGGTCAGGGTGTAGTTGGCCACGAAGAAAAACGAGAGCATGGCGATGACGCGTTCGAAGGAGCCGAGGACGAAGAGCACGCCAGCGATGGTGCTGAGCAGGAGCGCGAGTTCGGGAGTGCCACCTTTGTTTACGCGCGCGACGGCGCGGAAGAACAGGCCGTCCAGGCTCATGGCATACAGGATGCGCGAGCAGAAGAGCTGCACGGCGTTTATGCAGCTGAGCAGCGATATCACCATGATGGACCGGATGATGGGATCGCCGTAGCGGCCGAAAATCTGTTCGGCGGCGGTGCCCAGCGAAAAATTGTTGCCGGCGATTTGGCTCATGGGCAACACGTAGAGAACCGCAGCGTTCATCAACAGATAAATGCCCATGATGGAAAAAACGCTGCCGAAGATGGCGCGTGGAACGTCTTTACCCGGGTCGCGGACTTCTTCACCGAAATAGATGACGCCGTCCCAGCCGTCTATGGTGTAGAAGACGGCCTGAAGGCCGAGCATGATGGCAACGGCAAGCGGCCAGCCGGATGGAAGTGTCAACTTCGTCACCGTTTCGGCGGCCAGGGACGCTTGATGGGCGCTCCCGCCGAGGGCGAAGCAAGCAATCACCAGGATGACGAACGCTGCGGTTTTCATCGCTGCAGTTAATAATTGGGCGCGGCTGCCCCAGCGCACTCCTCGCCATTGCAGAATCCCGAAGCCCACGATCACGGCGACGGCGATGGTTTTTTCGGAGCCGGCGAACGCGCTGAAGAGTTTGCCGCCGTATTCGCCGATGACGATGGCGACGGCGGCGAGAGTGCCGCAACTGGAAAGCCAGTCGCTCCAGCCCACTATGAAGCCGGCGTAATCTCCGATAGCGCGGCGCGAAAAATTATACTGGCCGCCGCTGCGGGGAATGGCGGCGCCGAGTTCGGCCATGGAGGATGCGCCGAATAGAGCGTAGAGGCCGCCAATTACCCAGACCCCGAGGAAAAACCAGGGATTGGGAAGGATTTGGGCGATGTCGCCAGGAGTACGCACGATTCCGGCGGCGATGGTGTTACCGACAGCGGCGGCGATCCCGAACCACATGCCCAGGACTTGTAAAAGTTTGCCGCGGGAGAGTTTGGGGGCGGCTGACGGCTGGGCGTCGGGGTTAGTTGGCAATATGTTTTCTCAGCGATACCGCGAGCGTGGCCATGATAATCGCGGTAGAGGGAAATGGAAAGCGGAACGTCGGACCGCTTACATGAATGGAACTCCAAGAGATCGAAGGGAGATCCCTCCACTGCCCGGCCGGTGCTCGCTTCGCGAGCGAGGAATAAGATCGGCCGCTCCGGTCAGGGTGACCCACTTGGGCCATTCGGGCAGTGACCTGCCAAGATATGTTTTTCAGGCGGTGCTACGGAGTTGGCGGGGAGTAGGGGATTAGCTCAGTGTTGTCGGAGTCGGGTTCGACCAGCCAGATTTGGCGGTCTTTGAAGTAGGCGAGAAGCGCGGCGTTCTGTTTTTCGTCGAGTTCGCGTGCCCATAAAACTTTGGCGTTATCTATTTCTGCGCCGTTGTAGACCCACTCGTCGTGAATGTTGTGATTGTCGAGCTCGTAGCGCACCAGGATGAGATGTTTTCCCGGCGTTTGACACAGCTTCGTTTGTATGACGGCGCGACTGGGGTCGCCCTGGCAGGACCAGTGCAGGGAATCGCATTGGCGGTGGGCGACGAGCGCGGTTGTGTCCACGAAGAGCAACAGAACCGCGGCGCGGGCGAACCATTTGCCCAGAGGCCAGCCGGCAATGTGCGTGACGCGGACATGGCGGAGGGATTGCACCAGCAGGGCTACGATCACGCAGGTGAAGGGCGCGGCGTAGTGCGGGAACGACCAGACAACTGCGAAGACGCCGAGCGTGCCGATGAGGAGTGTGGCGACCGAGAGGCGCATTTTTTTGTCACGTAGAGCAAATGGCAGTCCGGGCAATAACAGCACGGCACCCCACCAGAAAAAAGTGTTGCCGAGGCGGCCGAGTTTTTCTTTAGAAACGCGTTTGGCGCCGTCCCAGGTGCGCTGATAATTTTCGCGCTCCCAGCCGTTATAGAACTCCTCGAATTGCTGATTGTTGTAGTGCATGGGCGGACGCGGGTGCTGCCATAAGAAAAGCGCCGAGGAATGATAATTCTTGGTGCGCAGGGCGTGGGGCAGAAGGAAAGCGTCGCCGGTCAAGCGCCAGTTGTAGTAGCCCATGAACGCTGCGGTGGGAATCAAAACAAGCAAAACGGCGACGAGAACTCGAGTGCGATTTTTTGCAGCCGCTGCCCGACAGGTTTTTCCAGCCAGCCACCAGACAAACCAGATCGCCGGGGGAATGCAAAACAATAAACCTTCGTAGGGGCGGCTGTTGGCGAGAATAGCGATTCCCAAAGCCAGGATGATGGCGTTCTTGTAATTGGGCCGGCGGGAAATTTGCGGGAGCGCACCAAGCAGCAATGCGCCGCCAATGGCGGCTGCAGCTCCGCCCCAATAACTGTTGATCCAGTAACTTGCGACTCCAAACTTGAGAGCTGTCAGTGTTCCGCCTAGAAATGCCCAGCGGGCCGGCACCCACGCACGCAACATCCAGGTGATGACGGAGCACATCGCCGCTGCACTGAGCAGCACGCCGATCCACGGATTGCCGAGGAGTTGGCCGATGGCCACTACGAGCCCCTGCGCCGGCGGATAAATCGAAGAGTAGGTCGGAAGCCAATTGATGTGGAAGGAGTCGAAACTGCGCCACATGGGGTGTGATGGATTGGCGAGCCGTCCGTGAGCAAAGGTGTCGCCCATTAGGAGGTAACTGTATTCGTCGTGAATGCCTGGGACTGGAACGGGAAGAAGCGAAAGAACGGATACGCGAATGGCGATTACGGCGAAAAATACAAGAAAGAGCGGGAGTCCGGGGAGTGCGGAGAAGCAAGACAACGCTGACTCGACGATGCGCAAGGGACGCTCGGTCCAGCGTTGGGTGACGAACGCTGCCGCGAGAAATATCATGGCGATGAGCAGCGATCTTTTCAGCAGGGGATGCGAGTGGAATGACGGCAGAAAAATAGAGAGATCGCTGAGCAAGGAAAGTTGGCGCACTGGTTCAAACCTTGCACAGCATAACTGATTTGGTGCGGGCCGCACGACTGCGAACGATACGACGTTAGCGTTCGATTTCGATTTCGGTTTCGCCGGCTTTTTTCCTGGGAGCAGAGGCGCGGGGATTTTCGAGATAGTCGGCCAGTTCGAGGCGCAAATTTCCCGCGTTGGTGGAATAGGAAAGTGCGGCTTCGAAATCCACCTGGCCGTTGCGAATCATTTTTTCGATCTCGCCGTCGAAATACTGCATGCCTTCGGTATCACCATCTCGCATGGCGTCCAGCAGGGACTTGCCTTCGGTCTCGCCCTTTTCCACATAGTCGCGAGTACGCATGGTGGATTTCAGGATTTCGATGGCGGCGATGCGGCCTTTGCCGTCCTTACGGGGAAGCAGACGCTGGGACACGATGAAGCGAAAAGCCTTACCGAGACGCGTGCGAATGGCCTGCTGGTCAGAGAGCGGGAAAACGCCAATGATGCGCTCGACGGTTTTGGAAGCGTCAATGGTGTGGAGCGTGGACATCACCAAGTGGCCGGTTTCGGAAGCTTCGAGAGCGATTTCGATGGTTTCGCGGTCGCGCATTTCGCCGACGAGAATCACCTTAGGGGCCTGGCGCAACGCGGCGCGCAAAGCTAGCGCAAAACTCGGAGTGTCAGTGTGCAACTCGCGCTGATGAATGGTGCATTTCTTGTGGCGATGCAAAAACTCGATGGGATCCTCAATGGTGAGGATGTGAAAGGCTTTTTCCTCGTTCATCTTGTCAAGCACGGCGGCCAGCGTCGAAGATTTGCCGGAGCCGGTGGGGCCGGTGACGAGAACGATGCCGTTCCGCAACTGAACGATTTCTAGAAGCGTTTTGGGCAGATTCAGTTCTTCGAATCCGGGGATCCTGTCGGGAATGACTCGCATCACGATGGCGCAACTGCCGCGCTGACGAAAAATATTGACGCGGAAGCGGGCAACTCCGGAAACGCCGTAGGAAAGATCGGCGGAGCCATCCTGCTCCAGCTTGCGCAAAGGAGTTTCGTTCTTCCCCATGATGTCGTTGGCGATGGTCAGGGTGTCCTGCGAGCTGAGGCATTCAAGACCTTTGTATTTCAACTCGACGAGCTCGCCGTTGACTTCAATTTGCGGCGCGCGGCCGGGCGAAAAAATGAGATCGCTGACCTGGCCGTGGGTTTTCACCATGGCGGTGATCAGCTGGGCAGTCTGAATGGACCGGGGGGGAGGCTGAACTTGCGCGGAGGCCTGAGCGGATGGTTGTTCAATTGCCGGGGTTGCAGATGGTTTCACCTGTGGTGGTAGCGTTGGAGTCGTGGATCCCATGGAAATGCACCCTGAGTAGGCCTGGATTACGGAGGCCGAATCGCCTATAGAGCGGTGACAGCTCTTCTGTTTGGCACTTACATTCTAGTCTGCGGCGTGTGGAAGGGACGGACGACGTGGGCGAAGATTGCGTGAAGATTACTAGCGCATTCCGTGCGGAGCACTTTTTGGGCAGGATGATTTGCGCTGACACATTGCCAAAACTCCCATTCGCTAATTCGACGAGCCACCTCGACTAATCAGGCAGGGTCAGAAGCAAGCTGCCCTCGGACGAATCGGACTCGACAGAAATAGAGCTGCAGTCGTCGACGATCCAGTCGGCGCCGGCTTCGCGTAGATCGGGATCCTGAGCGGTGGTGCGCAGAGCGATGACGCGCGAACCAGCGGCTTTGCCGGACTGGATGCCCGCGGGGGCGTCTTCGATGACGATGCAATCGGCGGTGGCGAGGCCAAGTGATTGGGCTCCGCGGAGATAGGGCTCGGGATCAGGTTTGCCGCGCTTGATGTCGCTGGCGGTGACGAGATGTTTTGGCACGCGGAAGCCCGCGGCCCGGAGGCGAACCACGGCCAAGGCATGAGTGGCGGAGGTAACCACCCCGAAGCGCGCATTGGGGAGAGCGGCCAGAAGTCGCGCAGCTCCGGGCAACGCAATGATGTCCTGGACGTCTGCGATTTCAGCCCTTTCAATTTCCTGGTCTTCGGCGTGATGGTCACCATCGGGCAAAAGTTCGCGAATGGTGGCGATGCTGGGGCGGCCGTGAGCCTGGCGCACTACACCGTCGGGTTCGAATCCGAATTTATTAGCCCACGTAGTCCATACCCGCGCAACCGCCGGTGTGGAATCCACCAGAACGCCATCCATATCAAACAGCACCCCGCGACAGTGAATTTGCATGGCAGACATGATAGTTAGTTTGCACAGGAGAGTGCGCGAAAAAGTTGAAAACGGATCCCAGACTGCGGTCCGCGGTAAAGAAATTTCGTGGATGCGTTCCTCGGGAATACAATCGGAAATTTATCATGGGGTGAACTCATTCGACGAGGCCTGCAGTATGGGTTTTAACCTTATCACGTTCATTACGTTCACTACGTGCATCCTCGCCGCGCACGGTCTTTTGTTGCGACTCCCCTCCGTATCGCCATTTGGCCAATTCTTTGGCATGCTGAGCGGCCGTGATGCCTTGGGGTCGAACGACTTCGGGTTGCTTCCCTCCTGTACGCACCATGCCAAGTTTCACCCATGCGCCGTACGACTCACCCTGGCCTGAAAAGATCACCAGTTGCATGGGCATCAGCATCCGATCGGTAAATTC
>JALYLI010000151.1 GCA_030774335.1 Acidobacteriota bacterium | reverse complement strand
GTGCAAGGGTCTACTGCGCGGTAGTTTCAGCGCTTATTGCGATTCTAAGGATAGCTAGGGGATCGTTAACCGTCTCCAATGGCAATTTGCGTTCTTCCGCGAGGAGTTGGAGTTCGATCCAATCGATTCCGTCCAGAGGTGAAAGCCATCCAGGCTGCTCTGCGTCGACTACCGGAGTTGCCTTGGCTGCCTTATCGGTGCTCTTCAATTTACCTGAATCGATTGCGGCCACAACACGAGTGATAGCTTTTTCGTAGTCTTCGCGCTGGCGCGCTAAAATGCATTTACGAATGTTGTTGAATAAGTTTGTAATCACCGGGCGCACCATTATTACCCTGCATTGCGCAGATTCTAACGCTCACTATTGCCCTTGTCACTGCTGTTGCTCCGCCCGAATCAATTGCGTCTGGTGATCTTCTTCCAGGAATTGCGACCACTCTTCGTCCGCGGCAAATTCTTCGTCCGGCGGCAACACCGCCTGCGAAGGCGTCACCCGCACGCGCACCTGCAGCTCCGTCTCGGCCTTCCCCTTCATCGTCCCCATCGTGGGAGGCACATCCGCGTAGTCTCGTCCTACCGCTGTGCGAATGTGCCGCTCCGCTGCAATCAGATTATTCGTCGGATCGAATCCCACCCAGCCAATTCCCGGCAAAGCCGCTTCCACCCACGCGTGCGTAGCCCCATCGGCCGAGCGATCCGAGTTTTCTTTCCCGTGATACAAATATCCGCTCACATAGCGGCACGGAATATCTGCCTCCCGCACCAGCGTAATCATTATGTGCGCAAAATCCTGGCAAACTCCCTGCCGCGATTTCAGCGCGTGCTCGATCGGCGAATTCACCGCCGTGCTTTTCTTCGTATACGTAAAGCTGCGGTACACTCCCGCCATCACCTCCTGCAAAAACGCCAGCGGGCTGCGACCGTCCTTCTCCGTCACTCCAATCTCCCGCGCCAACTCTTCCAGTTCCGGCGAACTCCGCGCGAAATGACTGGGCGCCAGCGAATCCCAGTAATCTTTTTTCTCCACCATCTCCCTCAGTTCGTCCCACACCCCATAGTCCATGGACTGGGGAATCATTTGCTGCTCGTCAATATTGACCAGTGCGTCTGAAATAATCGTCAGTTGCCGGTGCCGCGAGGGCAAATCGAAATGGTGTACCAGATTCCCGCGCGCATCCGAATGCGCAAAAATGCGTGCGCGCGGATTCACCGACAGCTGAAAAATAAAGCAGCGCTGGCTGCCCTCGCTGCGCGGATGCATGCGCACTTCCATCATGCTCTGCCACACCGGCTTGCTGTAGCGGTAGCGCGTGAAATGTCGTATGGCGTAGAACATTACGATTCGAACGCGACCTCAATGGGATATTCGATGTAAACCTCGTGCACCGCCGCGTGCAGATCTCGGCATTGTTCGATAATCGCCGCCAAATACATGTGCAAATCCCCGCGAATCACTTCGCCGATCTGCACATACGTCACCGCCGACCGCAGCCGCCCGATCAATCGCTCGATCTTCCCCGTCCGCCGGCTCAGCGACCGATTGCTGATGGACGTCAGCGCGTGGTGCATCCTGTCCAGCGCGTAGCGCACCGAATACGGGAACTCCGGCTGCAGCAGAATAAAATCGGCGATGCGTTCCGGTTTAAGCTCCGCCGTGCACACTTTGCAGTACGCTTCGAACGCCGCGCAACTGCTCAACAGCCCCACCCAGTCCAGGTCGTCCGCGCTTTTCTCCACCGAAAAATACGAATCCAGCAAAATAGACAAATTGCAGGCTCGCTCGATGTATTTCCCCAGCTGGATAAAATGCCAGCCCTCGCCGTGATTGATGGTCGTGTCTGTGATCCCGTGAAATCGATACGCGCCCTCGCGCACCACATTCACCACGCGCATTGCGCCGGCATCGTCGTCAGCCTGCAACTCCGCGCCGTTCACTTCGTGGTACAGCTTGTTCAGGTGCTCCCACATCTCCGAACTGATTTCTTCACGCACCTGCCGTGCATTTTCGCGCGCCCCGCTGATGCATTTAGTAATTGAAAACACACCCTCCGGCTCCGCCACCAATAAAAACAGCGCGTGCTGCGGGTCCACGTCGGTCGCCCCGCTGCCGCGCACCAGCGCCGACACCGCGCGAAACCACCGCTCTTCCGTCGAAAATTTTGCAGGATTTAAAATCAGACCGTAAGTCGCTTCCACCACGCGCGACGCATTGTCCGCTCTTTCGAAGTAGCGGCTCATCCAGTAAAGGCTGTCAGCTACGCGCGATAGCATTCTGCCCCGTATCCCCCGAATAAATCTTCAATTTTGCAGGACCCAGGTATCTTTCGAGCCCCCGCCCTGCGAAGAATTCACCACCAGCGATCCCTTCCGCAACGCCACGCGCGTCAACCCGCCCGGAACAATCGTGATGTTCTCTCCATAAACCACATAAGGCCGCAAATCCACGTGCCGCGGCTCAATGGTCCCATCCACAAAACACGGCGCGGTAGACAAATGAATGGTCGGCTGCGCGATATAATTCCGCGGCTCCGCCAGAATCCTGTCGCGAAAATCGGAGCGTTGCTGTTCGGTGCTGTGCGGCCCGATCAACATCCCGTAGCCGCCGGACTCACCCACCGCTTTCACCACGTACTGATCCAGTCTTTGGCAAACATGATCGCGCTGCGCCGCGTCCGACATCAAAAATGTTTCCACGTTTTCCAATATTGGATCTTCATTCAAGTAATATTTAATGATTTTCGGCACATAGGCGTAAATGGCCTTATCATCCGCCACTCCGGTGCCCAGCGCATTTGCAAACGCCACGTTCCCCGCGCGGTATGCGTTGAACAATCCCACCGCTCCCAGCGCCGACGCTCCTTCGAACACCAGCGGATCCAGGTAATCGTCATCGATGCGCCGGTAAATCACGTCCACACGCTGTAATCCAAAAGTCGTGCGCATGTACACGATGTTATCGTGCACCAGCAAATCGCGGCCTTCCACCAGCTCAATTCCCATCTGCCGCGCCAAATAGGTGTGTTCAAAGTATGCGGAGTTGTAGGACCCCGGAGTCAGCAGCACCACCGTAGGCTCGGTCCGCCCTTCCGGAGCCAGCGATTTCAGCGCCGACAGCAGCACCTGGCTGTACTGTTCAATCGGCCGCACCCGGCAGCGTCGAAACAATGCCGGAAAAATATGTTTCATCACGCGCCGGCTCGTCAGCATGTACGACACGCCGCTCGGCACGCGCAAATTATCTTCCAGCACCACGAACTTTCCATCCGGCGTGCGAATCAGGTCCGTGCCCACCACCGTCACGTACACGTCGCGCGGCACCTTAACCCCGCGCATCTCCCGCCGGTAATGTTTGCAGGTGTAAACAATCTTCGCCGGCACCACGCCGTCCTCAATAATCTTCGCGTCGTGGTACACATCCTTCAAAAACAGGTTTAGCGCCGTTATTCGTTGCGTCAATCCCTTCTCAATCGTCTCCCACTCCGCGGCGGTGATAATGCGCGGCAACAGGTCATGCGGAAATATCCGCTCCGTGCCCTTGTCGCTGCCATACACCGTAAAAGTAATGCCCTGATTAAAAAACGACTGGTCCGCTTCCTGCTTGCTCCTGCGCAGTTCGTCAGGACCCAGGTTCAGCAGTTGGGTATACAGCGGCCGGTATTGTTTGCGCGGGAGGTCCGCCGACCGGAACATCTCGTCGTAGGAGCCGTTAAATTCGTATTGGCGGAAGGCTTCGCCAGCGCTATGGTCTGGCGCATCCGTATCGATAATCATGGTCGGACCGCGGTTGCAGTCCGGCAAAGCATAGCGCATCAGGTGGGCAGTCCATTATCGGTAAAACCCATTAGAGACATCGAAAAAACAGCAGAACGGGCCTGTTGGAGCAGCCCAAGGACGTATTACCGTCCATTACAGCGCCGCTAAACCCACTTCACTCTTCGCGCAGCAACCTCATGGGGTCAATAGAAAGCGCCCGCTGCGCCGGAATCCACGTGGCCAGCAAGCCCAGGAGCAGCATGGCTACGATCACCCCGCCCAACACCAGAGGATCCCGCGGACTGGCCTGGTACACGATCGATGCCAGCACCCGGCTCGCCAAAATTCCCAGCAACAACCCCGTCAGCGAGCCAACCGCCAGCAACTTCACTGCCCGCCCCAGCGCTGCCTGCAGCACTTCCTTGCGCTGCGCCCCCAGCGCCATGCGAATCCCCAATTCCTTCAACCGCTTACTCACTGAATATGCCGCCATTCCAAAAATTCCTGTCACCGACAGCATCCCGCCCATCATACCCAGCGCTCCCAGCGACAGCGTCGCCATGCGCGAAGGAAACAGCGCGCTCTCCAGTTCAAGGTTCCACGTTCGAATCGTGAACGGCAGCCCCGCGTCTAGTTCCTTCACCGTATTATTGATGGCCGCAACCACTTGCTGGGCATCACCGTTGACGCGTATCACCAGGCATGTCTCGCTCGACGGCTTTTGCAGGAAGGGATAAAACGTTGCGGGCTGTGGATCCTCCGCCAGGTTCTCGTATTTTCCATCTTCCACCACGCCTACCACTTGTATGCGCGCCCCGTCCCTCGCTTTGAAATAGCTTCCGATCGCCGTGCTTTCGGAACCAAACATTTTGCTCGCAAATTTTCGGTTCACCACCGCTACACGCGGCGAATTCCCGTCGTCGTGCCACGACAGCGGCCGCCCTGTCAGCACACTTGTCTGCGCCGCATCGAAATATTCCGGAGAAATCTTGTAGACCATCGCTTGCGCGGCGGCATTCGCCGGCGTCAGATCGCTGGTGTCGTCCTTGAAGACGCTCGTGCTGTTCGCGCCGTAATATAACGGCAGCCGGTCCACCGAGCCCACGCTCTGCGCCCCCGGAACGTCTTTCAACGCGTCGATCAATCGCTTCTGCATCACCGGCAATCCGTCACCGCTGTACCCGGCCATGCTCAGTGACGTCTGCACCAGCAGCGCGTTTCGCGGCTCAAATCCGAAACTGCTGTGCAACGATCGCACCAAACCGCGCACCGCCACCAGCGAGGAGGTTACCAGCAGCGCGCAGATGGCCACTTGCGCCACCAGCAGCAGATCCCGCGCGCTCACTCGCGCCACTTTCGTTCCCATGGCACCCGACTTGATCACCTGATACGGATCCGTGTGCAGCACTTGCCTCACCGGCACCACGCCAAACAGGAATCCACTTACCAGGCTCAGCAGCAATGCCACTATGTAAACATTGGCATCTGCGTTCACCGGTATTTGCAGCGGAGAAGCTGGCAGCGGATGCCACAAGCTCAGCGTGCGCAAACTCGCCACACTGCCCCACAAACCCAGCGCCCCTCCCATCAGCGAAATCAGCGCCGCTTCGGTGAAAAGTTGTCGCAGAATCCTCGCCGGACTAGAACCCAGCGCCAGTCGAAGCGCAATCTCCCGCGAGCGGTCCGCTGCGCGCGCCGCGAAAAGACTCCCCAGATTGGCGCACGCGGCCAGCAAAATTAGCCCTGCCAGCAGCAATAATCCCGTAAGAAACGCCCGCAGCGGCTTCCCCAGCCAATCGCCGGCAAGACCCGGGCGCGTCAGCGTAAACGTCATCTGCCCGTCGTCCTTCGGATAAGTCTTCTCCAGGTACGTGCCGATGGAATTCAAATCTGCCACCGCCTGTGCGGCAGTCACGCCCTCCTTCAAGTGTCCCAGCACCATCAGAATGCCGCGGTTGCTCCGCACATTCAGCACGTTCGTCCCGTCCACCTGCTCCTGATTCACGATGGGCACCCAGAAATCGGGCGCCACAATTACCAGCGTCCCGCGAAACTCCTCCGGAGCCACACCCAGTATGGTGAACGGATGTTTATTCAGTTGAACGGTGCGACCCACCACCCCACGATCATCCTGAAAATGGCTGTGCCAGTAGGCGTAGGTGAGCACGATATACGGTGCGCTGTTCGGGCCATGCTCATCGGAAGCATGAAAATATCGGCCCAGATACGGCTGAACGCCCAGCGCATCGAAGTAGTTCCCGCTCGTCTCCAAAATCCACGCGCTCGCCGGATTATTTCCCGTGTCCAACCCCACCGAAGAAACCTTGTACGCCGCCAAATCCTCAAAACTCCGGTTGCGTTCCTTTAGATCCAGATAGTCGGGATACGACTGATTCACCGCGTTGTCTTTTCCCCGCTCCAATCCCCAAAGGCTATCCGCGTGCGGCACATGCAATGGACGAATCACCAGCGCATTCAATACTCCGAACACCACCGCGTTGGCTCCAATTCCCAATGCCAGCGTCGCCACCGCCACCGCCGTAAAGCCCGGCGACTTGCGCAGCATTCGGAAAGCGAAGCGCACATCCTGCAACACCGACTCGAGGAACATTCCACCCGCGGCTTCGCGGCTTTCCTCTCTGTATCGAACGTGTCCGCCAAACTCGATGCGCGCGCGGCGTTCCGATTCACTGCGGGAAATACCGGAGCGCTCAAGGTCGTCGGCGCGTAACTGAATGTGCCCGCGCAGTTCTTCTTCTAGCTCCGCATTCATCTGTTCGCGCTTGAATAAATTGGCGACACGATATCGCAGCGCATCGAGCAGTCTCATACTTCCTCCGCTTGCGTGCCCAGCGCCGTGCCGATGGCGGTCGCCAGCCTGTTCCAGTTATCGGTTTCCTGTCGCAGACGCTTGCGGCCCCCGACAGTTAATTCATAAAACTTGGCCCGGCGGTTATTTTCCGATGTTCCCCAGTTCGCTTTAAGCAGCCCCTGCCGCACCAGCCGGAACAGCCCGGGATAAAGCGCCCCCTGTTCGATCGTCAAGGCATTGCCGGAAATTTGCCCGATGCGCAGCAGAATGCCGTAACCGTGCAGCGGGCCCAGTGAAACTGCCCGCAAAATGAGCAAGTCGAGTGTGCCTGGCAGCAGTTGAGCTTGATCGGTCATGAGCACCCCTAAGATGATTAGGAGACTAACGCCAACACTCCTAAGCTGTCAAGGGGAAAGAAAGAATAGAGAAAGTGTTGGAAAACAAGGAGGGCAGACTTAATTAAGCTTGAGGCGACTCCGGTGTTCTGCGCGCGACAAAAGTTTTTAGCGCGCTGCGTTTGCCGCGCCTCTACCGGTCGTAACGGTGGGGGTGTCAATCGAAGGAAACTCAATATCCGGCAACTGTTCCACCGCGCGACGCAAGGACTGCTCCCAGCTCGAGTGAATCAGGTTCAAATCGCGGTCCCCTGCGCACACTCGACGGTAACGCGTCACTTCCAGGCTGTCCTTCTTGTATAGCAGCAGATCAAACGGCGGCCCCACGGTCACGTTCGAACGCATCGTGGCATCCAGCGATAGCAGCGCATACTTCGCCGCAACCTCCAAAGAAGTCGTCGGCTGAATCCCGCGATCGAGTATCGGCCTCCCGTATTTGCACTCGCCCAGTTGCAAATAAAGCGAATCCTCGGTTGCCGCGATGGGGTTCCCCTGCGGATAAATCAAATAAAGATTCGGCTCCTGGCCTTTCAGCTGGCCACCCAGCAGCAAGTGCACGTTAAAACTGAATGAATCGCGTTCCAGCGATGCGCGATCCAGTTCCGAAATCCTTCGTACGCAGTTTCCTACAATGCGCGCCGCGTCATACAGCGAACTCGCCTGCGCCAGTCCGCGCCCCGAATCGAAGTCATCGCGCAGCAGCGTGACCACCGACTGGCTGATGGAAAGGCTTCCGCTCGTCAGTAGCACGAACATCCGTTCGCCCGGCTGCACGAAGCTGTGCATCTTCCGGCAAACGTTGACCTGGTCGAACCCCGCGTTGATTCGCGAGTCCGACGCCAATACCAGCCCTTCCTGCGTCGTAATGCCAAGACAGTATGTCACTCAGGCCCTCGGAGGATTAAGATGGACGAATCTTACGCATGATACACGATTGCTCGTCTCGAATTTACGCTCCACACTCATTCGTGAATTTATGATGCGACGTATCTGAAAAGAAGATGCGAGCAGCCGCACCCGTCCGTGATAGTTTCGGCATCTCACGTGCCAAAGCAGTTGGCATTCCCCAGGGACCTCTGAAACCTATGCTCATTCGTCTCGGTTACGACATGCACTTCGACGCGCCTTCCGAAGTTCCCATCGTCGCGCTCCTCAACGTCCACCCCTCGCGCAAAAATGATTTACGCGAGCCTGACTTCCTCAAAACCGATCCGGTCGTGAATATTGAAACTTATCATGACACTTTCGGCAACGATTGCTGTCGCTTCGTCGCCCCGCCAGGCAGAATTCGCCTCCACAACTCCACGCTCATCGAGGACTCTGGAAAACCAGACATCGAAGGCTTCGATGCCCAGGAAAATAACATCGAACATCTTCCCCACGACGTTCTTCCTTACTTAATGAGCAGCCGCTATTGCGAGGTGGATTTACTTTCCAACACCGCCTCCGAACTTTTCGGCCACACGCCGAAAGGCTGGCAGCGCGTCCGCGAAGTCTGCACCTGGGTCCACAACAAGGTCACTTTCGGCTACGAATTCGCGAATCCCACGCGTACCGCCCTCGGCGTTTACACCGAGCGCGTTGGCGTGTGCCGCGACTTCCAGCATCTGGCCATCACCTTCTGCCGCGCTCTCAACATTCCCGCGCGCTACGCCACTGGATACCTCGGCGATATTGGCATCATCCTCCCGCCCAGCGCCATGGACTTCAGTGCCTGGTTCGAAGTCTATCTCGGTAACCGCTGGTGGACCCTCGACGCCCGCCACAACATCCCGCGTATCGGCCGCGTGCTCATGGCCGTGGGCCGCGACGCCAC
>JALYLI010000150.1 GCA_030774335.1 Acidobacteriota bacterium | reverse complement strand
GCGTATGCACAGACCGCCGTACCACCAGCAATAAACACTGCGACTCGGACGCACTTCTGGGAGCTTGCGATCCTCAAGTTTGAGGAGGAAGACAAGGTCAACCCTCCCAAGCCTGGCGGTGTTGTTTTCACAGGTTCATCCAGCATCGCGCACTGGAAGACCCTGGCGGAAGATATGAAAGGCGCGGCGGTGATCAATCGCGGATTTGGCGGCTCTCAGTACTCCGATCTCAACGAGTATGCGAGAAGAATTGTAATTGCTTATCGCCCGGCCGCGGTTGTGGTTTATGAAGGCGACAACGATCTCGCTGCTGAATCGTCGAAAACTCCGGAATTGGTGGCCAGAGATGCCGAGGAATTCGTTCAAATCGTCCACTCCGCGCTACCAGAAACTTGGATTTATATTCTTTCCATCAAGCCTTCCAAGGCGCGCTTCAACGAATGGACCAGAATGAAAACCGCCAATGGCATTATCCGGGAATTTGCCGGAACTCAGCAACGCGTTCAGTACATCGACATCGCGACTTCCATGCTGGACGCGCAAGAAAATCTTCCTGATGACCTTTTTGTAGCAGACGGTCTGCATCCCAATGCGAAGTGTTATGCGTTGTGGACTTCGATTATCAAACCTGTATTGTTGAAGCGATTTGCGGCCTCCAGGTAATTCGGTACGACTCGAAACGCATCCCTCAGGAGAATATGTAACTCTTCATGATTACAGGTTTGTCATAATTTGTGACGCTTCAGTGGCGGATACCAGACAAACTTGCTCATGGATCCGCTGGAGACTGGACGAAAAAAACTGGCCTTGCCATTCACGTTGTGCCAGCGGCTCGCCGATTATTCTGGAGCGAGCTCGAAGGTTCCCTTCAACTGAATATCCACGGACGAACCGCCAACCAAAATGCCAAAATCTCCAGGATCGGCAGTCCAGTCGTGGTTCTTTACGTCGAAGAAGGAGAACGCGCGGCGGTCCAGAGCGAGGGTGACTTGTTTCGTTTCCCCGGGCTCGAGTTTCACTTTAGCGAAACCTTTCAACTCTTTGATTGGGCGCGAGACGCTCGCGTGTGAGTCTCCAACATACAATTCAGCTATCTCGGCTCCCGCTCGTGAGCCGATGTTTTTGACCTCGAAGGACATTTTGGCCAAATCTTTGCCTCCGTCAGGCTCGTGGGTGATCTTCAGGTGGCTGTATTTGAAACTGGTGTAGGAAAGACCATAACCAAAGGGGAAAAGTGGTTTAATCGCGGAGCGATCGAAGTGCCGGTAGCCGACAAAAACTCCTTCTGTGTATTCCACGTGTTTGTCGCCCTTCTGCGGATAATAGCTCTTGAAGATGGCGCCGTCTGCCAGCCGTCGTTCGAACGATACAGGAAGCTTTCCGGACGGGCTGTATTCGCCAAATAAGATTTGCGCCAGCGCCGTGCCTCCTTCCTGTCCCGGGTACCAGGCGTGCAAAAGCCCCGGAACTTTGTCAATCCAGCGGGTCATGTCCACGTTTCCACCGGCCGTCAAAACCACGATGACATTCTTATTTACATTCGCAATCTGCTCGATGAAATTATCTTGTCCAGCAGGCAAGCGAAACGTTCGGTCGTTGGCCTCTCCTTCAGTGTTCGGATCAAATCCCATGCATAAAACTACAGCATCTGCATTCGCCGCGAGCATTTTGGTAGCCTCGCCGATAGGT
The DNA here is from genome assembly GCA_030774335.1 of Acidobacteriota bacterium. Classification (GTDB taxonomy): domain Bacteria; phylum Acidobacteriota; class Terriglobia; order Acidiferrales; family UBA7541; genus Acidiferrum. The sequence continues at coordinate 5,542 of JALYLI010000150.1, read as the reverse complement.
CGCGTAGCAGCCGCGACTCCAAATCTGGCGGTGGCTGTTCCGGTATCTTCGAAATATTCCAGACGAATCTCATGGGGCTTGCCCGCTTGGAGATGCATCGCGTAGGTGTTCAGGGTTTCACCGTGCTTTTTCCAGTCATCGATGACTAGCCTGTCGTCGATGTACAATCGCACTCCATCATCGGCGGAGACATAAAACTTGTAGTCGTCCTCATTCGGCGGCACGAAATACCCGCTCCAACGCGCCGAGAAATGATCAACGGGCTCGCCGTCCTTGTAACTTCCGTTACCCCAGTGAAAATCGATTCGTTCTTCGGTACGAACCAAGGCGGGCGCTCCTTGCAAATTATCATTGTTGAAATACTCGCCCTTCAAGCCTTGTGGACCTCCCGCGGATGATTCGAATCGTGTTTGCCCCACAATGTCGTCAATGACGGGCTGCTCGTCGATATAAAGCACACGAACATTTTTGCCCAGAAAATTGCTTATGCCTTCCAAGTAGCTCATGGCACGAAACGGCTTCGTCAGCGAACTCCCGCCGCCGCCGACCACCGCCGGATATGCATCTGGTCCGAGCACCGCGATGGTTTTAATTTTCTTGCTGTCGAGTGGCAGCAGACTATTATCGTTTTTTAAGAGAACGATCCCCGAGCGCGCCTCTTCCAGCGACACGTTAATTCCATCCTGGCTGTACAAAGGAATCGTTCGATCCGCCTGTTCCCGGTCATAAAATCCAAACTCCACCGCTTTTCGCAGGATGCGCCGGACTTTGTCGTCGATGGTGGCTACTGAAACTTCGCCATGCTGTATCGCGGGGCCCAAATTCTGAAGGTTCATAAACGCGCCTGAGGGCATCTCCAGATCGAGTCCGTTGTTGGCTGCGGCAATGCCATCATGGGTCGCTTCCCAATCGGACATCATGATCCCGTCGAAACCCCATTCCTTCTTGACCACCTCGTTGTTCAAATAGCCGTTCTGCGTCATGTACACACCATTCACGAGGTTGTAAGCATCCATAAGCGCGCCCACTTTTGCTTCCTTAACGGAGGCTTCAAATGCGGGAAGATAAATTTCGCGCAGAGTTCGCTCGTCAACATCGGAGCTATGGTCCATGCGGCCATATTCCATGTTGTTCGCAACGAAGTGCTTCGCAGTGGCAATCACACCTTGCGATTGAATTCCTTCAATAATGGGGACCGCGATGCGCGACGCGAGGAAGGGATCTTCGCCCAGGTATTCGAAATTTCGGCCGTTCATGGGTGCACGATAAATATTCATGCCCGGCCCGAGAATAAAGTGCACGCCGCGAGCGCGGGCATCTTCACCCATCGAAATGCCCACGCGCCTGGCCAGATCGGTGTCCCAGGAAGCGGCGAGCGCGATCCCCGCCGGATAGGCAGTAGTCTCGCCGTAGTCGTGAACACCCATCGGGCCGTCGGACATGCGTAATGCGTGCAGCCCAAGTCGGGGGAGGGCACGAATATAAAAATCATTGATGCCGCCGATTAGAGTAATTTTTTCTTCGAGCGTCATTTTCCCTAGCAACGCTTCGACGCGCTTTTCCACCTCAGCGGAGGATAGATGCTGGCTCTGCGACGTTGTCGGGGTTGCGATGATCAGCATCGCTAGAAATACCAGACTGCCGCGGCACAATAAGTCTCGACACGCCTTGGGAATTAAATTCATGACAGACTCCTCATCACAATCAATACCGACGGCATCTTACCGTCTTATGCCGAGTCTTGAAATTGTCTAGACAAAAACAACACCGGGAGCGATAAGAAAGAGAGCATGATCTTCTCCCCTAGAATTTCGCGAAGAACATTTGTGCAGTCCGCCTCGGTGGCCGCCGTTGGAGCTGTGACTTACCCTCTTAAATTTCCACTGCCCGTAGAAACGCCCGTACGCCAGCTCACAGAGTTTGGATATGCCGACGTCACGTTGACCAGCGAACTGCACGAAAAACAATTGCACGAAACGCACAAAGTATTAATGGAGCTCAGTGAGGATAGTTTACTCAAACCGTTTCGTCAGATGGCCGGGCAGCCAGCCCCAGGAGCGGATCTGGGCGGTTGGTATCACTACGATCCTGACTACGATAGCAATAGCGTGGATGTTGGATTCGCGCCTAGCGCCACGTTTGGTCAATGGGTTTCCGCCCTGGCGCGCACTTACGCGATAACCGGGGAACCAGCGACTAGAGAAAAAGTGTTGAGGCTGAATCGCTTGTACGCCAAGACCATCTCGGGCGATTTTTATGAGAAGAATCGATTTCCCGCCTACTGCTACGACAAGTTGGTTTGCGGGCTGATCGATTCACATCAACTTGTGCATGATCCAGATGCCTTTTCGATCCTGGTGCACACCACCAACACCGCGCTGCCGCATTTGCCTGGCAAGGCCATCGAGCACGGTAAACGGTGGCGTCAGAATCCCGTGGAGGGATATACGTGAGATGAGTCCTACACAATTTCCGAAAATTTATTTTTGGCATACCAACGTGGTGCGGGAAACCGGTATCGCGATCTCGGTTCTCAGTATTTGGACGACGAGCATTACTACGACCCCTTGGTGGATGGCCGCAACGTCCTTGCAGGCAGGCATGCTTACAGCTATGTGAACTCGCTGTGCTCCGCCATGCAAGCGTATTTAACCCTGGGTAGCGCAAAGCATCTGCGCGCCAGCAACGCATTTGAAATGTTGAAAGCGCAAAGCTTCGCAACCGGAGGCTGGGGGCCGGACGAACAACTTCGTGCTTCGGGCAGCGGCGATGTTGCCGTCAGTCTAACGAATACGCAGAACAGTTTTGAGACTCCGTGCGGCTCCTACGCTCACTTTAAGCTGACGCGCTATTTGCTTCGCGTGACGCAGGACTCGCGTTATGGCGACAGCATGGAAAGGGTGATGTACAATACTGTGTTAGGCGCTAAACCACTCCTGGCTGATGGCAGCACTTTTTATTACTCTGACTACAATTTCCGCGCGCGCAAGGTTTTTACCAAGCCACGCTGGCCGTGTTGCTCCGGAACCTTGCCACAGGTAGCCGCCGACTATCGCATCAACGCTTACTTTTCTGATTCCGAGGGCCTGTACGTCAATTTGTATGTTCCCTCCACCGTGCGCTGGAGTCACGAAGGCGCCCAAATGTCACTTATTCAGAAAAGTGAATACCCATTTGACGGCGCGGTGAAATTTGAATTGGCAAGTTCCAAACCGGCGGACTTCGCGATTCATTTGAGGATTCCCGAGTGGGCAGTGGGCGCAACAATTTCCATCAACGACAAGACTACGTCGCCGTCCGTCGCCGTTGGCCAATTTGCCACGTTGCGCCGGACCTGGAAAAAAGGCGATCGCATCCAATTGGAACTACCGATGAAATTGCGGCTGGAGGCAATCGATCCACAGCATCCACAAACCGTGGCGTTACTGTGCGGCCCGCTGGTTTTGTTTGCCATCTCCGAGACCGCGCCGTCGGTCACGGCGCAGCAACTATTGGCAGCGAAAAAATCCGGCCAACAATCATGGACGGTTGAAACGGCCGCAGGTCCAATGACCATGCTGCCATTTACCGCGATTGCGGATCAGCAATATTCCACCTGCATGGTGGCCACATAATCGCAATCAGCCGTTGAAAGTTTTCTCGCGTTCGGCAACCCGGCAGGCATTCACAAAATGATTCAAACAAGAAACGAATCTTGACAAGCTACGCGCGGCTACGTAAAAGAAGAACGCGTATTGTTTATTTTCTTAATTGGAAGTTGTTCGGAGTTCTGCGTACAGGAGATCGCGAATGAAAAAATCTGGTTTTACACGCCGTGGATTTCTGCAGAGAACCGCCGGGATCGCAGGTGTTTCGATGGTAGGCGGCATCACGGTGCTAGAACCCGAACCTCTTCCAGCCCTCGGCAATTACGCAGGTCCGAACGACAGGGTTCGTTTCGGAATTGTCGGAGTGGGTATGGAAGGCACCGGGCTGTTGACCAATGCGGTCCAGCTTCCGGGAGTGGAATGTGTAGCCGCTTGTGACCTCTATGATGGCCGCCACGAGCTGGCGAAGGAAATCGTCGGCAAGCCGATAAAAACGACTCGCCGCTACAAAGAGTTGCTGGATGACAAAGACATCGATGCCATCATCATCGCCGTTCCGGATCACTGGCATAAACAGGTAGTGGTGGACGCGGTGGGAGCCGGCAAGGACGTTTACTGCGAGAAGCCCATGTCGCACAGCGCTGCGGATGGCGTCGCGATGGTGGCCGCCGCAAAAAAAACAGATCGCATCGTGCAGATCGGCGCGCAGCGGACCAGTTCCGTTCTGTGCGCGAAAGCCAAAGAGCTTCTCGCCAGCGGAGCCATCGGAGAACTTAGTTTGGTCGAAGGGAGTCTGGGCAGAAACGATCCGACGGGAGCGTGGGAATATCCACCGCCTGCGGATTTGTCCCCGGAAAATCTGGATTGGGACACTTGGCTGGGCAGCGCGCCGAAAAAACTGTTTGATCCTTATCTCTTCGCGCGTTGGCGATGCTGGAAAGAATATGGCACGGGATTAGCCGGCGACTTACTGGTTCATTTGCTCAGTGGGATGCAGTTTGTTCTGGGAATCAATGAAGCTCCCAAGAAAGCATCGGCGTTCGGCGGAATCTACCGTTGGAAAGATGGGCGCAACACGCCGGATGTCCATCCGGTTCTTTTCGAATATGCAAACATCCCGGTGTACATGCGTTTGACTTTGGGAACGGAAACTGCCGAAGTCACTCGCTTCATGGGTTCCAAAGGCATCATCGAGCTCACCGAGTTCGGACTTAGTTACACTCCGCAACCCGGTATCGACATGTCCCCGAGCTACTACTGCTACGGACTTCCGGCTCGTTTACGGGAACCATACTTCAAGCAATGGCATGCGGAACATGATCCGAAGCCCGGCCATGAGCCTACTTTCGAAACGCAAAGCTTCAAGGGCGACGATTATGACGACTTGAAACCGCATCTCTGGAATTTTTTCGAGGCTGTTAGGTCCAGGAAGCCTGTTGTGCAAGACATCGTATTCGGTCACCACGCGGCACTAGGTTGTCACATGGCGAACGAATCGTATTACCGAAAAAGCCCGGTGTATTGGGATGAGGCTTCGCAAACGATTAAGTCTTAAGCATTGCATCGCGGACCAGGAAGGAAGTTGCTATGAAATTTTATCGGATCGTATTCGTAATGGCGGCTATTTTGTCACTAATTGCGGTGACAAATTTTAATGCCGCAACCCCCAGGAAGGAACCCTCTACTGCACCGGCCGATTCCTCCGCAGCTTTTCTCGGTCGCTGGGATTTAACCCTAAAATCGGCAGATCACGAATATCCATCCTGGCTGGAACTCAGCGAAGAAAATGGACAATTGAAAGCGCAGATGGTGGGTCGTTGGGGAAATGCTCGGCCGCTTCCGAAGGTCGAGCTTTCGAATGGCCACCTCACTTTTGTTTCTCCAAAATCTGAGGAAGAACTCCCCCAGGATATGGTCTTTGAAGGAACCCTCAGCGGCGCGACGTTATCTGGGAC
>JALYLI010000149.1 GCA_030774335.1 Acidobacteriota bacterium | reverse complement strand
CTGTGGTCGTAGCCCTGGTGTTGTTAGCCTCCACAGCCATCGTCGCGCTGGTACTTGCGCTGGTCATTCTGCTCGCCCTCTTTGAATATTTCGCGCTTGGCGATGCCATGGGCCATCGCGCTTACCGCTTCTGGACCGCGACCTGCGCGCTGGCAATTTTATTTCTTCAGTGGCTGACCACCGCAGTGCGCTGGGGGGAATTCGGCGGCATCACACAACCGTCGCACCTGGTCTGGCTACTTCATCGTTTCCTCCCGCGCGCCGAAGACGCGATCTTTCTCTTCGTTATCGGCATCGCGGCGCTGACTCTGGCCACCAAACGCCCTATCGTCGAGGCTTTGCCTTCCGCGGGCATCAGCGCCAGCGGTCTGCTCCTCGTTGCGTTTCCGCTTACGTATGCGATTCGCCTCCACGCCCTCGGCACGGAAGGCCCGCGCCTTCTTCTCTTCGTCCTCGTCGTGATCTGGGCCAGCGACACCACTGCCTACTTCGTCGGCCGCGCCATCGGCAAGCATCCTTTCGCACCGCATCTCAGTCCCAAGAAAACGTGGGAAGGTGCCGTAGCCGGTTTCGCCAGTTGCATCGCGGTAGCCTTCGGCTTCGCACATTTTCTTTCTATCCCGTTGACGATGCTTCTTGGCGCCGCCGCTGTTGGCAACATCGCCGGCCAAGCCGGTGATCTACTCGAATCCGCTTACAAGCGCAGCGCGGGCGTTAAAGACTCCGGCGCGCTGCTTCCCGGACACGGCGGCATCCTCGATCGCATTGACGCTCTTATCCTCGCCATTCCGGTTGTCTGGTATTATTTTGTCTTGCTGTATCCGCCCAGCGTATAGCGAGCGCCGACCCCCGAAATCCCGATGTGTGGGACGCGCCAGTGCCATCTACCAGAAAGAGATTTCGTGAATCATTTATCCATCCTTGGTTCCACCGGCTCCATCGGTCGCCAATGCCTCTCCGTTGTGGAATCGCTCCCCGGACAATTTGTCGTGTGCGGACTCGCGGCCGGCAACAATCTCGATGAACTCATCACCCAGATTGAGCGCCATCGCCCCAACGTAGTTTCCGTAGCCGACGCGAAAAAAGCCGACGAGCTTGTCGCACGCTTGCGCGAGCAGAAAATTGCGCCCCTTCCCGAAATTCATCACGGACGTGAGGGTATGCTCACCGTCGCCACGCTTTCCCGCGTCGAAATTGTGGTCTCCGCCGCCGTCGGTGTTGTCGGCCTGGAAGCCACCTACGAAGCCGTAAAACTTGGCAAGACCGTCGCGCTTTCCAACAAAGAAGTTCTCGTGGCCGCCGGGGAGCTGGTCATGGCCGCCGCAAAAAAAGCCGGCCGCGAATTGCTTCCCGTCGACAGCGAGCACAACGCCGTGCATCAATGCCTGCGCGGCGGGAGAGTCACGGAAGTCCGCCGCCTCGTTCTCACCGCGTCCGGCGGCCCATTCCGCAAAACCCCGCTCTCCGCCTTCGACACCATCACTCCAGAGCAGGCCCTCGCTCATCCCAATTGGCGCATGGGCAACCGCATCACCATTGACTCCGCCACCATGATGAACAAAGGCTTCGAGATTATCGAAGCCCGCTGGCTCTTCGGCATGCGCCCCGACCAGATCGAAGTCATCATCCATCCGCAATCCACGGTGCATTCTTTCGTCGAATTCGTGGATGGCAGCATCCTCGCTCAGTTGGGCCCCACCGACATGCGTATGCCCATCCAGTACGCGTTAACTTATCCCGAGCGGGTCGCATCTAAAGAAATAGCTCTCGATTGGAAAAAGTTAAAGCGCCTCGATTTTGCCAGGCCCAGCAGCCGGCGTTTTCCCTGTTTGCGCCTGGCCCGCGAAGCCTTGAAAAAAGGCGGGGCCTTGCCGTGCGCTCTGAATGCCGCCGATGAAATCGCGGTTGCCGCGTTCCTGGCGCGCCGTCTTTCGTTCAATGGTATTGCGGAAGTAATTGAAGCCGTCTTGGCGCGCACCCCGCGAACGAAGTTTGAAAATATGTCCGATGTCCTCGCGTTCGACTCGGAAGCCCGCCGCATGGCTAAAGAAGAGGTATCGCGGCTGTCAGTAACCGCCGTGGCATCCTGACGCGATTTTAGCGAGCGCCGTTGAATCCATCGTCGTAGAATTAATGTAGCAACTGTGGGGAGAGAAGAATTCGTATGAATCTGATCTTGGGCGTCGCGCTGGTACTCGGTTTGATGATTATGATCCACGAGTGGGGCCATTTCATCGTGGCGCGCATGTTCGGAGTGCGCGTGGACGTCTTCTCTATCGGCTTCGGACCGCGTTTGTTTGGATGGAAGCGTGGCGCCACGGATTGGCGGATCAGCGCTCTCCCTTTTGGCGGCTACGTGCGCATGGCCGGTCAGGATATTACCGATGTGGACGCTGGCGCGGCTGCGCCTACGGGCTCCTCGGACGAATTAATGAGCAAGCCGCGGTGGCAACGCGCCTTGATTTCCTTCGCCGGCCCCGCGGTAAACCTGATTTTCCCGGTGCTCGCGCTCGCGATTTTGTTTATCGCCGTGGGCGTACCGCATTCCGCATATCTCGACCAGCCCGTGCAAGTAGTGGCGTTGAGCTCCAAGCCTGCTAAGCCGGCGAGCCCTTTTCAGCCTGGTGACAAAATTCTTTCGCTGAATGGTGTGGCAAATCCCACTTGGGAACAGTCCGCGAAAATAATTAAAGAAACTGCGCCGGGTTCAACCATTTCCGCGGAAGTAGAAAATAACGGCGCGCGCCGCACCGTGCAGGCTGCTCTGACCGACGCCGCCGCGGGCGACCGTTTGCTAGGTTACGCTCCGTTGGCCCCGGTCCTCGATGAAGTAGCTTCCGGCAGTCCCGCCGCCCACGCTGGCTTGAAAGAAAGCGATGTCATCCAGGCCGTCGACGGCCAGAAAATTCAATACTGGGGACAATTTGTCGAGCGTGTGCGCGGTTCGGAAGGCCAGACCGTGCAATTGGATTTGTTGCGCAAGGGCCAAACCGTCCACACGCAAGTTACTCCGTTGGCGGGAGCGACCGAGTCAGGAGAAAAAGTTTATCAAGTCGGCGTGGCCGTGCGCGATCAAACTTCTTATCGCCGCACCGGGTTGGGTGAAGGGTTGCGCGGCGCTTTCCTCATGACTGGCCAGCGTATTTCCGAGACTCTCGGAGTGATCGGCCAATTATTCAGTGGCCGTGTTTCCGCCAAACAATTGCAGGGGGTGGTAGGCATCTCCCGTCTGGCCGGTGAAGCCGTGCGCAAGGGTCCGCTTGCGGTCTTGTCGCTCATGGTGATGATCAGCGTAAATCTTGGCATCCTCAACCTTCTGCCTATTCCCATTCTCGATGGTGGCAACATCTCGTTGCTTGCCATCGAAGGCGTCATGCGCCGCGATCTAAGCATGGCTTTCAAAGAGCGCTTCGTGCAGGTCGGTTTCGTGTTTCTTTTGGCGATAATGGCTTATGCCGTGTACAACGACGTCATGCGAATGCTACCCACGCACTCGTAAATTTTCTCGCGCCACCCGGAGGTACTGCCGGGTGCCCCACGTGCCGTTTTTGCACGTGGGAATTTTGCAAATGAACGAGCAACGTTTCGCAATCTTCCGTAACTCTGTTGTGCTAGTTTCCGTCCGGATGTGTCACACGAACCCAACCTGCAAAGACCGAACACACCGTTAATCCTGACATCACTGATCTTTGCCCTTACCCTCAAACGTAAGTACAATGGCCGAAGCGAATGTTGCCAACGCATTCGTGAATCTGCATTACCGCTCCCGGAGGCGCCGCATGGCAGCATCACCGTCCCACCGTGTCTCCACTGGCGAACGCATCAACACTGCTGAAACCACCGGAAAACTTCAAAAACTTTTAGCCGAGCGCGGCATCCGCATGACCAAGCAGCGCCGCGTCATCCTCCAGGTGATGGACGACGCCGAGCAGCACCTCGACGTCGATCAGATTCTTGCGCGCGCGCAAAAAATAGACTCAGGCGTTCATCTCGTCACCGTCTATCGCACCATCGACCTGCTGAAAAAACAGGGCCTCATTGACGAGCTAGATTTGCTGCACCTGCGCGGCGACCGTCACTACTACGAAAGCCACGGTCCGCGCGATCACATCCACGTGGCTTGCCTGCGCTGCGGAAAAGTCCGCGAATTCGAAAGCCGCCTCTACGAACAGCTGAAAGAACAAATCGCCCGCGATTTCAACATGAAGGTAACCATATCGCGCACTGAAGTAGGCGGCTACTGCGCCGAATGCCTGGCCGCTGACCCCTCGGCGGGTACACCGAAGTCGGCGTCGTCGCCGGAACCCGCCGCACACGCTTCGCATTGCGCCCGCGAAAACCAGCGCTCCCACTAATCTCGTTCGTTGGTCATCCGGACGTTGACCAACTCCCAGATCCTCGCCAGGTGATGATCGTCGTGTTCGGCGACGAAATATAAGTGATCCACTAACCGCATGGGGGCCTTCAATCGCGGATGTGAAATAACTTGAGCGAATAGAGCCTGGTCCAATAGCTCCACGTGCTCGAGCAAACTTTTCCTTGCAGTTCGGAAACCCGTCAGAATTTCTTCCAGTGGCCGAGTGTTGTGTTTTGCTTCGTCGGTTTTTCGATTCTGCAAGTCCGCTATCGTGAGTTGCGCGCTGCCCGCCACGTAATCATTCACCCGTGTGAGCCACAGCGCTTCAAGGTCCAGCAAATGCCCGGCATGCTCCTGCGC
>JALYLI010000148.1 GCA_030774335.1 Acidobacteriota bacterium | reverse complement strand
GTCAGAGTAAAGTGGCACGTGCCCGCAATATTGTTGTAAATTAAAAGTCTACTTGCCCGTTCCCCGGTAGCTCAATGGTAGAGCGTTCGGCTGTTAACCGAAATGTTGGAAGTTCGAATCTTCCCCGGGGAGCCATTTTCAGCATCAGCCAGCCTGTTGCGCGCTTCATAAATCAATTACCACGTCACTCTCAGGTTGCGAGACGCAAATAAGTACATTGCCTTGAGCGGGCGGATCGAGAGGCTCGGGTTGGTAAGCAACGCTGCCCGAAATCAATCCGCTTTCGCACGTGTGGCACACCCCGGTCCGGCAAGACCAGCGAACCGGTACATCGCAAGCTTCCGCAAATTCCAAAAGGCTCGAGTATTTACGATCCCAGCATGCGTTGAGCCCGCTGCGTGCGAACGATACTCGCGGGCCCGATCCGGCCGGTCCTTCTGGCGCATGAGGTGGCACCGGTAATTTTTCAGCGATACCGGGTGTAATCGTTCTGGCGGCGCCGAAAATCTCAGCGTTTACTCGGTTAGGCGCCACGCCCCAGGCGGCCAGCCCGGCGGTCAAATCTTCCAGAAACGCCGCCGGGCCACACATGTAGAAATCGGCATCGCGCGGCACGCCTAGTTTCTCGAGCAGGTCAACCGCGATCCGTCCCGGCTCATCGAAATCCGCCCCCAGACGATCCCCGGGATCAGGTCGGCTATACCGGATGTGGCTCCTTGCCCGCGGCAACGCTTCAACCAATTTTCGCGCTTCTTGCGCAAAGGGATGGTCCGCGCGATTGCGCGCTCCGAACAACCACCACACTTCCCGTTTCGAGGATTCGTTGGCCAGCGCGTGCAGCATCGCCAAAACCGGCGTTGCTCCCACTCCCGCGCTGAGTAGCACCACGGGATTTTCTCCCGGCCGAAGTGTGAAGCGGCCTCGCGGGGCCGCCACGTCCACAATGTTGCCCACCCGCACTTGCGTATGCAGATAGGTGCTCGCAGCCCCCTTCAGCTCTTGCTTGACGCTCACGCGGTAGTGATCGGTGGCCGGCAAATCCGAAAGCGAGTAATTGCGCATCAAAGCAGGGCCATCCGCCTCCGGTCGCACGCGTAGAACAACGAACTGTCCTGGCAACGCCGCGGCGAGGGGCCGATCATCTGCCGGAACGAGCGAAAGGGAGATTACGCTGGCACTCTCGCGCTCGATTCGCGACACCCGCAACTTTCGAAATCCGGGCCAAGCCGGCGGCGGACCGCTGGCCGGCGCAAGCCCGGCATTTCCCGTTGGCGCTGTTCCCGTCGTTCCCGTCGTTTCGTCTTGCAGGAGCGCTTTGAAAGAAATTTTCCAACCTTCGCTCAACGCCGGAATGTGCAATGCGCGATCCAGTTGTTCGCGGGTATGGCCGCGCAGGTACAGCATCGCGTCAATCTCCGCCACACTCATGTGCTCAGTACCGTCTGCAACCTTTACAATCTCGTCTCCAGCCCCAACCTCGCCTTCTTCCAGCACGCGGAAGTAAAAGCCCGGGCGGTGATGTGCCACCAACTTCGCCGGCATTTGCGGTTCGTCCATGCGAATGCCTACGCGGTAACACGTGACGCGCGGTTGTGAAATCTCAAACAGCGCCGAGCCAATCCGAAAGCGATCGCCGACGCACACTTCCGCGTCCGGCAAGCCCTCCACGGTAAAATTTTCTCCAAATCGTCCGTAAGACAAATCGTTGCGTCCCAGTTCGCGCTCCCAGTACCGGTAGGAATCCAGCTGATAAACCATCACCGGCCGGTTCAAGCCGCCGTGCCCCGCCAAATCTCCTTGTCCATCGCCATCTATGTTTAGCCGCCGCACCATCACACGGCCCGCGACCGGATTTTTATAAATGCCCGTATGCACGGTCTTGCCGCGCCACGCAATATCGCGCGGCAGACCAACGTTCACCGCCACAAGCTTGGCCATCAGCGTCTACTCCTGTTTTCTGCAACCGGAATCTTCCGCGCCTCGCTTACACCACTTACTGCGTGCACCGCCAACCATAGTTTTCATCACGCATGTCTTGTGGCATCATCGTGCGCCGCGATAATTAATTCGGTACCGCGGCGGTTTTTATGCTTTCATTCCGAGGGTGCCGAGCGCTGCCGCTGGCGGGTGCCCGATTTGAAAGCGATACGGCGGTTGTAACACGGAGGCGATCCGCATGGCCATTGTGAATACCAATTCCGGCGCTACCGCAGCCTCTTACTCCGAAGCGCCGCCATCCTCTACCAATGTGGCCGCCATGGTCATGGTCACCACGCTTTTCTTCTTCTGGGGCTTCGTCACCGTCTTGAACGATATTCTCGTCCCGCATCTCAAATCCATTTTCGATTTGAACTACGCAAAAGTGATGCTCATCCAGTTTGCATTCTTTTCCGCGTATTTTATCTTTTCCATTCCGTCGTCGAAGATCGTTGATGCCATCGGGTACAAAAAAACCATGGTGACCGGCCTCTTCACCATGGGCGTGGGCGCGCTGCTTTTCATTCCTGCCGCCAGCTCTGCTTCGTTTCCGCTATTTCTTGGCGCGCTGATGATTCTCGCAGCGGGCATCACCGCTCTACAGGTTGCCGCGAATCCTTACGTTGCTGTATTAGGTCCGCCGGCAACCGCATCGAGCAGATTGAATCTGACCCAGGCCTTCAATTCCCTGGGCACCACCATCGGACCGTACCTGGGCGGTCTCTTGATCCTGAATGCCAACTTTAAAGGCACCGGCGAAACTCGTCAGATGTCCGCCGAGGTGTTGCAAGCCTATCGCGTCCACGAAGCGTCGTCCGTGAAGCTTCCGTATCTGGTAATCGGCCTGGCTTTAATTATTTTTGGCGTCATCATTGGAATGTTCAAACTCCCGGCGATTCCTGGCGCTATCCGTCATGATGGAACCGGCATCAAAGCCAGCCTGTGGAAGTATCGCCAGCTCGTCTTCGGAGCCATAGGCATTTTTGTTTACGTGGGCGCGGAAGTTTCCATCGGCAGTTTTTTGATCAACTATTTTGGCCAACCGGAAATCGGCGGACTTCCGGAGCTCGCCGCCGCCAAATACGTCACTTATTATTGGGGCGGCGCTATGGTCGGCCGTTTTATCGGGTCCGCAATCTTGCAAAAAGTTAAAACCGGCTCGGTTCTCGCCTTTGCCGCCATTGCTGCCTGCTCCCTCGTTTGTATCTCCATGCTGACCACCGGCCACGTCGCCATGTGGAGCATCATTCTGGTCGGCCTTTTCAACTCCGTGATGTTCCCCAGCATTTTTACCTTGGGAATCGCGGAACTCGGACCGCTAACCGGCGATGGCTCCGGAATCCTGGTCATGGCCATAGTCGGCGGCGCCATTCTCCCGGTACTGCAGGGCGCGATGGCGGATCGCATCGGCATTCACCATGCGTTCATCCTTCCGGCGATCTGCTACCTTTATATTCTGTACTACGCCGTACGCGGCTCCCGGCCAACTCCAGTTTTAGCGCAGTAACAGAGATTCACGCATGGCCAACCACGAAAAAAATGACCACGTAATTGGTGTGGACGTCGGCGGCACCAAAATTGCCGCCGGTTTTGTAAACGCTGCCGGCGGAATCGGCGCGGTTACCCGCGTTCGCATGATCAGCGACGGGGGAGCAGAAGACGGCGTCAACGCCGTCTCCGGTGCTATAGATTATTTAATGGAAATGGGAAAGAAAAATCAGTGGGCCATTCGCGCCATTGGTATCTGTGCTCCCGGCCCGCTCGATCCCAACACTGGCATCATCATCAATCCTCCCAACGTTCCCTGCTGGCGAAATTATCCTTTGGGGGCCGAAATTTTGCGGCGCTATCGTCTGCCGGTAAAAATTGAAAATGACGCTAACGCCGCCGCTCTCGCGGAAGTTCTCTGGGGCGCTGGCAAGGGTTTCGCAAAAGTTTTCTATCTTTCTATCGGGACCGGCATCGGAACCGGCTTCATCCTCGACGGTAAAATCTATAACGGCCGTACGGGCGCTGCGCCCGAAGGTGGCCACGTAAGCATCGATTACCGCGGGCCGGTGTGTAGTTGCGGTAAGCGCGGCTGTATCGAAATTTATGTTTCCGGTCCGGCCATCGCGAAACGCGCGCAAGCAAGGCTGGAATCCGCCAATGCCCGTCACGCTCCGATTCTAAAACTCGCCGGCGGCCAGGTCGCCGGGGTGTCTTGCGAAGTAGTAAGCCAGGCCAACGCCGCAGGCGACACGCTTGCCAAAGAAATTTTGCTTGAAACCGTCGACCTTCTATCCGTGTGGCTCGGCAACATCATCGATCTTCTGGAACCCGACGTGATCGTCGTCGGTGGTGGCGTGGCTGCGGTGCTGCAGCCTTTCTTCGGCGACATTCGTGAACGGCTGCCGGGCTGGTGCATCAATTCGCGAGCGCAGGAAATCCCCATCGTGCCCGCTCACTACGGCGCTGATTCAGGAATCGCCGGCGGCGGCGCACTCTGCCAATAAAAATTGCAATTCGTATTTGTGTTTTGCGGTGTGGAGGCTGCGCTATCGCGGGGCGGGCGAAGACGAAGCTCTCGCCGTTGAGCCGCGCACCACAAACTCAGGCTCGATGGCGATCTCAGCAACATATTCAGCATTGCCTTCTATCTGGTCGATAACCGTTTGAGCGGCAATTTGCCCCATCCGCTGCAATGGCTGGCGAACCGTTGTGAGTGCGGGAATGTTGTAGGCGGCGCTCGGAATGTCATCGAACCCGATTACGGAAACATCGTTTGGAACGCGTAGGCCGGCTTCTTGAAAGGCCCATATGGCGCCGATAGCGGAAATGTCGTTATAGGCCAGCAACGCGGTGAAGGGCTTCCTTCGCTCCAGCAGTTTCTTAGCGAAAGGATATCCCAGCGCCGGGGTCGAATCTACACTGTCGATTTGCACTACCAGTTCAGCGTCGATTTGTATACCCAGTTCGCCGGCAACATCGCGGATCGCGTCCCAGCGGTCGGCCGCGTCCGAGCTGACCAGCGCGCCTTTGAGGAAGGCGATCTGGGTGTGTCCCAAGTCACGCAAGTGCGCGAGGGCCAATTTCGCGGCTAACCGGTGATTGAGGGTAATATTCGTAACTCCGTCGACTCGTCCATGCCCCGAGACAGCTACGGTAGGCAAGGCGAGGTTTTCTTTGACGGACGTATCCAAAGTAATAAAACCCTCGACACCCCGCGCAAGAAGCATCTGCGCGTAGGTCTGTAGTAATTTTTGATCGTGGCGGTGAATCACCGTGAGGAAGAAAAAATTGTGCTTGCGAAGATACTCCTCAATGCCACTGATCACCAGCGCGCCGTAGGCGTCCCCGATTTCTTCAGCTATAACCCCAATCGTATAAGTACGTTGCAGACGCAGGGAGCGCGCGAAATAATTCGGCCGGTAGTTCAGCTCCTTCGCCACCGCCAGAATGCGTTTTTTGGTGTGCTCGGGAATGGAGCGCGCTGCTGGAGAGTCGTTCAATGCGGCTGAAACCGTACCAGGAGTTAGGCTTAGGTGGACAGCAATAGTCTTCAGGGTGACTTTGCCCTCGGTCCGAACCTTCTTCTTGGTGGGGAGAGGACTCATGGTTGCTAGTCGAGTTCCTAAGGCCGCTACTATATACCATAGATTTTACGGCTACGCTGCCGGGAAAGCACCCGGCGCCGCAATTACTAGATATCATTATTTTTCATTTGGAATATCGATATTTCTGTTGAAAAGTCGCTCAGCACATTTTGGCGCTACGATCAGCGCGGCTTGTAGTCGGGTGATAGTCTCGCGCCATAGTGCTGCCCCACCAGCGCCGCTACGCGCGCGACTGCCTCGTGCAAAGCTTCCGTATCGCCCCGGTGGTGGCCCGTCAAAACCACCAGCACAACCGGCTGGTTCTTGATAAAAATGATCCCCGCGTCATTCGCGATAAACGGCTGCCCGTCGCCCGTCTTGTGTGCGATGATTACGTCGCGCAGATATTTCGGGAAGCGATTGTCCACCTGTTGCTTCTGAAGCGTCGCCAGCATCCATTTACTCGCGGAAGCGGACACCAGTTTCTTTTGCTGTATCATTTCGAAAAGACGGCCCAAGTCCCGCGCCGTACTGTGCCCGAAATATATTCCTGCGTTGTAAATCGTCTCGCCAAAGGCCTGCCGCACCTGAGTGGCGCTGTATTTGTCGAAAGGGAACTCCAAAGTCTTGTTCCCGGGCGCGTTGCTGTAGCTCCCATCCATCGAGCTCAGCCATTTCCGGTCCCAGTCCAGATCAGAGAATTGTATGGAAGTATTCTTCAGCCCAAGTTCATGCATGTAGTTGGTGACGCTCGCGCGCGTAACCTGGTCGGCCAGCAGGTCCGTGGCTTCGTTATCGCTGATAATAATCATCAGCGTCAACAAATCCCGAATCGTCGGGGTCAATCCCGGCTGCATGGTGTACAGCACTCCTGACGGTAGCCGCTGGTCGCCCAGCTTTATCTCGATGCGTTGGTCGAGCGACAGTTTCCCGCTTTCCGCCTGGTGGAAGACTTCCGCCATGATGGGAACTTTGATCACGCTGAATGTTTCGTAGGTGGTGTCCGCGTCTATCGCGATTTCTTCCCCGGTCTGCAAATTCTTCATGTACACAGCCATGTTTCCGGGAAATATACTCCGGATATCCTGAATTTGAGATTGCAGTTGCACCACGCCGCTGACCGCATCCGTTTTTTCCTGGCTCCGAACTGGTGCCGGCGCGGGCACAAGTGCCAGCATGAAGATCATAGCGATGAAAGCAGATTTCATAAGCTCTCCGGAATACTGAAACAAATGATGCAGTCTTTACAGCGCGATTTACAAGCGTTACAGTCCATCTGCCTGCTTTCAAATTTCGTGGAGAATCCATCCAAGTGAAAAAATTCACATCCGTCAATGCGCGCCGATTCGCTGTTCTCTCTCTGGGAAGCTCAGTTGTTTTAGCCGCTTGCTATCATCGCGCTCCGCAAATCCTTGACGCATCTCCGGAACCGCACATTTCCGGCTTCTCTCCGTTGCACGCCGCTCAACAGGCTATCCTCGAAGACCAGCTCAAGAAAAATATCTCCGCCGACGAAATTCGCAAGCAGCACCGCTATTTCACTTCCTTTCCTCATCCTGCCGGCTCCGTGCACAATCACGAAGTCGCGGAATACATTGCCGCAGAGTGGAAGAAGCAAGGGTTGGAAGATGTCGTCGTGCGCCAGTACGACGTCCTCGGAACCAGGCCCGTTTCCACCAGCCTGGAAATGACCGCGCCGAGCCACTATCAGGCGGTCCTTCGCGAAGCTCCCGTCGACGCCGACCCCGACACAAAAAATCCCGAAGTGGCCAATGCCTGGATGGGCTATTCCTCGAGCGGGGAGGTCACCGCTCCCGTGGTTTACGCCCACAGCGGGAATCCGGAAGACTATGATCTGCTGCGCAAAAATGGCATTGATGTAAAAGGCAAAATTGTTCTGGTGCGCTATTCCAATCCCTACAGCTATCGCGGATTCAAAGCGCTGACGGCCGAAAAAAACGGCGTTGCCGCCCTGCTCATCTATTCGGATCCCGCTGAAGACGGTTACGTGAAAGGCAAAGTATTTCCCGACGGCCCGTGGGGCCCCGAAACGCATATACAGCGCGGCGCCATCACTTACGATTTTATTGTTCCGGGCGATCCGCTAACTCCCGGTTGGGCTTCCGTGCCCGGCGCGAAACGTGTCCCGGAAAGCGAAGCTCGCTCGCTGCCGCATCTGGTGGCTCTGCCGCTCTCCTGGCACGATGCCAAGCCGTTGCTCGAAAATATGGACGGGCCCATGGCTCCCAAAGATTGGCAAGGCGGCCTGTCAATCAAGTATCGGCTCACCGGCGCGGTGCAAGCTCACCTGAAAGTGCAGATGGATAATTCCACGCAAGCCTACTACGTGGTCGAAGCTCGTATCCGCGGCGCCCAGTTTCCCGATGAGTGGGTGCTGCTCGGAAATCATCACGACGCCTGGGAATATGGCGGGGTCGATCCCAGCAGCGGCACCGCTTCCATGATGGAGCTCACCCGCGCGTTCGGCGCCATGCTGAGAAATGGAACCAGGCCGAAGCGCTCTCTGGTTTTCTGCAGCTGGGATGGTGAAGAGATTGGCCTCACGGGATCAACCGAGTGGGGCGAGCAGTTCGGCGACGACTTGCGAAAAAAACTGGTCGCCTACATCAACGTGGATTCCTCTGCCTCGGGACCGAACTTCGAAGGTGGCGCGGTCGGCTCACTCGCGCCCATGCTGCTGGAAACCACCCGTTCGATTTCCGATCCCAGCGGCACCAGCCTACATGACGCGTGGCTTAAATCCGTCAGCGCCGCGCGCAAAAATGAAAAGCACGCTCTGCCCGTCAAAGACGAAAATGTAGTGAACACCCGCATCGGTAGCGGCTCCGACCACACCGTGTTCCTGAATTTTCTTGGCCGCCCGGTAATCACGCTCAGTTTCGATGGGCCCTATGGCGTGTATCACTCCATGTATGACAATTTTTACTGGATGAACCACTTTGGTGATCCCGGCTACAAATATCACGCCACTATGTCGGCGCTATGGGGCGTCACCGCGCTGCGTCTGGCGCAGGCGGATGTGTTGCCGTTCGATTTTGGATTTTACGGCCGCACGCTCGGCAGCTTTATCGATGATCTGAAGAAGAATTCTCATTATGACGCCAGCAAAATCAAGCTTGATGATTTGCAGAAGCGCGCTCGAGATTTCCAGGCCGCAGGTGAATCCGTGAAAAAACTTTTGGACAGCGCCGTAGCTTCGGGAAAAATTTCAGACGATAAGGCGGGCGACCGCTATAACCAGGAAATATTACAAGTCGAAAGCAATTGGCTGAACCCCGAGGGCATTCCGGGGCGCCCCTGGTTCAAACACTTGCTCTACTGCGCGCGCTACACCTATGCGCATCTCGAACTGCCTGGCTTGACCGAAGCCATCGAAGCGCAAAACTGGGAAGAAACGCAGCGTCAGTCCGAAATTCTCGCCAAGGCCATCGACAAAAACACCGCCCTGATGCGCCACATGGAGAACGGCCTGAAGCAGTAGGCGCGAGCCTTCTTATCTCTTCAAACACGCCGCGATTCGCAAAACGGTAGGATCCGTCTTAATTTCCTCCAGTGTCTTCGGCAACGGGATGCACCAGTTGGCACGCTGCTCGTTTCTCGCACCCGGAAGGTTGGGCCGCTTCTCCGCAGCCAACCCATCTTCCATGGACGCCAGGGTAATCACCGCAGGCGAACGCGCCAGCGCATCATGGGTCTTCACAATCACGTCTGAAATCTCTGCGCCCTGGTGCAGGTTAGTCGCTCGCTTCAGGTACCCCAATATCTTCTCCGAATTTTCTACCTTGGGCTTCAATCCCAACTCCGTCTGCTCGTCAAAGTCGGCGCCCGACCAGATGCCTGCAATCGTCGGCAAATCGTGCGTGGACACCGCTGCCACCGCTAATTTCGGATAGTGTTCCGGGAGATTTTCTTCAAACCACAGCAGCCGGTAGGAAAGCACCGCATGCTCCGCCAATTTTTCGCGCACGCCGTCGTCTACTGTTCCGAGATCTTCTCCCACGATAAAAGTTTTGGCCCGCGCGCTTTCCAAAGCCAGGATCGCAAGCATCTCATCCGCGTTATACCGGATATAGGCGCCGTGCGCGCTCGGTTCTCCCACCGGAATCCAGAACAGCCGGAACAGTCCCATCACGTGATCGATGCGCAGCCCGCAGGCATATCGCAGCGCCGCTCGAAGGGTCTGCACAAACGGCTCGTACCCGGCGGCTCGCAATTTGTGCGGCACGAACGGTGGCAAGCCCCAGTCCTGCCCGTTAGCGTTAAATAAATCCGGCGGCGCGCCCACGCTCACGTCTTTCGCAAAAATGTCCTGCCACATCCAGGCATCGGCCCCGTCGGGAGCGACTCCGACGGGCAAATCCTGCATGATGTTCCCGGCGGCAGACGCGGATTTCAGCTGCTCGTCGAGCAGAACCTGCAACCATTTATGAAATCGGATGCGGTCCGCAAATTTATCGGCCAACTTGGCTATCGCGGGACCATCCGGCCGCCGAAACTCTGCAGGCCACGCGCGCCAGTTCGCTCCACGCTGTTCGGCCAAAACACAGAAGATTGCAAACAAGTGCAGGCTCGGCCCGCGGATCTTTTCAAACTCATCAAACGAAACCGCTCCCCGCACCCGCTTCCACATCGTTTCCAGCGCGCTCATCTTCAATCTAAATATTGCGTCGCGTTGGATCAAAGGCAAATCATTCAGCGCGCGTCCCTGTTCAGAAAAACTGCCCTGCTCCGGGAGCGCTTCCTGCGCTCCCGCAATTGTTGCGATGCGCAGGTACAGTGGATTCAAATGTAGCCGGCTGCTCGGATAATAAGGACTGGCCTGTTGCGGCAACAGCGGCGCCGTCGCGCACAACGGATTGATCATCACCACGCCGGCGCCTAAATCCCGCGACCATTTGGACATCTGGCGCAAGTCTTCCAGATCCCCGATGCCCCAGCTTCCGCGCGAACGCAGCGCATAAAGTTGTACCCCCCAACCCCAGGTGTGCAGATCCGGTGGAAGAAAGCATTTTGCTGGAGCGACGATCAACCGCGTTTCGCGTCCATCAGCATCGACGATGACGTGATAACCGAGAGGCAGCTCCACAGGTAATGCATCCGCCGCGGGCGAACGCGTTCCGTCTTCCCATCGTATTTCGGAAAATGGCTTGGTTCGGTGTTCTGAGCCCTGCCGCAGGATCAGTAACGCAGGGTCGGGCGGCGCATCGGAGGTGGCCTCCATCGCAGCAAGGAACGTGGCTTTTGTTTTTTCCGAAACGCTGCGCCACTGCCCGTAGTCGTCGCGGTAGCTTTCGTTAATTCCCCAGGCGGTGAAATTCGACACACAAACTCCCGATTCCGTTTCTCTTGGAAAGCTACGTCGCGTGCGCTGCATCAACCAGCATAGAAGTTTTTGCGAATGGCCAGCAATACAGCTTAGTTGGTAAGGATGGCACACCCTCTGCAGACTCTGGGCGTCACTTCCCAGTTGCAGTTATCTTCTTGGCACGCCCGCTGCTGGTGATGACCAAAACGGGTGCCTGTTTGTTTATCGCCCGGATACGTTCCGCCAGCCACTTGATCTGTGCGTCGGCTGCGCCCACGATTTCCACCACGATGGATTTCTCGGGCCTGCCCCGGTAGTACCCGGTAGACTGCAGAGTGAAACTTTCGAATTTTCGCGAAATCACGCGCAGCATCGCGGCTCTGCGTTTGTCTTCGGTGTAGATGCGATGAAGGCTTTGCTTGCCCATGGCGTTTCAACGCGACTGCGTTAGCGGTGAAATGGATTGCCCTGTATCCGCACGCGGCGCGACTGGAATTCCGATCAGAAAAGTGATGGGCGTAAAGCCGCCAGTTTGTTCTCCGATCTGCCAAACATAATTTTCAGACTTCACCTGCCTCACCAGTTGCCGAAGTTCTTCTTGGGAATAGGCGCGCAAGCAAGACACCACCCCATCGAAAAACAACACCAGCGGAATAACTGGAATCACATAGGTCCAGAGCAATCGCGAAATGCTGAAAGGGCGCATGAGCGGCGGCACCACGAATCCGGCAAGCAGCATCAACGCCGTCGACAAAATCGTCAGCGGATGACGACGGGGAGCTTCGAAAACTCCGATACCTTGACCACTATCGACGGCGTTTTGCAGAATGGCTACCGCCTCATCCGGAGCGAAATGATGAAAGGAAGTGAAAATAGTACGAAACCCCGAAAGGTCCGCAGGCAAATTCGCGGCCTCCACGCGCTGCGGATAAAACAAGATTTGTCCCGGGGCTTTTTTGCGCGCGCTATCAAACGCGGAAATATTGGGATATTTGTCCGTCAGGCAAACCGTCACCGCATGCCCGTTCGTCCTGCCAACATAACGGTACAGCCATAGCCAGGGCCCGCCTCCTCCAGAGCAAAGGTCTACCACGCGCTCTGTCCCGCACATTTCGATCGCCTGATTCAGTCGCGGCACGATAGAGCGGTACACGCCGCCTAAACTAAAAATAAATTGCAGCGCATCGGTAACGCCGTCACGAATGTTTTTCGGAAACCAGGCTTGGTCGTGGAATTCAAAAAAGCGTGCGCCACCCAGATGGCGTCCAGGCCGAAAAAGCTTATTCGTGTCTGCCTCAGCGGTGATAGCCAACACCGCGGTAACCGTGGTGTTTTTCATGGAGCTAGTCGTTCGTCGCGGAAGTGCTCTTGGGCGCTTCGGGCTGGATCTCAGCCAGCGGACTAATGGCCGGCCCGTTGAGAACTTTTCCGTCAGGATCAAATCGCGAGCCATGACACGGGCAATCCCAACTGCTTTCTGTCTTGTTCCACGCCACGATACAGCCAAGGTGCGGGCAAACCGCGGAGCGTTCGTGCAAATTCCCTTGCTGATCGCGATGTACGGCAATTTTCGAAAGTCCTCTGCGGATGACCGCACCACCGCCGGGCTGAATGTCTTCCGCGCTGCTCACTTCCCCAGGCGTTACCCAGCTTGAATATTGCGCCGCCACATTGAGATTTTCTTTCGCAAACGTCAACGCGGCGAGGGGACTTTTCCGCGCCGGATCGTAAAGTATGCTCCAGGGATTTTCCCGCCCCATGATCATGTCCGTGATCAGCATTCCTGCGATGGTGCCGTGCGTCAATCCGACGCCGGAATCTCCAGTGGCGATGTAAATATTTGGTTGGTCACCGGGATTGCGCCCGATGAACGCCAAGCCATCCACGGTGTCCAGGATCTGCCCGGACCAGCGAAACTCCGGCTCAGGCAAACTCGGAAAATGCGTGCGGCCCCAACTCAACAGCCTGGCGTAGCGGTTCTCCAGATCTTCCATCTGCCCGGTTTTGTGATCTTCGCCGCCGATGATCAGAATGTCGCGCTGGTTTTTGCCTCCGCCGATTCGCTGCACACGCACGTAGTGAAAGGGGTCTTCGGTATCCCAGTAAAGAGCCGCCGGAATAGAATCGATCGGCACTGGCGCGCCGATTACGTAAGTCCGATACGCGGCCTGCTTCGTGTGCATGGTGACCCAGTCATTTACCGGGGTGTTGGTGGCCACCACCACCGCGTCCGCGGTGATCTTGTGTCCCTTGTTGGTGGATACCGTTGCGGGCTCGCCGCCCTTTATTTCTTTCGCTTCTGTTTTCGCGTAAAACTTTCCGCCGGCCCGTTTGAAGGCGCGCGCCAGCCCGACAATATATTCCCCGGCATGAAATTGTGCCTGTTCGGAAAATTTCAGGCACGGCCCGGCAGCAAGCTCCAGCGGAAGTTTCTCTTCCCTGACGACTTTTATCCCAGCGCTTTGCGCCGCTTTTAGTTCCTCATCCAAGACGCTTTCTGAATCGCGCGGCCCGCGAAACAAATAACCTTCCACCCTCGCGAAATCACATGCGATATTTTCGGCGGAAACAATAGACTCAATTTTGGCAATCGCGGCAGTATGGCTTTCCGCTGCCAATCGCGCGCCGCTCTCCCCGTGTAGTCGCGCTATCTCTCGATACGTTGCATCGATTTCGTTGGACAGATGCGCGCTCGTATTGATGGTTTCGCCCTGGCCTGCGGAATTCTTGTCGATGACGATGACGGATTTGCCTTCCAGTGCCAACAGATATCCGGTTGTTAACCCCGCGATTCCTGCGCCCACCACGCAGACCTCCGCCTTGGCATTTTTCTTCAGAGCCTGCGATGTCAAAGCCGGAGCAGTGGCTGCCCACACGGATTTGTTGGTGAAGCGCGTGGATTTTTCCCGCGCGTTCTTTTTCCTGGCGGAAGAAGTTCGTTTGGCCATGGTTTCCCCTGAACTCATTATTTGGTGAGCTACCTTTGGATGCCGGCAAATTGTGTTCAGCGTTGAAAAATATTGCTAGGTGAAAAAATTGCCGCCAGGCAGACAATTGAGCTGAGGTCTCCTAACTGACTGATAATAATGCTGTTGTGCCAGGTTGGTGCAGAAGGTAGTGGTCCCAGCCTATCTGGAGTGATGATCGTGGTGCGCGTGTTGATGCTCTTCTTGTTCCTCTTGGTACACCGCCGGAACTCCCAGACTTCCTTTAGCCGGCAAGTGCCGCATGAAATTTACAATCTTCCACATCTCCTCATTGCTCAGAATCCCTTTCCACGAAGGCATCCCGGACGGATTGATTCCATTCTCGATAATCCATTTCAATTGGCCGTCTTTGTACTCCTGCACATCCGTCGAGTTCAACGAGGGAACGGGCGGAGACATCTTTTCCGCGAAGGGAACGCCGGTGGCTTGGCCGTCCAGGCCGTGACAGATGGCGCAATGATGGCCGAAATGCTCTTGTCCGTCCGCGATACTCTCCGCCGTTGCGGACACCGGGTTCGCTATGTTTTTTCCGCCGACGGTCATTTTGTGTTTCACTTCCGTGGCCATTTTAGTTTCCATGGCGCCGGGCTTGCTCACGCGGCAACCGCCGATCGCCAGCGCGCAGCAGGCTAACAGAAACGTCCACGTTGTTTTCATCAACGCCTCTTCAGAAATTCTCTAGTGGTTGAGGGACGACAACGCCTTTTCGATCGCCGCGATCACTGGCGGCGCATCCGGGGTAACGTCCGGCTCAAAGCGCGTGATTACGTGACCATCCGGGCCGATCAGAAATTTGGTGAAATTCCACTGAATGTCTCCCCCCGTATTCGGATTGGAAGACTTGTCCGTCAAATATTGGTATAGCGGCGCTTGGTCATCGCCCTTCACGGAAACTTTTGACATCATCGGAAAGGTCACGTGATATTTCGTGCTGCAAAAAGTTTTGATCTCCTGATTCGATCCCGGCTCCTGCCCGCCAAAATTATTGGCAGGCACCCCGATAATCACGAAGCCGCGGTCTTTGTACTTCTCATAGACCGCCTCGAGGGCGGAATATTGCGGCGTGAATCCGCAGCGGCTGGCCACATTCACTAGCATCACCACTTTCCCTTTGTAAGCCGCCAGCGGCGCGGACTGGCCTTCGATGGAGGTTAGGGTAAATTCGTACACGTTTTTATCGGCAGCCATCACACTTGCTCCCAAAAGCAGCATACAGCCCAGAAACTTGAACATATTACCCTCCTGCGTTTGTCGATCTCCCTACCAACGCTGGCGCAAATTATATGTCATCACCATCGCGCTGTCCCTTCAATCCGTCATTGAGGGTTTGCTGTCTCTGGTATAGACTCCGCAGCCAGCCAGAGAGTATGCCTTACACAGATAGCTTTTCGGGCCACAGGGAGGTGCGATGCTGACGGCAGCGATCGTGACGGTGACGCACCGTGTTCTTGCTACAGCTGATCTGGTAATTATCGGAATCTATTTCGCTATCATTTTTGGCATCGGCCTTTATTTCGCCAAAAAGGGCCGCACCTCGGAAGACTATTTTCTGGCGGGGCGCAACATCGGCTGGTTCGCCATCGGCGCCTCGCTGTTCGTTTCCAACATCTCCACGGAACATTTCATTGGGCTGGCCGGTTCTGGGGCCACCTCCGGAATGGCCGTTGGGGATTTCGAGTGGCTGGCTTGCATGATGCTGCTGTTGCTTGGCTGGGTGTTCGTGCCGTTTTACCTGCGCTCGAATGTGTTTACCATGCCGGAATTTTTGGAGCGCCGCTTCAACCGTAATTGCGCCACGTACTTGGCCACCATTTCGGTCATTGCCTACATCTTCACGAAAATTTCCGTGCATCTCTATGCTGCGGGCATCGTGCTTGAGCGTGTGGTCGGTTGGAATCAATGGACCGCGGCAATAATCCTGGTTATTGCCACCGGTATTTACACCATCGCTGGCGGCCTGGCAGCGGTCATCTACACCGATCTGGTGCAAACGCTGATTCTGCTCGCCGGCGCCATCGCGCTCACGCTGATCGGCATGGACAAAGTCGGCGGATTTGCGGGACTGCGCGCCGCTCTGCCGGACAGTTTTTTTCATATGATCAAACCGGCCACTGACCCGGATTTTCCGTGGACCGGCATCGTTTTTGGCGCGCCGATTCTGGGCATCTGGTATTGGTGTACCGATCAGGTGATCGTCCAGCGCGTTTTATCCGCCCGCGACGAGGGACATGCGAAGGCCGGCACTATTTTTGCCGGCTTCCTGAAAATCCTTCCGGTATTTTTGCTGGTGCTGCCTGGTTTGATTTGCTACGCGCTGTATCCGCAACTTTTTACCGTGGTGGACGGCAAGGTCACTAATGGAGACATCGCCTTTCCTTCGCTGGTAATCAACCTGCTCCCCACGGGACTTGTGGGATTGCTCATCGCCGCGCTTCTCGCCGCGTTGATGGGCGCCATGAGTTCCGTTTTCAATTCCGCTTCCACCATGGTCACCCTCGATTTCTATAAAAAGTATCGGCCGTCCGCCAGCGAAAAGCAGCTGGTGAATTTTGGCCGCATCGCCACCGGCGCGATGGTGGTGCTGGGACTTCTATGGGTGCCGTTCATTCACTTGCTCAGCGCGCAACTCTACGTTTATCTGCAAAGCGTGCAGGCCTACATAAGTCCGCCGATCGCGGTGTGCTTCATATTTGGCATTTTGTGGCCGCGTCTGAATGGCGAAGGCGCGATCAGCTCCTTGCTGGTGGGCTTCGTGCTGGGCGCGGTGCGATTTGTTGCGGAAGTGCTGGACAAAACCAGGCATTACAGCTCACCGCCAATTCGCTGGCTGGTGGACATGAACTTTCTGCACTACGCCGTGCTGATGTTTGTGGTGTGTACTGGGGTGCTTATCGGCGTCAGCATGATGTATCCCGCCCCAGCTCGCAAGAAATTGGCGGGGCTGACCTTTGCGACCGTCGGCGACAAGCTGGAAAGCATGGACGTAAAAACCGTAAACCTCCAGCGCGAAACGCGCAAGGAGCACAACATTAACCTGGCCTTTACCCTTGTGCTGATCGTCACCGTGTTCGCCCTATGGATTCATTTCCGCTAACCCGGTGCGCCCGTAAATGAGTGCCGTAGCCATCGTCACTTTACGTCCCAACGTCACGCAGTCAGACGCCATTCGTGAATTTTCAAAAATGGGACTCTCGTCGATGTACTGGCGGGTTCGCGCCGGCTCGCTGCAACGCATTGCCAGCGCTTACGTTCCCTACCAGTTTTACGAAGTGAGCTACACCATGGCGCGCGCACCACATACACGGCTTTTCGCCATGGACGCGGTGGATGGTTCGCTGGACCTTTTCGAGTTTCCACAAATTCCGCCCTTCCAGCACTTGTTAATGGTCGATACGCGCAACCGCATCGAGGCTTCGCTGTTACCTGGGGCCGCCGATGAACTTTTGCGCGAAAAGGCCTTGCGCCTGATTTTCCAACAGGGATTTTTTAAAGTGCGCCAGGACACCGTAAAATTCTCGCGCCAGCCGGACATTTTGCACTTGCCTTACTGGCTGGGGTTTTACGCCCACGGTGAAATCGTTCGCTGCCGCGTAATGGATGCCGTGCGACGCCGCATCGAAGGCGCAAAAGCTTCTGCTTTCTTTGAACACTGGCTGGCCGCCTGATTCCCACCACCAGGCTGGTCGAAGAACGTGTTCCGAAATTTACAGTAATTCATTTGCGGAGAAATCCCATGTCAGGATTCGGCTTGCGTGTGGCAGGTGGACTATTTTTGTGCGCCATGCTGGGCGCCGGAGCTAGCGCCCAGGGCTGGCGGCATCTTGGCAACGTGCACGATGTCGAGAAGCTTCAAGATGGAATGGAGCTGACCGCCGGCCCGGCAAAAATCCGCATCACTTCTTTCCGCGAGGGCATCGTGCGGGTGCGCGTGGCGCCAACCGGGAAATTTCCGGAGGATTTTTCCTGGGCCATCGTCGAGCAGCCGCAACCGGTGCCAGTGGCGATAGAAGATGGAGCGAACACCGTACATATGACCGCGGGCGAAATCAGTATTCAGGTCAACAAAGCGCCGCTACTCATCAAGTTTTCAAATACCGCGGGCGCAACGATTCTGGAAGATGAACCATCGCTGCCCATGGCCTTTGATGGCGACAACATGCACATCTGGAAGCGCATGCCGCTGGATGAGAATTACTTCGGCCTGGGCGATAAAGCCGGGCACATGAACCGCCGCAATCGCGCTTTCACCATGTGGAATACCGACGAGTTTGGCTGGCAGGAATCCAGCGACCCGCTCTATAAAGACATCCCATTTTTTATCGGCTTGCGTAAAGGCGCGGCCTACGGCGTTTTTTTCGATAACGCTTACCGCAGCAGTTTTGATTTCGGCAAAGAGTCGCTCGATTATTTTTCATTTGGAGCGGCGGGCGGAGAACTGAACTATTACTACTTCTCCGGGCCGGAGCCAAAAAAGATCATCACGAATTACACCGCCATGGTGGGCCACGCTCCCCTGCCTCCGCTGTGGTCCCTGGGTTTTCAGCAAAGCCGCTACAGTTACTACCCGGAAGCGCGTGCGCGTGAGATTGTGCAGACCTACCGCCAGAAAAAAATCCCGCTGGACGCCATCTATTTCGATATTGATTACCAGCAGGGCAACGCGCCGTTCACGGTGAACCGGCAATATTTTCCGAATTTCGAAAAAATGATTGAGGATTTTCGCGCGCAGGGCGTCCGCACGGTGTTAATCACCGACCTGCACATCAAGAAAGATGCGAATCACAATTACACACCGTACGACTCCGGAATGCAGCGGGATATGTTCGTCAAGAATCCGGATGGCAGCGTCTTCGTGGGTCTGGTGTGGCCGGGCGACAGTGTGTTCCCGGATTTTACGCGCACCAAAGCCCGCGAGTGGTGGGGCGAGCAATACCAGGGGTTTGTGGGCATGGGCGTGGCGGGATTCTGGAATGACATGAACGAGCCTTCCGTCTTCAAACGCGCCGACAAAACCATGCCGCTGGGGAATTTGCACGGCATGGACGACGGCACCACGCGCGACCATCGCGCGATTCACAACATATACGGCATGGAAAATGTGCGCGCCACATACGATGGATTGCGCAAGCTACAGCCCGATGAGCGGCCGTTTGTTCTTACGCGCGCGGCCTATTCCGGCACGGAGAAATACGCGGCTACCTGGACGGGCGACAACAGCAGCACGTGGAATCATTTGTCCATGAGCACGCCCATGTTGCTGAGCCTGGGAATCTGCGGTTATTCCATCGCCGGAGATGACATCGGCGGTTTTGCCGGGACTCCTACTGCCGACCTCCTGACGCGTTGGATTGAAGTTGGCGCTTTCAATCCCATTTATCGCGACCACACCGCCAAGGGCACTGCCGATCAGGAACCCTGGGTGCACGGGCCGGAGCACGAAATGATTCGCCGCCGGTATATTGAACTGCGCTATCAATTGCTTCCGTATATTTATACCGGCATGGAAGAAATGACGCGCACCGGTTTGCCTTTCATGCGCCCGCTGTTTTTGGAGTATCCGCAAGCCTCGGGTATTGAAGGCAACGACCACGATTTTTTATTCGGCCGGGATTTATTCGTGGCGCCGGTAACGACGGAAATGCTCGACGCGAAGGAAGTGAATCTTCCGCCGGGCGACTGGTATGACTTCTGGACCAGCAGCAAGCCTGCGAACCACGACCACATCCAATTGCATCCCCGGCTGGAGGAGTTGCCGCTGTACGTGCGCGCTGGTGCGATTTTGCCGATGCAACCGCTGGTGCAGAGCACCTCGGAAACACCCGCGGGTCCGCTGAAGCTACGCGTGTATCCTGGCGACGATTGCCGCGGGGCGCTGTACATGGACGATGGGCATACCTACGCGTACCAGAAAAATGAATTTTTACGAGTTGAGTATAGCTGCCAGACCTCGGGAAGTTCGGTTACAGTGAACAGCAAGATTGTGAATGGCGCTTACCACCCGTGGTGGAACAGCGCGGAAATAATTATTTATGGTGCTGCGGTGACTCCTAAAGAAGCGCGCATAGGAGGCCAGGTGATTCGTGATTTCAAATTTGATAGCCAAACACATGCGGTGACATTGACGGTGCCGGACGCGGTGAAGGATTGGTCGATTCAGATCAGTTACTGAGTTTGTGCAAGTGTGGTTCACTCGCGGAGAAACTTATCCCACCCTCGCAAAGGCGGCGAGGGTAGGCCACCCGAAGACAGCCGAATTCGTGCTGAATTGCTCAATTGTCGACGCGCCGACACTTCAAGTATTCCTTTACATATCAGTAACTATTTACTGGACATATATTTATAGACATTCGAATGAAGGACTTTCGAATGCTCCAGATATTTTTGCTCCAGCCATTCGAATGCGCGTTCGAACACCCGCGCCAATCCATCGCGCTAATCCAGAAGAAAAACAGAGAGCGATTGAGCCGGCATCGTGAGTTGCAGAGCGCCGTCAACTATCTTTCCATGCGCTTCGCCGAAAAGCGGGGCCAAGCCCGTAACCCCTTGGGCCGGAGTGTCCCGCAACGCGATCTTCATTTCGCGCAAATTGGCCGCATTGTTGAAGGCCACGACAATTTGTTCCTCATCCGAGTCCCGCTCGAAAACATACGAGGAGTCATCCGCAGTCAGGTGCCAAAGGCGTCCGCGGGAAAGAACCGGATGCTCGCGCCGCAGGCGCAGCAAGGTCTGAACGTAAGCAAAAACTTTTTGCTGTTCAGGAGCGCGGCCCTCCACCGCGAAAGCATCTTTTGCATCGCCCGGCCAGCCGCCCGGAAAATCATGGCGATTGTCAGGATCGGCTCCGCCGGTCATCCCAATTTCGTCGCCGTAATAAAACTGCGGGATGCCGCGCAGCGTCAGGGCCAAGGCAAAAGCCAATTCGAGTTTTGCTGGTGTGCTTCCTGGTTCGCTAGCAAAGCGCGCTACGTCGTGATTGCCAAAAAACGTGATGAGCGAATCGGGATGGGGATAGAGCGAATCGTGGCGCAAAACATCCGCGATTTTCCCAACAGGCGCGCCGCGCAACAAAACGTCGCGAATCGTAAAATACAGCGGGTAATCGAAAATGGTGGAGACTCCGGAATCGATTAGGTCGTAGCGTTTCTGCCCGCCGGCGAAGAAAGAGGTAACGCTAGGATCGGGATGAAAGACTTCACCGATGGTAGTCAGATTGGGGTAGATGCGGCGCAGGCCACTGTGCCAACTGCCCCAGAATTTTCTCGGAACATAAGGGAAAGTATCTAGGCGATATCCGTCCAGTCCGGATGTTTCCGCCCACCAGATGCTGTTTTGCAAAAGGTACTGCGCCACCAGCGGATTTTCCGTGTTGAGATCAGGTAACACACCGAAGAACCAGCCGTCGGTAAGATTTTTTGACAGACGCGGCGGCGCATGCGCGTCTACCAGCGTCTCGAAGGGATCGTGAGCGGGCTGCTGCTGGCCAGTTGCAGCGTAAAAAGATCTGTCCAGTGGGCTCGACGAATTTGCATGTTGCGCGGGCGTGCCATGAAACCAGTCAGGCAACGGCGGATTATTAACCCAGGGATGATTTGGCCCGGTGTGATTTACAACGGCATCGAACAAAACTTTTATGCCCAGGCTGTGCGCGGATGCGACCAACTCCTGATATTCGCGCAAGCTGCCGAGATGAGGGTCGACGGCGTACAGATCGACGGCTCCATAACCGTGATAGTCCTGCGCGGAGCCGTTTTT
>JALYLI010000147.1 GCA_030774335.1 Acidobacteriota bacterium | reverse complement strand
ATTATCTCGACCGCCGGCTTTTCCACTTCAACGCGCTGCGCATCCTCGTCCTCGACGAGGCCGACCGCATGCTCGACATGGGTTTTCTTCCCGCGATTCGTCGCATCGTTTCCATTCTTCCCAAGGACCGCCAGACCATGTGCTTTTCGGCAACCATGGAAGGCTCCATGGTTCGCGTCGTAAAAGACTATATGAAGGAGCCGGTGCGATTGACTTTCGGCTCTACTCTCAAGCCGCACGAAAATGTTCGCGTGCAGGCTTTTGAAGTAGCGATGGACCGCAAGATGGAATTGCTCCAGCGCTTGCTGGCCAAGGAAACCGGACGTTGCCTGATTTTCGCGCGCACCAAGCGCGGAACCGATCGCATCGCCGAAAGCCTCAACCGCAAGGGCTTCTCCGCGGCTATGATTCACGGCGACCGCTCGCAGTCGCAGCGCACCGCCGCGTTGACCGGTTTCCAGCAGGGACGCTTCCGCATCCTGGTAGCCACGGACGTGGCTTCGCGGGGTATTCACGTCGAAAATATCGCGCACGTCATCAACTACGATCTGCCGGAAGTGGCCGAAAACTTCGTCCATCGCGTCGGCCGCACTGGCCGCAATGGCGGACACGGTGTGGCTTCCACACTGTTCGTGAAGGAACAGCGCTCGGAGCTGTTCCAACTGGAACGCACCCTCGGCATTAAAATCGAGCGCATGCGTGCCGATGACGGTACCGCTGCACCAATCGTTTCTCACACTGGATCACAGGGCCGCTTGCCGGTGAATCTGCCGCGCATCCCCGCGACTCCGAAGCAGGAACGTTTTGTGCTTCCCGGCGAAGTACTGCAAGCGCAGTAAAATCGCCGCATAGTTTCAACCAAAACGCCGCTCGGCTTTGCAGCTCAGCGGCGTTTTTGCATTCTGCACCTTAGCGATACGCGCGCAGAAAGAAATAAATACTCATCAGCGCCCCAAGAACAATCACGAACCCACGAATCCAGGCTTGCGGCAATTTTTGTGCATAATGCGCGGCACTGTAGCCGCCCAGAATCGCTCCTACCGTCATTACTCCCGCCTGCGGCCACAAGATAAATCCGGTAGCGATAAACGCCATCGCCGCCACTCCATTGATCACCGCACCCAGAATCACCTTCAACTTGTTCATGGCGTGGATGTCGGTCATCCCCAACGCCGACAACATCGCCAGGTTTACAATGCCCAGGCCGCCACCGAAGTAGCCCCCGTAAACCGCTACACACAATTCGAAAACTGACGCTCCTGCTATCGCACCGTTACTTGACTCGCGCGAAATTCCCGCCGAGATGAGCCCGGTCAGGTGTTTGCCAAACGCGAACAGCAGAGTCGCGCCCAGCAGTAGCCATGGCAAAACTTTCAGGAAGGTTTGCGCGGGTGTCTTGATGAGAAGGAATGCTCCCGCAACGCCGCCGATCACGCTGGTCACGATAAGCGGGATCATGACGCGCTTCGGAATCCCTAATTGCTTTCGATAAGCGCCGCCACTGGCGGTTGTGCCCACCCACAGAGCCAGAGTATTCGTCGCGTTCGCCGGGACTGGCGGCACGCCCGTAAACAGCAGCGCCGGAAAAGCCACGAAGCTGCCGCCGCCAGCCACAGCGTTGATGGCTCCGCCCAACGCCCCGGCAAAGAACAGAAAAATTATATGTTCCAGGCTCAAGTCAGAGTTTTAACACGAATGCCGCCGCACCCCTAACGGACTGCCGCCAGATACGGCAAGTCATTTCTTGACAACACGACCCCGCCCGTATATTAGTCCGAAGATTAACTCTTTCCCCGTGCCTGGTTCGCCGCTTTTGCCTGGCGAGGCTTTCATTTGATCTTCCGACGTTTTGCAATCGTGTCTCGGCCTTGAGGCGCCACATCGAGTGGCGCTATGCTCGGTGACGCAAATGTAAATGACTTCACGGGGAGCCTGGAACGTGGTCAAAGTACGCCAGAAACCGCAACCGAAGAAACGGCCCGAGAATAAAAACAATAAGCCGGACGCGCGTAAGTTGACCGAAGCGCAAATTGCTGTCCACTGGAAGGAAGAAGAATACTTTCAGCC
>JALYLI010000146.1 GCA_030774335.1 Acidobacteriota bacterium | reverse complement strand
CTGAACGTTTTCCCCATTCAGATTCCGGCGCTGCGCGAGCGTCGTGAGGATATCCCGCTGCTGGTGCGTTACTTCGTGCAGAAGTTCAGCCGCCGGCTCAACAAAGTCGTCGAGTACGTGCCCGCGGAAGCGATGAACGCACTGGCGAATTATGGCTGGCCAGGCAACGTCCGCGAGCTGGAAAATTTCATCGAACGCGCTGTATTGCTTTCGCCCGGTAAAGAGTTGCGTGTGCCGGTTTCAGAGTTGCTAACGGAGACGGCAGCGAGCGGAAATGTGGCGAGGGCCTCCCTGAGCGGGGCTGATTCTGGAGCAAATAATTCCACTTCGCCGGGCGCTGGCGACGGGGCGGACGCGTCGCGCAGCGACGGGATTTCCACGCTGGAGCAAGCCGAGCGAGATCACATCCAGCGTGCGCTGCAACAAACGAAGTGGCGCATCGGCGGTTCCAAGGGTGCCGCGGCCCTGCTCGACATGAAGCGCACTACGCTGCAGGCGCGCATGCGCAAACTAAATATCCGGCGACCGGTGTAAGCCGAACTGCTCCAAATAAACCGGCTCGGGGAGTACTTTTCCGAGCGGTGTGCAACTAGCACCAGACGACAATCCGGGCCGTGCAGGCTACAATTGAGAAGCCCATTTACAGGCCGTTAACACGCCCTTATTCAACGTCACAGGAGAACTTTACCCATGAAGCGCGCGCTAATTACCGGTATCACCGGGCAGGATGGTTCTTATCTCGCGGAACTGCTGCTTTCCAAAGGTTACGAAGTACATGGCATCATCCGGCGCTCCAGCACATTCAACACGCAGCGCATTGACCACATTTATCAGGATCCCAACGATCCCGACGCGCGTTTGTTCTTGCATCACGGCGATTTGTCGAGCACGGAATGGATTCTGAGCCTGATTTACAGCCTGGCACCTGATGAGCTTTATCACTTGGCCGCGCAAAGTCATGTGCGCGTCAGTTTCGACGTTCCGGAGTACACCGGTGATATCACCGGCATGGGCACCACGCGACTGCTCGAGGCGGTACGACGCAGTGGATGCAAGACGCGCTTTTACCAGGCCTCCAGCTCGGAAATGTTTGGATCGGCTCCGGCGCCGCAAAATGAAGAGACGCAATTTCAGCCGCGCAGCCCCTACGCGGCCGCCAAGATTTACAGCTATTGGATGACGAAGATTTATCGCGAAGGCTACGGCATGCACGCGTCGAACGGCATCCTCTTTAATCACGAAAGTCCACGACGTGGTGAAACGTTCGTGACACGCAAAATTACCCGCGGCCTCGCCAACATTCTGGCCGGTAAGGAAAGCGCCGTGTATCTTGGCAATCTGGATTCGCGCCGGGACTGGGGTTACGCGCCGGAATATGTGGAAGCCATTCACCAGGTGGTGCAGCAGGATACGGCTGAAGATTTCGTCATCGGCACGGGAGAAGCGCACTCGGTGAAAGAATTCGTGCAGGAGGCGTTTGCCTACGCGGGGCTGGACTGGCAGAAATACGTGAAGATTTCAGACCGCTACTTCCGTCCGCTGGAAGTGGACACGTTGATCGCCGACACTACAAAAACTCGCGCAAAGCTTGGCTGGGAAGCGCGCATCAAATTTCACGACCTGGTGGCCGTCATGGTGGACGCCGATATCGAGGCGCTGGGCCTGAAATCGCCTGGCCGCGGCAAAACTATCCTGGAAGAAAAAATCGGTCCCTGGAATCGCTGGCACAATTCCGTCGTGCGCGTGGCGCAGGCGGTGCAGGGGCAGGCGTCACACTAGTATTCACTCTCTCCAGATCCAAAACTTAAGAGTGCAATTTCGCGGGGACATATGGGCTTTTGGGAAAATCGGCGCGTGGTTGTTACTGGAGGGCACGGCTTCCTGGGTTCGTTCGTGGTGGAAAAACTGCGGGCGGCGGGCGCCAAGGAAGTGGTCGTTCCGCGCAGCAGGACTCACGACCTGCGCGTGCAGACCGAAGCGCTTAAGCTGTACACCGATTCGAAACCGGACGTGGTGATTCATCTTGCGGCGGTGGTGGGCGGCATCGGCGCCAATCGCGAAAACCCCGGGTTATTCTTTTACGATAACGCCATCATGGGGCTGAATTTAATTGAGGCCGCGCGCATTAGCGGCATCGAGAAATTTGTGTGCGCCGGAACGATCTGTTCGTATCCGAAGTTCACGCCGGTGCCATTTCGCGAGGAAGATTTCTGGAACGGATATCCGGAAGAAACCAACGCGCCTTACGGAATCGCGAAGAAAATGCTGCTGGTGCAGCTGCAGGCCTACCGCCAGCAGTACGGTCTCAACGGAATTTACCTGACGCCGGTGAATCTATACGGGCCGCGCGATAATTTCGATCTGGAAAGCTCGCACGTGATTCCGGCGCTCATTCGCAAATGCATTGAAGCGAATGAGAGTGGCGCCGCGGAAATCGAGGCCTGGGGCACCGGTAAGGCCACGCGGGAGTTCTTGTACGCGGAAGATGCCGCGGAAGGCATCGTGCTGGCGGCTGAAAAATACAACAAACCTGATTTGGTGAACCTGGGCTCGGGCCAGGAAATCAGCGTGCGCGAACTGCTGGAGACGATTCGAACGCTGGCCGGCTGCGACGCCAAAATTCGCTGGAATGCCGACAAGCCGGACGGGCAGCCGCGGCGCTCGCTGGACACTTCCCGGGCGGCAAAAGAATTCGGATGGCGATCCAGCACGGCGCTGCGCGACGGGCTGCGGAAAACGATCGACTGGTTTTTGAGCAACGCAGCAACTTCTGCTTCGGCATCCTCCCGGACGTGACGAACCGCCCCGTGTGCCGGGGCCGATAGCCACTTACCACGCGTCCAGGCTCCTCCAACCAAGTAATAATTTAATATTTAACTAATCGGTAAACTTTAATTACCCTGCCTTACGTTTATTTCACTTGGGAACCCCGGCGCCCGTTCAGCGCCTTTGGTAGCGGCCCGTTACAGCGCAGCGTGTCCGGCAAGTCTCAGAGGCAATGAGCACAACAAGGAGCGACCATGCATTGGAACCATGTCTCTTCCGCGGACGTTTCTTCAACCCTCGCGGCGGACGCCTCCGCGATCAGCGGTGAAGTCACCGTGAAATTAAGGCCCTTTGACAAGCGCGAATACCGCGATTTGATTCACGCGAGGGAAAATACTATCCGTGGAGTATTGCAGCGTATTAAGCCCGGGTTGGGGCTGCGAACCGCCCTGGACGCAGGCGCGGGTGTAGGCTTCTTTTCTCAGACGCTTCGCGATGGCGGACTGAAGGTGCAAGGTTTCGACGGCCGCGAGGAAAATGTTGCCGAAGCCCGCAGGCGCTTTCCGTCGATCCCATTCGAACAGGGTGATGTTCAGAAAAGCGCCATATTGGAGCTGGGGAAATTTGACCTGGTTCTCTGCTTTGGATTGCTCTATCACCTGGAGAACCCGCTGCTGGCGTTGCGCCACCTCCGGGGCCTGACGGAAAAGTGCCTGTTGCTCGAGAGCATGTGTGTGCCCGACGACAGGCCGTCGCTGCTACTCCGAGAAGAGCCACGCGAAGACGATCAGAGCCTTACGGACATAGCTTACTACCCGAGCGAAAGCAGCCTGGTGAAAATGCTTTATCGCGTGGGTTTCGCGTACGTATACCGGCTGGCGCCACTTCCCGATCACGATGATTTTTACGATACGCGCGAGCACCGGCGCAAGCGCACCGTGTTGATCGCTTCAGCCTCGGCAATCGACCTTTTCGGGTTTCGCCTTTGCCTGGAAAATCACGAAAGCCAGGATCCCTGGAGCAAGGCGGCGCAGCCAAAATCGATTTCACAACGCATGGAGCGCTTTCTGCGGCAGCCCGGCCGGAAAAAATATTTCACCCTGGCCAATCGGGTACGGAGAACCTTCCCCGACGTGCCTATCCCATGGCGCCTGCCCTTCGGCGCCTGGTGGCTGGCACAGAGCGGGGAACTCGATCGCAAGCTGGTGAACGAAGGGTTCGAAGGCAAGGAGCTGCATTTCGTGGAAAATTTCCTGCGCCCGGGGATGACGGTGCTGGATATCGGCGCGCACCACGGTTTGTATTCGCTGCTGAGCTCCAAGTGCATAGGCCGCAAGGGCCAGGTGATTGCATTTGAGGCTTCGCCCCGCGAGTGCCGCCGCCTGGGGCAACACGTTCGCGTCAACGGGTGCGCCAATGTGCGGATAGAGCCGTGCGCTGCCGGCGGCCAGGCGGGCACCGCTGACTTGTTCGTCGTGGATGGCGCATGCGACTGGGGCAACAGTTTGCGTGCCCCCGCGGTGTCCGAATCCACTTATAGAGTGCGCGTGGAGGTACGCACGGTTGACGATGTTTTGGATGGCCTGGGGATTTCCCGCGTCGACTTCATAAAGCTTGACGTCGAAGGCGCGGAACTTAGCGTCTTGCACGGTGCCAGCCGGCTGCTCAGCGGCGCGTCACGGCCCGCAATTCTCGTGGAAGTTCAGGACCTGCGCACCACGCCCTGGGGATACCGCGCCCGGGACATTGTGCAATTTCTCACCAGTCTGGGCTATCGATGGTATGCCCTGGCTCCCGATAGTTCTTTGCACGTGATATCCAGCGAGCTGGACTCTTACGAGGCGAATCTCGTCGCCTTTCCATGCGAACGGGCGCGCGAGTTTCGCAGTTTGGTGGAGCGCCGGCACTTGCCTGTTCTTCACCGGAGCCGGCCATTGTCGGCGCGCCGACAGGGAGTACAACTTCTCAAATCGATGCTGCGTGTGCGCCAAGGTTGATGCGCCATGGCGAATCCATTCGAAGCGCACGAGCAGCACAGCAACGTTCACGGCGGCATCCGTCTGGCTCCCAAGCTGGCGCCTGGCGCGGAGTGGCCGCGCATCACGCTGGTCACTCCAGTTTTGAACGGCGTCCGTTTTATAGAAGACACCATTCGCTCCATCGTATACCAGGGATATCCCAACCTCGAATACATCGTGGTGGACGGCGGCTCGACCGACGGCACCATCGACATCATTCGCAAATATCAGAAACATATTACGTGGTGGACGAGTCGCCGGGATAAAGGCGTGTACGACGCGTTAAATACCGGTTTCGCCCAATGCACCGGCGAAATCATGGGCTGGCTGAACGCCAGCGACCTGTTGCACACCAGCGGCTTGTTCGTGGTGGGCAGCGTCTTCGCCTCCTTGCCGGCGGTGAACTGGCTGACCGGGCGGCCTACACGGTTCAACCCCAACGGCATGACTGTCGATATTCGCGATTTGCCGTCCTGGTCGCGTTACCGTTTCCTGGCGGGGGCCAACCGATACATCCAGCAGGAATCCACGTTCTGGCGCAAAAGCCTGTGGGAAAAAGCCGGCGGCGAATTGAACGAATCGTATCGTGACGTCGGCGATTTCGATCTGTGGGTGCGGTTTTTTCGCCACGCGCGACTTTATTCCGTTGACGCCCTGATAGGCGGCTACCGCTTTCATTCCGACAGCCTCAGCGCATCGGACCTGGACCGCTACAATCAAAGATGCGATAAAATTATTGAGAGCGAGTTAAAATCGATTCCGCAGGCCGGTGCGGTCAAAATTTTCCGCAGAGTTACCAGCGCATTTAAAAATGTTCCCAAAGTGCGGGGACTTTGGCAGCGTCTGGCGCTCAAGAGTCTCTACCAGTTTGCAGGACCGGATTGGCCGCCGGTTGTAGAAGATCAGGAGAATAAGTGGGTCATTCGAGAGGGCATGCGCCGCATACGCAGCGTTCCGCGATAGCTGAGCCTCTCCTGACTTTTCTCGCGCTCCCCACGGGAAGCGTTGTCCGCCATCCGCGGCGTTACGCTGTGACGTTGCCGCGATGACCAACCAGCTTATTTCTATTCTCGCCATGCCCAAGCCGTTCCGCGGGCACATCGGCGTAATTCAACGCAACGCCATCACCAGTTGGACCCAACTTTCTCCCCGGCCGGAAATTTTTTTGTTCGGCGAGGAAGAAGGCACGGCACAAATCGCCGCGGAGTTGGGACTCACGCATCTTCGCGACATTCAGCGCAACGAATTGGGGACGCCGCTGTTGGGCAACTTGATTAAACGCGCCAGGGACGTTACCGACGCTCCGCTGCTATGCTATTCAAATAGCGACATTATTTTGCTGCAGGGGTTTCACGACGCGATTCGCGCTATTGCCGGGAAATTTCCACGATTTCTGGCTGTTACTCATCGGTGGGAAATTGAGCTAACTGAGGAACTGGATTTCCGGAGTGACCAGCCGTGGGATTTGCAAAGGCTGCCTCCGGGCTTCGCTGGTCATCACACGGCCATCGATGTTTTTGCTTTTAATCGTGACGTGTATGTGGATGTTCCCGCTCTGGCGATTGGCAGGGCCTGGTTCGATCAATGGTTGATCAAGGATGCGCTTCTTCGCGGAATACCCGTAGTGGATATGACGAAGGTCGCGCGTGCCATTCATCAAAGGCACGACTACGGCCACATCGCCGGGGGGCAGCAGGGCGCCTACGGCGGAGAAGAGGCGCGGCGCAATCTTGAAATCTACGGCGGCGCGCCCCATGCCTATACGCTGCTGAATGTCACGCACGAACTGCGCGGGAATGGAGTGATCCGTCCGGTTCGATACCGGCGTGAAAAATTTCATGCGCAGCAATGGTTGTGGCGCAATTTTGTGCAGCGCACCGCGGCCATTCGAAGGCGGCTGGGTTTAAGCCGCTCACTGGGAAAGTCCAACCTTCATGAAACCTGAGGTAGATCCCCCCCTCGACCGACGCGAAAAATCTGCTCGCCTGAGGTTTGAGCGCGGACTTCCCGTCGTCGTCCAGGTTTGGATGACGAGCGTCTTACTTTTTTTTATTGTCATCCGGGTGGTGGGTTCAAACACGGTGCAGAATTTTTTGCACCAACTGGGCGCCCACTAGTCCATGGCCTGGCTCGCGCTCCACGCCGTATTCGGTCTGTGCGCCGTGACCGTTGCGGGATTCGGCTGTGGATCGTGGATAGCGGACGCGCTTCCGGACAGCTTCCACCGGGCGGAACGCTGTGGCCTTTCCCTGCTGGGCGGCCTGGGATTATTTTCTCTCGCGCTGTTCCTGATTGGGCAGGTCTCTTTTACGCGCGGGACCATTGCGGCCGCGTTGACCGTCGCAGCGCTCCTCGCTGTCCGGCCGCTTCATTTTGCGTGGCGAAAAATAGAACGGATTTCACGGACAATTGCCGGGAACATTTCTGTTGCAGGCTCCATCGTATTTCTTGTTCTGGCGATCACGGCGATCTCCGGGATCGCTGAGATGACCGGCGATTGGGGCAAGGATTCCGTTTCGTATCACCTTTTGGGTCCGACAGTGTGGCTGCGCGAGGGAATCGTGCGGCCGGTTCTGGATAACTCGACTACTTCTTTTCCACAAATACCTGAAACGCTTTTTGCGGTGCTGCTCGTCGCCGGCGGCGATCGCGCTCCCGATTTTTCCAGTTGGCTGACTCTCGTGCTGCTGCTGCTTGTTTCGGCAGGCTTGGCCATGCGCATGGGTTCTAGCGCGTCACAGGCCTGGTGGGCGGCAGCAATTATTGTCACCATGCC
This sequence comes from Acidobacteriota bacterium, assembly GCA_030774335.1. Lineage (GTDB taxonomy): Bacteria > Acidobacteriota > Terriglobia > Acidiferrales > UBA7541 > Acidiferrum. Next base: position 16,767 of record JALYLI010000146.1, on the reverse strand, counting down.
GGCGGTCTATGCCGGCTCACACGCCTGCTTTGTGGACGGGCTGTACGCGGCGTTGGTACTCGCGGCCGCGCGGGTAGGTTTTGATGCAAAATACGTTAAAGACTGGGCGCTGTGTGGAATTTTTGTCGGACTGGCCATGGGCACGAAATACACGGGCTTGCTTGCGTTGCTTGCGCTGATTGTCTGCTTTCTGATTGCTCTCGCTAAACCAGGGCAATTCAGTGGCGCAGCGTTGTTCAAAAGTGTTGGAATTGCGCTGGTCACGTCTCTTGCCGTCGCCGCTCCTTTCTACATTCGCAACTGGATTATCCTGGGCTGCCCGATTTATCCGCCGCCGCCGGGCTACGCGCTGGTTTGTTCTCCCAGATATTTTCCAGCCGATGCTATCTCACAATTCCATGCCTACATTTATCAGCGGGGAATGGGGCTGGGACATGGGTGGCTGGCGTTTGCGAAGCTTCCTTTCAATCTGACCTATCACACTTCTAATTTTCATGGAGCAGGAGGAATCGGGCTTTGTCCGCTGGGCCTCGCTCCGTTCGGTGTGGTGGCGCTCCGCAAAAATTTCTTTGCCAGGCAAGTCGCGCTGCTGGGATTTTTAGTGACAGCGTTGTGGTTTGTTACCCAGCAGGAATCGCGTTTCTTGATTCCCGTGTACGTGATTTCGGCAATTTTTTCTGTGGCGGGGTGGCACTATGTACGTGAGCACTGCGGAAATCTCCAAAGGTTGACAGCTGCCGTCATCATCGGAGTGTCGGTGCTGTACGGTTTATTCATGATTGGCGCGGGCCAAGCAGACAACCTGCGAGCGGTTTTTTCTCCTGCCTACGCGCAAGCGAGACGACAGCGCGAGATCCCCTATCTCGCGAGCTTCGACTATTTGAATGCCAGCCCCGTTGTACAGAAGGTGCTGATTCTCGATCGCAGTGTCCCGCCGTATTACTTACGCAAGCCGTACGTGAAACCCGTCGGACAGTGGGGCGAGTTAACATTTCCCGGCCTTACGACCGGATTGGCGGCCCTAAAACAGGGCGGCGAACTCCGCATCACGCACGTGCTGGATGTGGTCTCGCCAGTGTCGGGATTTCAGATTCAAGATAGCTCACCAAATCTTACGCTTGTGCTCGAATCGAAAGGTCAACGGATCTATCGATTCGACTGATCCTTGGCCGACAATGAAGTGTCGTACACTTGGGTAATCTAATTGGTGGTTGTTGGTGAAGCACCGAATTGATCCGCGAAGGCGAATTCTTGGCGAAGCCGCTCATCAGCGTTCTGATCGACACGTATAACCACGAGCGCTTTATTGAAAAAGCCATTGTCAGCGTGCTGCAGCAGGATTTTCCGGAGACTGCCAGGGAAATCATCGTTGTGGACGATGGCTCCAGCGACCACACGCCGGAAATCGTGCAGCAATTTGAGCCTCACGTCCGACATCTTCGCAAAGAAAATGGCGGCCAAGCTTCGGCTTTTAACGCCGGCATTCCTGAATGTCAGGGAGAAATCATAGTTTTTCTTGATGGCGATGATTTCTGGCTGCCGGGAAAGCTCGCTCGGGTTGCCGAGGCGTTTGCCGCAAACCCTGCCGTCGGCTTAGTTGGCCATGCCATTAGAGAATCACTAGCGGATGGCTCTTCGCGTATTTCCGCGCCAGAGAAGGACGAAAGGTTTCTCGTAAATTCGCTGGCTACCGCGCGAGCCTTCCGTTTGCGAAAAAGTTTTCTGGGAACCAGCCGCATGGCCATGCGCGCGGAGCTGGCGCGCCGCATCATCCCGGTTCCAGAAGCGCTGGTGATTGAAGCGGATGAATATCTTTTCACGCTGGCGGCGGTTTTGCGCGAAGTGCTTATCTTGCGGGAACCGCTCACCTGTTATGTTTTGCATGGAGGAAACCTTTACGTCAGCGCCGGGTCGGGCACAGCAGGTTTGCGCCGGAAGCAGAGCGTGCTGGCCGCGCTGTCTGCCGCGTTGGGCAAATCTTTGCGCGCGCACGAGTTGCCGGAAGGCATCGTCAATTGCATCGTCGAGATTGTTCAGGCCGAGGCTGACCAATTACGGTTGATGCTCGACGGCGGTTCGCCGTGGCAGACTTTCCGCGCCGAGCATAAAGTTTTTGAAGTGCTCCACGGCGACGCTTCCAGATCACAACATTTTTTTCGCGCACTCAGTATGATCCCGGCGTTATTGTTGCCTCCTCGCTGGTTTTACGCGGGCCGCGGATGGTTGGGCAAAAGTAATTGGTATCGTAGCATGAGAAAAAATGCGTTGCCCATACCGCAAATTACTGGCGTGGCTCCTTCCGAGGAGTTCAAAAATTGAGCCTCCGGACCGATTACGACAGCTGGCACCGGCGGATTATTGACGCGGAGCCAGAACATGAAGACGCCTCAAGTCCCTGGTATCAGTTGGTACGTGAGCACATCGGGGGGGGGTAGGGATTTGCACGTGCTGGAAGTCGCGTGCGGGCGAGGCGGATTTGTAAGGGAGCTGGCGCGTGCCGGCGCACACGTTACCGGATGCGATTTCTCGATGGCTGCGCTCCATGCCGGTCAATCGAAACTTCATCGCATGAACGGCACCGTTCGTGCTGCGTTGATACAGGGGGATGCGCAATCCCTCCCGTTTGCTTCTGAGTCGTTCGATATCGTGGTTTCTTGCGAGACGATCGAGCATCTTCCGGACGTGCGCGCTGCAATGCGCGAAATGTGGCGCGTGCCGCGTCCTGGTGCTCGGCTTTTCTTAACCACTCCTAACTACGCGAATTTCATGGGGTTCTATGATATGTACGCGCGCGTGCGCCATCCCAATCGCCGCGACGACCAGCCCTTCGATCGTCGCCAGTGGATTCCGCAGATTCGAAGTTACGTAACCACCGCCGGTTGGAAAATCGTTCACAGCGACGGTACCGTTCACCAGCTTCCCATTTTCCCGGGGCATAATCCGATACAGTTGCCGCTACTCGAATCCAACCGGGCGATCCGCAAGTTGCTGAGCCCCTTCGCATATCACTATTTTCTGATTTCGGAAAAACGGACGGCAGCCTAAATGCGCGTGTTGATAATCGCCAATGTGGCGGGCAAGGCCGAAGCCGGTGGCGCCGGAGTGATTTATAATATTGCAAAAGAATTGTGCAGGTTCGGCCACACTGTGAAAGTGATGTTTGCTGAAGACCTGCTCCCGGCGCCTCGATGGCCCGCGCGATTCCGCACTGTTGAATTCGCAAGGCGAGCCGCTAGATATATCTCCGAATCCAAAAGCGAATTCGACATTGCTAATATTTATGCTCCCTGCGGTTTTTCTTACGGGTCCTTACGTCGTAAGCGGGGAGTCAATGCGGGACCGCCTTACGTGCTAACGATGCATGGCCTTGAAGAACGCAGAAACTATGCGATGGGCAGAGAAGCAAAAAGAGGGCGCGCGGACTATTTCCGGTGGCGTAACCTGTGTTGGCAACGTTTTTATCACATGCGCACTTACCGATGGTCGATCGAAGCTGCCGACCATTGTATCGTCACAAATCGTGAGTCTCTATTGTTCCTTCAAATGCAATATGGGCTGGCGCCTGACCGCGTGTGGTTTGTACCCAATGGCGTGGGGCAAGAATTTTTTCATCAGCGAAATTTTTCAGGAGCGTACGAGCCCAAGCTTTTGTTTGTAGGGACATGGATTGATCACAAGGGCATTTACAATCTCGCCGAGGCATTCGCGCAGTTGCTTGGAAAGCATCCAGGTACAAGGCTGACCATTGCTGGTTGCGCTGAGCCTGAAGAAAAAATCCGGCGCAGCTTTTCCGCAGCTGTGCAGTGTGCACTAGAAGTGCGGCGGTTCGTTCCGCGGACGGAAATGCCGGCGCTTTATGCTGAGCATGATATTTTCGTTTTGCCGTCCCTGGTGGAAGGAATGCCGCTGGTTTTGTTGGAAGCGATGGCTTCGGGGTTGGCGGTGGTGACTACGGAATCGAGCGGTATGACCGACCTGGTGGAAGACGGCTACGACGGCTTGCTCACGATTCCGGGAGATACGCCTTCGTTGCTTGCAGCACTAAACAAGGTGTCCCGTGACCCACAACTGCGGGAGCGTCTGGGTTCCGCAGCCCAGGAAAAAATGAAACGTTATACGTGGTCCCGAAGTGCGCGAGGGCACGAGGCAGTCCTTCTCCGCGCACTGGGTATTCAACCTGTCTCTTCGGTGCTCCAGGAAGAGGCGCGAAGTCCAGAAAGGTTGACCGACTCTTCCAAGGTCCTACCCTGATGGGCCGACTTATTCGTTTTAACGATCATGACCATGGGCACCGCTCAACTCCTCGAGTGTTGCATCATCCTTTTTTTTCATGGGCTGGTTTGCGCCCGGTCCTTGCCCAGCACACCTCAGCCGAACATCAGGCTCTTCAGCATCACGCTCGTAATCGCTTGCAAGTGGTTGAAATTGGCGTAGCTGAAGGGGCTTCCGCGATGGCGCTACGCGACGGCATGGATCCGCGAGGCCATCTTTATCTTATTGATCCATACCATTTGTCTCGTGTCCCGGTCCTGAACTTCTTGCGCCGCGCCGCGCAACGAGCGGTTTCAAGCGACGTCGGCCCTCACATCGTCTGGATTGAGCAATTCAGTCATCGAGCAGCCGAAAACTGGAACCAGGCGATCGATTTTCTGCTGATCGACGGCGACCACGCCGAAGACGCAGTGCAGCAGGACTGGGAGGAGTGGCACGCCCATGTGGTTGAGGGAGGGATCGTCGCATTTCATGACGCCCGAGTATTCCCGTCTGGCTGGACCTCTCCGGCGTACGGCCCCGTAAAATTTGTCAACCGCGTTTTTCGCGCTTCCTCACGGCCGTCCTGGCAAATCGTTGACGAAGTAGATTCTCTGGTTTTTCTACGCAAGAACAGCAATTCCAATAACACAGTGAAGGCCGGGGCTTGAATCATTGTTGACGCTGGGCATCAATTATTCGCAGATGCACGATTCGTCGGCATGCATCGTACGCGATGGCGAATTGCTTTTTGCCGTCGCCGAGGAACGCATCAGCCGCGTAAAACACGACGCAGCGTTTCCGCGCCAGGCGGTGCAGGCCTGCCTGGATTTTGCGGGCGTACAGGCTGATCAACTGGACGAAGTCTGTTTCGGTTGGCCGCAGGCGGGCGCGTCCTACCGTCACGATTTGAAATGTTTCGCCACCGAGCAGATGCGTCTGAACTATCTCAGTGCTCTGAATTCCTCGCTGCAATTTCTGAGCATGTGGCACCAGCGTGGCGGCGCGAAGCGCTTCACTCAGCATTTCGGCAAAGTAAAAGCGCGCATGCGTTATGTGGATCATCACCTGGCGCACGCCATCAGCGCCTTCGCTTATTCAGGATTTGACGATTCAGCCGTGGTGGTCATGGATGGGCGCGGCGCCTGGGAAGCCACTTCCGTCTGGCACGGGTGCGACGGGCGGCTCGAGCACGTACTGACCATTCCATTTCCAAATTCCGTCGGATATTTTTTCAGCGAGATTACCGAATACCTCGGCTTTCAACGTAACAGCGACGAATGGAAAGTGATGGGCCTCGCGCCGTATGGCCAGCCCGGCGTGGACTTGAGCCCGTTCATCGATTTGCAGGAAAGTCCATATTGCGTGCACACCGAAAAGCTGATTTCGCCGGGCGCGGATGCTTTCGCGGAGATGAAGAAATTGCTCGGGTCGATGCGTGTGCCCGAGAGTGAAATCACTGATCACCACAAGAATGTGGCTTATGCCGCGCAGGAGGCCTGCGAGATCGCAATGATGAACGTGGTGCGGCTGGCCATGCAGAAAACCGGGAGCAAAAATCTCTGCATGGCGGGCGGCGTGGCTTTGAATTCCAAAGCTAACGGCAAAATTGCCGCCTCCGGCCTGGTGGATAGATTTTTTGTGCAGCCCGCGGCTTCCGACGACGGCGTTGCGCTCGGCGCGGCACTGGCACCTTACCTGGATTCCGGCGGAAAACTTCCCAGCCGCACGATGCGCCACGCTTATCTGGGTCCTGCATTTGACGACGAAGCCATCGAGGCAGTGCTGCGGACTTATAAATTACGTTACTCGCGACTGGCTGATGTCGCGTCCACGGTTGCGGGACTCCTGGCAGAAGGAAAAATCATCGGCTGGTTCCAAGGGCGCATGGAGTTTGGTCCGCGAGCATTAGGCAGCCGCTCCATCCTCGCTGATCCTCGCGATCCGGAAATGAACGCCAAAGTAAACAACGCGGTGAAATTTCGCGAGTGGTGGCGGCCCTTCGCGCCTTCGTTCAAAAAGGAAGCGGCCGCGGACTTTCTCGAGAGCGCCACAGATTCGCCGTTCATGATCCTAACTGCGCAAGTGCGACCAGAAAAGCGCGCCATCATTCCGTCAGTTACGCACGTGGACGGCAGCGCGCGTCCGCAAACTGTCGAGAAAGAAATCAACCCGCTGTACTGGAGGCTGATCGACGAATTTGGAAAGCGTACCGGGGTGCCGGTGATCATGAACACTTCGTTTAATCTACGCGGAGAGGCCATCGTGCACACGCCCACCGATGCGGTGCGCACATTTTTCAGTTCAGGAATGGACGCGTTGTGCATCGGCAGCTTTCTGGTGGAGAAATAATTTTGAAAGCGCAGGACGGTCGTTTTGGCAGAGCCTTCCTGCGGTTCGCTTCGCCGTTCGCCAACTTTCGGCGCGTTCCAATAATTGGCCCGTGGTTACGCTGGGCCAGCGCAAAATTGATCCCCCGCGACTCCCTGACCTGGGTTCAGGTTCAACACGGACCGGCCAGGGGAATCTGGCTGCGCCTGAATCCCCGCACGGGCCGCGATTATTTTAACGGCGAGGTGGAGCCCGAAGTGCAAACAGTGCTGCAAACATATTTGCATGCGGGAATGACGTTCTACGACGTGGGCGCGAACATAGGTTTTTTTTCGCTGCTGGCCGCGCGCCTCGTGGGTGTTGGCGGCCGCGTGGTGGCATTCGAAGCCGACCCGGAGATGGCCGCGCGCCTTCGCGAACACGCGGTGCGCAGTGTTGAGGCACCTATTTCTGTGGAGGAAAAGGCGGTATGGTTCACGGCTGGTCCAGTCTTCTTCGCTCGCGCGGACACCAAGCTTTCGCCGGACCGCGGCGTTGGGCACGTTGTGGTGGGAGGCGCGACGGAAACTTCTCAAGGAACTATTCGCGTGGAAACGGTCGTTCTGGACGAATATGCCGCCAGAGTTTGCCAGCCAGATTTTATCAAGTGTGATGTCGAAGGCGCGGAGGTAGAGGTGTTTCGTGGGGCTCGGCAACTCTTAGTTGAAAAGAAACCGGTTATTCTTTGCGAGATGCACGGGGAAGAAAACCGACGCGTCTTGCTGGAAGAATTCACGCGCCTCGGCTACCGCTGCGAACCATGCGGCAAGAATCACGTCCTCGCGACGCCTTCCGGCTAAAAAACGCTGGATCACTCTCACCACTTCTTCGCAAGTACCGCGACAATCTTGGATAAGGCGTCGAGATCGCGCGTGTCAATGACTTCTCCCGGTGAATGTGAATAGCGCAGCGGCCAACTGAGCGGCACGTCCACCGTGCCGTAGCGCACAAATACCGCTCCATCATTCCCGCCGCCGGTCACTCCGTATTGCACAGGGATTTTATTTTCGCGGGCCAGCTGCACCACGCGGTCCACGAACTGGTGCGGCGCAATATTTGAATTGTCCACCGCGCGAATCACGAAGCCTTTGCCAATTTCGGCATCCGCAAAACGTTTAGACTCGATGGGAGAATCCGAACTCACGAAAGTATCGATGGCGAAAACAAAGTCGGGCGATGTTCCCTCTTTTGCCGCACGCTCCGCAAAAGCAGCCGCGCCATTCAAGCCAACTTCCTCTTCCGTGGACCACACGAAGGTCACTTGCCGGTCCCCCAAATCCTGACCCAGCGCTTTCACCGCCTCGATCAACGCCGCGCAGCCAACACGATCATCAAAACTTCTCGCGTTCGCGCGCGTGCCGATGAGCGGCCGGTATCTTTTGGGGACAGTCGCCCAGTCCCCTACTTTTATGCCGAGTTTCCGCGTTTCTTCAGCGGAATGCGTGCCCACATACAAGTGCACCGCTTCGTCCATGGCTTTCGGCCCGCGTGGCCATTCGAATTTTGGTTGATCCCAGTCCGCCGGCAACTCCAGTACGCCGCCCACAGCGCTGCCATCCGATTTTTGCACCAGCACCACATGTCCCAGGAAATATTCCGTGAAGCCGCCACCGAGCACATCCACGAGCAAGCGACCGTCAGGCTCGATGGAGCGCACCTGGTAGCCAATCTCGTCCATGTGCGCGACAAAAACTATTTTTGGAGCTGCGGAATTCTTAGCCGCCGTACCCATTTTCAAAACTAAGTTCCCCGCGGCATCCGTTTCCGGTTTCGCCCACGACGGCAACAGCTTCTTTACTTGTTCGCGAACTTTTGCTTCGTGGCCGCTCGCACCGTAAGTTTCTGTGAGCAGCCCAATGAGCGGAGGGCCACAGTCCCCGCACGCCCACATTCCGCCTGAACCGACACCACCGTAAGCCGCCTCGCCGGCAGCGTACTGATAGAGCACCGCACCAAGCTGTGAGACATCCTTGGAACGTATCGTTTCCGCAGGAGTGACGGGATAAAGGCTGGCCACGCCAAGGTGGGCAAAGCGCGCCGGCAATGGGGTGGGCTTCGCGTAGCTCGCCATAGCCGGAGCCGCGGTGCTTACCGGGGTCACCGCAATATGCTGGGCGTCGCCGATTTTTTTAATTTCCGCAGCCAGGCCGCTGAGAGGGGCAGCAGCATCAGCCGTTCCCACTAAAATACCGGAACCAAGTTTTGCCGGTTCATGCGCGGGGGGCGCAGAAGTTTTTGTGTCATCGTTCCGCGGAGGCAAAAAACGGCCCACATAAATCATTTCGTCGGGATGGAATTCATTCAGCAGGCGGTCCAGTCCTCGTCCGCCGGTCCATTGTTGCGCGGCGAATGCGACCGTCAATGTTCCGGGCAATTTACCGGGATGGCCTTTAAGCGATTGCAGCAGTTCGGCCAGCACGACGCAGCCGATGCGATCGCCAATCGCGGGAGATGCCAGTTCGTCCGCACCCAGTTTTTGCGCATCACGCGCCAGCGAAATCGGATCCAACAAATCCACGCCGGCCGCGCGGACTTCTTCAGCATTCGCCGCGCCGATATCCACATACATTTCGTCGGGATGCGCCATCATCGGAGCATTTTGGCGTCCCGGTTGGAGATGCACGGACAGACCGGTGAAAACTCCGGCAATTTTCTTGCCGTCCCGCGACACCACCCATACCGGCTGCGCCGCGTGCAACAAATCGAAAACAGAATTCGGCGCGCGTTGCGGTAATCGCTGCACGCGCAAATATCCATCGGCGGTAATTTCGCTGACCACGTAGCCGGGCTCGTCCATGGGCGTGACAATCACGCGATGCGGCGCGCCGGATCCGATGGTTACGTACACATTTCCAAGGTTGTCGGTTTTTGGCGACCAATCCTTGAGCGTCTCGCGAATCCGCTTCGCCAATTCTTGCTCGTAGCCGCTTACGGCCGGCGTCGTCAGAAAAGTATCGGTGATGCTGGCGCGGCCAGAAGTTTGCGCCACCGCAGAACTCCCAGCGCCAAAAAAAACGAGCACACCAGCTATTCCGACAAAAACACTCGATTGTTTTCTCATAAGTTCCCCTTCATCAAAACTGAAACTCTACGGCGCAAGAGCGGATTACCGGCCCAGCGCTTCAATCAGCGATTCTTTTCTTTCCTGCGCAAACTCGGTGAGTGGTTGCAGCGATGCAAAATACCCGCCGAGCGCCGCAGCCGCCAAAAATGCGAATGATTCCGCGGGCAGCCAGGGATTACCGAGCCAGCGCCCGGCCGATAGCACCAGCGCCGAAATTCCGCCCATAAGAACCTGAATACCAAACATGATCCAGATGGCCACGCCGGAATTTCTCTGGCTGCGCATGGAGCCGAATTCCAGCTTGCGAGGAAACCTCACGGAAGCCCAGTTCGCTATGGGCAACTGGCCCGCGATAGTGAAAACCAGAGCTCCGATTGTCGCGCACAAAACAGGGACAGAGGGTAATCCGACCCGCCAGGCCAGCACTCCGCCTGAGATGGCCACCTCACAAGCAATTACGGTGGCGGAAATCAGATTCTTTCCCACAAAGATGTCCTGAAATCTCAGGGGCGCCATGAAATACGTCTGAATACCCCGGCCCTCATAAGCAAAGACGTTATAAGCAGGACCCATCAGCACCAGGATGGTGTACGCCAGCATGCCAGGGAAAAAAGTATCCACGCTTACTCCTCTGCCGCCAAAAACCGGATGTTTACCGGCAAACTGCGAGCTGAAAAACAGCACCTGCACCGGCGGAAGGATCAGCAGTAAAAATGCGAAGCCGTTGCGCACCAGGTAGAAATATTCTTTTCGCACCATGGCGCCGACCGCCGGCGAGAGAAACCCAAAAAAATTTCTCCAGTCACGCGCGAGGCCGGCGTTGGCGGCCATCGCAGTCGCCGATGACTCACGAGCCGCGATTTTTTTGACGGGCCCGGGCGAGTCGCTGAGCTCTTCGCCGCGATACTGGGCTACGAAGCGCTGCCATAACAGAAAAGAAAAAAATACGAGGGAAATCACCAAACCGGAAAACGCTATGGCGATATCAGCAAAATCGTGCCGGATCGAGCCGGTGACGAGCCGCGCCGCAAGGGAGGGCGGAAAAGGTGCGAGGTACTTCGCCATTTCCAGCACGGCTGCGGGATTGGCCTTGCCCGCAAATCTTCGTTGGATGGGCGAAATAAATTGCAGCGAAAACATCGCCAGCAGGAAAAAGGCAAAAAATATTTCGCGTGAACGGCGGCGCGCCAGCAGCCGTTCCAGCCAGGAACCGACGAGCCGCTCCATGGTGACGTTCAACAAAATGACAAGAACCAGCACCACCAGCATCGCGGGCAAGAGGCTGGGCATGGCTACCGTGATGCCCGCGGTCAACGCCAGCAGCCAGCACGTGGACGCCAGCGCCGGGAAATCAGCCAATCCGTATGCCAGCCCGATCAAATAAAATGCCACGGCGCTGAAGGGAAACCGCAGCAAGGTGCGAAAGTCGAATTTAGAACCGAATCCAGCGGCAAAAATCGGAATCATCTGCCAAAAACCAAATATCGCCCAGAACAGCGCGGCGAGCCACTGCGGACGCCCGCCGGAGACAAAAGTGTAACCGGCGAAATAGAATCCTACTGTGGGACCAACCACCAGGACGGCTGCGAAGAGCGAAGCGAAGGCCATCCCAATCAAATCAGCGGCATTATTTTTTTTTCGCAGGCCGTTGCGCAAAATGCGCCAGCGAAGCTTGGCGACCAGCGCGATTTGTTGAGCTAGGCTTACCGGGCCGACTACTTCAGCCATGACAACTCGTCTAACTGCGATTCCGAGCCGTGTTGCCCGACGATGGAAAGGAAAATCTGTTCAAGCGTGGTCTTGCCGCCTTCATCGCCCGGAATACCCGCGCGCAGTTCTTCCAACGAACCCTGGGCCACCAGGCGCCCTTTATGGATGATGGCAATGTGGCTGCACAAGCGCTCCACAATCTCCATCACGTGCGAGGTCAGAAAAATTGTTACGCCGCGCTCCGTCATTCTTCCCAGCAACGCTTTCAAAGCTCCCGCGGCCAGGGCGTCCACGCCTTCGAACGGCTCATCGAGAAACAAGATCCGCGGTCCGTGAATTACGGCGGCGGCCAACGCAAGTTTCTTCTGCATGCCGTGGGAGTAATCGACGATCATCGTTTTTGGCCGATCCGCGAGCTGCATGAACTCCAGCAATTCTTGCGCTCGTTGCTCCGTTGTAGTTTGATCGAGGCCGTACATGCGCCCGACGAAACGCAAATAGTCTGAACCGGTGAGGCGTTCGAAAAGACCCATGCCTTCGGGGACCACGCCAATCAGGCGCTTCACTTCCACGGGATGAGCGGCAAAATCCATGCCCAACAGTTCGACGCGGCCCGCAGTGGGCGCCAGCAAGCCCGTCAGCATTTTGATGGTGGTGGATTTTCCGGCTCCGTTAGGACCGAGGAAGCCGAAAAATTGCCCGGCGGTAACCTGAAGATCGATGCCGTCCACCGCTACGAGATTTCCGAAGCGCCGGCTTAGTTTTTCGGTGCGGATTGCGACATCGGTCATGCTCGCTCCGTTTGTGCGCGCAGAAAACTCTAGCACGACTGTGTCGGTAATAATGAAACAGCGATTTTCGCAGCGGGAAAAGTGTGATTCAAAGCGGACGCCGGACGCGTCAAACTTTGCCGGTGACGGCCTTTTCGGCGTGACTGGGGAGTTGCTGCGGATCTTTGGAGGGTAACGGAGACAACATGGCTGCTAATTCCACGCGAAACACCGCGCCGCCGCGCTGTCCGTTGTAACAGAAAATTTTTCCGCCGTGTTCCTCCATAATTCCAAAGCAAATGCTGAGCCCGAGGCCGGTGCCCTTTCCAACCGGCTTAGTGGTGTAAAAAGGATCGAAGACGCGGTGCGGTTCCTTCATTCCCGGGCCTGAATCCGTAAACATCACCACCACGTTGCCGCGATTGCGCATAGTCTTGATGGTAAGCAGACCGCCTGTGGCCCCTTCCATCGCATCCACGGCATTAGTAATGATGTTAAAAAAAACCTGCATCAATTGATTTCCGTCGCCGCGCACGCTGGGTAGCACGGACTCGAGCTGCAGCTCGATCTTGACGGTACTGGAGTTCAGATCGAGGGTGCGCAATTGCACGGCATTGGTGACGACGCTGTTGATGTCCAGCAAGGCCCGCTCCACCGGAACCTGTCGCGCGAAACTCAATAAATTTCCCACAAGCGTTTTGGTGCGGCGAGCTTGATCGCGGATCTTCCCGGCGGTGACGCGGGCTTTCTCCGAAAGCGCAGGGTCGTCGGCTAGCAAGTCCGAGAAACCGAGAATGGCGGTCAGGGGATTATTGATTTCGTGAGCTGCTCCGGCGGCCAATTGTCCCAACGAAGCTAGCTTTTCCGATTGAACAATTTGCGTTTGTAACTTTCGCAAATTGTTGACGGACATTTCCGCCTCCGCCAGGAGCCGCACGCGGTCCGAGTCGGCCAGATGCGTGCGCATGAACACCAGCATGGCCAGCGGCAATGCCGCTACAAAGGTAACCATGAGCCGAAAATCCCTCACCACCGCGTTGTCATTCGAAAACTTGACGGTATAAATGGCGAACAGCGGCAAAGAGATGACCGCGGCCATCGCGCTCCGCGCTGCCCATACGCTCTCGCCGCGGGCCGCTTCGGTGTCATCGCTTCCGGGCACCACCGGCGCGTCGAGTTTTTCGCGGTTCTGGTATGCGATCAAACCCGCCATGGCAAACCACATAAAGGAGGAAATCAGCGGAAGGTCGTACAAACTGCCGGTGTAATATTGCCCGTTGTCGATGGCCACGTTGATCGCCAGCGAAGAAAGCATGTACAACGTGGCGCCCCCAAACAAATTGGCGTAGACGGTTTTCCATACTCCCACGGAGCGCATCCACAAAATTCCCAGGCACCCGACCACCACGGTGTTCTGAATATTGGTAACGAGATTGTAGGTGTAGTTGTACTGCTCCAGAGACGGCGCAGCGTACATCCACGGCAGCACCACGTAGACATACAGAAAATTCCACCACACAAACAAAAGCACAAAATCCAGATAGCCAAATCGAAGGCGAAGCTCTTCCAGTCTGCGGTGCGGCCGCAGCGCCAGCGCAGCCATCATCGGAATGCCCCGAAGGAAAAAAACCACGTCGCCCGAGAACATACTTGGCAATGGCCGGTGCAAATAAACTTCGTAATAGGTCCAGGCAAATTGTCCGGTCATCCACAGCGTGCAGCCCACAGCCAGCAGCATCCAGAAGGCGTTGCGCCGCCACACGGGCGTTTTGGCGTTCGCGAGCAATCCAGCGTTGGCAATCAGCGGGACGAGGCACTGCACCAGATTTCCAAAAGTGGTGAGGGACTGATGTCCGCGGGGAATCGTCAGTGAAACGGCCGCATAAACCACAAGTAGGGCTAGCCACGCACCGGCCATCCAGCCGATTTTTTGGGAAGAGGGCATAGCTGTTCGAACCCCCAGTTTAAAAGACTAGCGCGACACGTAGCGTGACCATCGAGTTTTGTTTGGCCTAAGAAGCAACGATAACTGATTCGCGAGGGCGTTTTACTTCCAGTCAACTTGTCCTGAAATGCCCGGGCGAATGGAAAATGATGCGGCGAACAGCCGGGGCGCAGCTTGCAACCGCGACTGCGCGGAGATACAGTCGGCAAATTCGGAGGGTACGCCTGGTAGCGTGCGGCTATGCCCGCGCGGTTACAAGTGAGGGAGCTTACAGGGATTCCGCCAGGTAATAGGGGTATGCCTCGGTTGAAGTCTGCTGCAGGAGGCCCTACGGTGAAAGTTGAACCGCGTCGTCCTGCAGAACATTGAAATCTTGCAAGAACAGCAAAAAATCAACCTTAGGCCAAACCTCGTTTCGGTATCGCATGAGTGCCGCTGGGACCGTCGAGGCTTAAAGGCAGTTCGACGCGCCAAGCGTGGCAAGGCGGCCGCAGCAAAGCATTGATCTCTTGAACGGTGAATTATCGCTTTGTGTTGAGAACCAGGCGGTGGCTCATGGTAGTGGCGGAGGAGCCAGTCTCAAGCGAACTCCTCTCTGCCAACAACAAGGAAATATACAGGGAAAACTTCCCTAGCGAGGCAATTCTCTACCTTATTGTTGCGCGAAATCGTCCGTGCGGGCTGTAGTTATCCCCAATGTTGCCGGATTAAGGGGTGACTCGAAACAGGGATTAACAGGGAAAAAACATGAGCAAGGGGCCAAAAATCCGCTTGATTGCATAACAGTGTCGGCTCCTCGACCCGAGTAAACTTTGGTTGCTTGACGACCAGAGGCTCGGGAGGAAGGAGCCGAACATGTTGATAGGCGTAGATTATCACCCGAGCTTTCAGCAGATCGCAGTTTTGGTGGAAGAGACTGGCGAGTACAGCGAACGACGATTGAACCATAGCGATGGGGAGGCCGAGAAGTTCTATCGAGACCTGCGGCTGCGAGGAGTGCACGTGCAAGTGGGGATGGAGGCCACCGGATATTCCCGCTGGTTCGAGAGACTGCTGGCAGAGTTGGGTTTCGAAGTGTGTATCGGCGACCCGGCGGAGATCCACGCCGCCCGCGTCAAGAAGCAAAAGACCGATCGCAAAGATGCGCAACTGCTGCTGAAGCTGATGAGGGAAGATCGCTTTCCGCGGATCTGGGTACCGAGTCCAGAGAATCGCGATGTACGTCAACTGCTGTGGCACCGGCATCGGCTGGTGCAGATGCGCACGCGGATCATGAATCAGCTGCAGGCCCTGGCGATGAACGAGGGTTATCGCTGGAAGAAAAAACTGTTCAGCGAACAAGGGCGAGGGCAGTTAGAAAAGCTCGCGTTAGCACCTTGGGCCAGTCGGCGCCGGCAAGAGTTGTTGGCGTTGCTGGATCGATTGCATCCGATGATCGAAGAACTCACTGCTGCTGCCGAGCAGGAAGCCAAGAAGCGGCCCGAGGTAGCTCGCTTGATGACCCATCCTGGTGTGGGCCCGCTTACGGCCCTCGCGTATGTGTTGATCATTGGAACTCCGAACCGATTTCATCGCGGCAAGCAGATCGGCAACTACGTGGGGATGATTCCCAGCGAAGACTCCAGTGGCGGCAAGCAGCGGCTGGGGCACATCAGTAAGCAGGGCAACTCGTTGTTGCGCTTCTTGCTGGTGGAAGCAGCACAGGCCGCGGCGCGGAACAATGCGGACTGGCGACGTCGGTACACCCACCTGGCCATGCGTCGACACAAGAGCATTGCCAAGGTGGCGCTGGGCCGCAGGTTGGGAGTCCGCTTGTTCTGGATGTGGCGAAACGGCTGCACCTATTCGCCGTCGATGGAGTTCGGTTCGTACGCGGGACAGCTCGGTACCGGACATGGTGTGAAGTAAACACCGTCCACTTGATTGGGCATCCCGCTCCCTGCAAAGGGAGTCCGAAGAAGTAATCATGGTCGAAGTTCAGATCGAAGAGATGTTTAGGTCGGACCGAAACCGATCGAGAGATTACCAAACGAGCCGTGGTCGTCAATGCAGAGGTCGAAGAAAACGAGCAAAACAACCACTCACTGAAGTGAATGGAGACGTGTGCTCAAAAAAGATTTGACAGGGCCGACACTGTTGTGGAGACCGCCGCCCCAACGAGAAATTTCCATTTCCCCGATCGTTTTTGCCACGTGTCAACGGCGACGAAGTGCGCCCCAGGAACATTAGCATTTGGGTCTTTGAAGCCCGTAGTTGTGAAGGTGCCGCCATAAGTTACCGTCGCTGTGTCACCGGATATTCGCACTTTAATATCGTTGATCTCATTTTTCACCTTCGCGTCCGGGTTCTGGGCTCTGATTCCAACTGCCATCTTTTCGAATTCAGCAGGGGTCTGGTCATAGACGTGTCCCAGAGGATCAATGAAGATAAAGTGGTCTCCCAAAATACTCTTCTGGAAGGTGATATCCGACTCGCTATATCCTGGATGCTTCGCGACCTCCATTTCCAGATTCTTCAGCGTTTCCTCGTCTGATGTCGGTCTAGACAAAGTTCGACTGCAAATCACAACAGTCAGCAGCAACACCAGAAATAGAGATAACAAACGATTCATGTTTGAACCTCCTTTGTCGCGGAGCCTAACATAGACGGTCCGTTAG
>JALYLI010000145.1 GCA_030774335.1 Acidobacteriota bacterium | reverse complement strand
GGCTTGTGCAGTCGAGGAATCTCTCTTCGATCTATCGCGCAAGCCTCGCTGGTTTTCACTTGCTCTTGGCGCCACTCCCGCCGCTCACCCAGACGTGCGCAGGTCTCCTTACTCGCCGAAAATCTCGCTGATTTTCCCTGCCAGCTTGAAATCCAGCTCGCTGATGCCGCCAACGCTGTGCGTATTCAAATCAATCACCACTTTATTCCACACGTTAAACCATTCGGGATGATGATTCATCGATTCGGCAACCAGTGCAACGCGCGTCATATTCCCGAAAGCGCTCGCAAAATCCTTGCACTCAAACGCGCGATGCAGTTTTCCGCCCGCCAGACTCCACCCCGGTATCTGCCCCATTCGCTCCGCAACTTCCGCATCGCTAAGCTTCTTCGCCGGCATCGCCACTCTCCATTCCCATCGCGCCACCGATTATGCGGCGGCCATCGCGTAGCGGCAACCCCCTCGATACGTTCTGCGGCATTCTCCACAGTCCCCGGTTCCGTTGCCATTTAGGGCAGTTTCTTGGCATTTCGCTTTTGTCCGCTCCTTCGTTGCACTTATCTCTATCCTTTTCAGCAGTTTGCACAATGTCACTTCAAAATTGGAGACCGTGGGCCGGTTTACCCGCCACTTGCTGGGCCGCCGTCAATCAGACTTGCCCGGCCAATCCACAAGTCCTGCCTCTAGCAAATTGCGCCTGCATTGACGCGCCATACCACCTCTGTTAGCATGCGCTTCATGGCAAAAGCACGTAAGACAACTCGCGCTTCCTCTTCCCACTCCAAGAGCGCCGCCCGTTCTCGCTCCAAGTCAAAGAAGAAAAAGAACTTACCGCCGCCTCCACCAACGCAGCGTGGCGGCGTCGAGCTCGTGGACCCACGCGTCCAGGCTCAGCTGAAAGTCTACGACGAGGCCCTAGCGTTATTTCGGCAGCAGAAATTTGCCCGCGCCAAGCAGGAACTTGAAAAAGTGGTCGAAGGCCCCAGTAAAGAACTTGCCGACCGTGCCCGCATGCACGTCAAAATTGCCGAGCAGCGCATGAAGCCTTCGCACGACCAGAATCCCCGCACCGCCGATGAACATTATCAGCGCGGCGTGGCCATGATGAACGTCGGCCGCTGGGATGATGCCCGCGAAAGTCTCGACAAAGCTCGCCGCGCCGCGCCCAAAGCCGATCACATTCACTACGCGCTTGCCGCGCTCGATTGCCTCACCGGGGAAGCCGATTCCGCCATGGCCAATTTGAAAGTTGCCATTCAACTCAAATCCGAAAATCGCTATCACGCGCGCAACGATGAAGACTTCGCCTTCCTTCAGGAAGATCCGCGCTTCACAGAACTTCTCTATCCTGAAAAAGACGGCACCGCCGGCTGATCGCCGCCGCCTCTCGCATCTTCCTTGAACTTTAAATTTTATTTCCGCCGCATTCCCCGCACGTGAAAAAAAATAAATCCAAATCCAGAAATGTTTCGCGCGGATTTCGTATCGTCGCGCTCGGCGGCGGCACCGGATTGTCCGCGCTGCTCCGAGGTCTGAAGCAACACGTCGTGCGCGGCGACGACAAAAATCCCCGCGCCGATCGTCCCGTCTCCGATCTCGCCGCCATCGTCACCGTCACCGATGACGGCGGCAGTTCCGGCCGCCTGCGCCGCGAAAATAGAATTCTTCCACCCGGCGATATTCGCAATTGCATGGTCGCGCTCTCCAAAGACGAAGCGCTCCTCGGCCGCCTCTTTCAGTATCGCTTCCACGCCGGCCGCGGACTGACTGGTCACAACTTCGGCAATCTATTCCTCGCCGCGCTTACGCACATCACCGGAGACTTCACCGAAGCCATTCGCGTAAGCAGCAAAGTCCTGGCCATCCGCGGCCGCATCTTTCCATCCACGCTCGCTAACGTGCACCTCGTGGCCACGCTCACCAATGGCCGCCGCGTACGTGGCGAAACGCGCATCACCGCCAGCCGCGTGCCCATAAAAAAACTGGAGCTCTCGCCAAAAAAGGTACGCCCGTTGCCGCTGGCCATTGAAGCGATTCGCAAAGCCGATCTGATTCTGCTTGGTCCCGGCTCGCTGTACACCAGCGTGCTGCCCAATCTCCTGATTCCTGAAGTTGCTGCCGCCATCGCGCATTCCAAAGCGCCGCGTGTGTACATCGCCAACTTGATGACCCAGCCAGGCGAAACCGCCGGCTACGCGCTGGCTGATCACTTGCGCGCCATACAAATTCATGGTGCACGCAAGCTGGTAGATTACGTCGTCGCCAATCGCCAGCCGGTCTCGCCCAAGGTAGCGCGCCGTTATCGCGCGCAAGGCGCCGAGCCGGTGAGCATCGATCTTCCAGAGCTGCAAAAATTAGGTTGCAGCGTGGTGCTGGACAATTTGTTGGATGAGCGCGGAGTGATTCGGCATAATCACCATCGTCTCGCGCGGTTGCTGCTGGAAAAATTCTGTAGCCGAGATCGCCAGCGTCCCGGGCGCAGCCGTGCAGGTGTTAAATAGCGGTTCGGATTTAGCGGCGCTGTACAACGCCGTCGGAAAATTATTCGTGGAGAGTTTATGCCTGCCTTCGCATTGATCGAATACCAGGATGCCGGCCCGGAAGTTCGCGCCATTTACGACGACATCATGGCCACGCGTAAAATAGATTGGATCAATAATTTCTGGAAAGCTATCGCTAACGATCCGGCCACGCTAAAGCGCACCTGGGAATCGCTGAAACAAATTATGGGTCCCGGCGCACTCGATCCACTGACGAAAGAATTATTGTATGTCGCGGTGAGCGTGACCAACAATTGCAGCTACTGCATCGCTTCGCACACCGCATCCGCGCGCAAAAAGGGCATGACCGATGCGATGTTCCATGAACTACAAGCCATCATCGGCATGGCCAACGAAACCAATAAAATGGTCACAGGATATCAGGTGGAAATCGACGAACAATTCAAAGGGCCGCTGCCACCTGTCCAGTAGTGCAGGTGAGTCGCCCGTGGCTGGGAGTGGCTGCTCAAAAACAATCCAAGTTGTTTTAAAAAATCGCCTCACCGTTACCTTCAACGCAAATTTCCGCGCCATTAGTACGTCCGTACTATAGCTAGCTGCTTCCTCGGGTAAGAACATACCGTTGATTCCGCAGGCTCACTCCTTTTGTGGCTGGCGGAGCAATCTGTGCCCACGCGAGCGTGCCCCATGTCTTCAGTTGTAAAAGATAGCGACGTCCTGGCGTCTATTCCGGACGCCAAAAATTCGTTTTCTCCGGCTTCCGCCACGGCTTCCGGTGAGGCATCATCGCGGCCACAGCCGGTCGCGCTGGAAGTTGCCGTCACCGTGAATGGGGCGCGTACAGTAGCAGGAAGCGACAAACGCGAACCCTTTTCCGAATCCACCAAAACAGTTTTGATTTTTGGCAACGGCGCGGTGGTACGCTTAATTTCCACGGTTGCTCCCGGCCAGTTGCTTTTTCTGAGCAACGAGAAGACAAAAAAAGAAGTAGTCTGCCAGGTCGTCAAATCAAAAAATTATCACAACGTCAGCGGTTACGTGGAACTGGAATTCACTGAGCCCGTCGCCGGGTTCTGGGGCATGCGTTTTCCCGCTGCCGGATCGCCGGCACACGCGACAACGCCAGCGTCTGCAGCTCCAAAGATTTCCGCCGGTGCATCCTCCGTTGACTCGAAGCCTTCAGTGCCTTTCACCAGCGATGTGACGAGTCCCGAAACAAAATCAGCCGGTTCGAGTTTGCAGGTTCCCGCCGTAACGGCGCCCGCGCCTCCGTTGAGTTCCGCCGTGCATCCACCGGCCTCGTCACAATCCTCGTCACACCCAATCCATACTTATTCTTCCGGCACCCCCGCCGTTTCGGGAGGCAGCAAGCCCTCCAACGTCCTTGATATTTCCAAATCGAAGGCCGCAAAAACGGAAGCGGGGATTGCAACAAATTTATCGGGTTCATCCAGGTCGATCCTGGATTCAGACCAACTTAAAATTCCCTCCTGGCTCGAACCGTTGGCACGCAACGCGGCCGCCAGTTCGGCGCCCCCGCCGGAACTGCAAGTCCCGGACCACGAAGCGGCCTTGGAAGGAAAAGACTTGGCGCTCACGGAAATTTCCGAAACGCCGGAAGCCGCTGCTCATCCAGTAGCAGCTCCAACTTTTGGCAGGCATTTACTCACGGAAGAAAATGTCCTGTCGGGAACGGCGACCACGGGTGGGTCGAGCAAGAAGATATTGATTGGAGCCATTGCCGCGGCCGTCTTACTGGTGGCGGGCGGGGCAGCATGGTACGTGCGTCAACTGAACGCTGGTAGCGCTCCCGTAAGCTCGCCCTCATCCGTGAATCCTAGTGCCGACTCCGCCAGAAGCGCGCAGACTCCATCACAGTCACAAGTTCCAACGAGCCCAGGCACGTACACGGCTGTGTCATCGCCAACAACAACAGGAGCAGGAATTTCGACGGGATCCAACACCGCAAATGGCGCGGATGCCGCTAACGTCGTCTCCAATGCGAATAAGAAACTTGCCACCGTGGATACACCGGTGGCCGCCGCGGCAGTACAGCCGAAAAGGCCGTCGCTGGGCTCCGTGAATCTGTCAGCGCCGGTGGTAAACAGGCCCGCGGTTGCGCAGGATCATGTTGAGGAGGCTCTGAATCTTGGGTCATCAAACGTGCTAGGGGGCGGAGAAGGATTGTCATCGGGGCTGGTGGCCAGCTCGAAGCAGCCAGTGGCTCCCCCGGCACCGTTACCGGTCGGCGGGGCAGTCAAGGCTGCGCGATTGATTTCTTCGGTTGCTCCGCAGTATCCATCGATCGCACGTTCTCAGCGAATTGCCGGAGACGTGAAGATCGACGCGTTGGTGGACGTCACCGGACAGGTCGCGGGCATGAAAATTATTTCTGGCCCGGTCTTGTTGCAACAGCCGGCCATGGACGCGTTGCGACGCTGGAAGTACGAGCCCGCCCAACTGAACGGCAAAGCCGTGCCGATGCATCTTACGGTAACGATTCAATTCAAACTGCAGTAAGGATTTTCCGCAGACATTACTGCGAGGCGCCCGCGAATTAGCATGCGCGGAGATACACCTTCGTGACGGCCACCGTCGTAGCATTTTCCGCCTGACAGTATCAAAGATTTCCGATTATTTAGAAATAAGGCAGAGGAATAACTTCGTGGGAAAATCGTGGAAGAGTACCTAAAATGAACGCGGCGGCCGATGTGCTGAGTTATAAGCACTGGCCGCCGCGACGGGTTTACGCGCGATGGCGTCCCCGGAAGCGCTTTTTGCTCCGGCACCACGTGTAAACCACCGACATCTGCGTGAAATTTACCTTCACTGAATCCTTGCGTCTGTTCAAAATTGCACAGTTGCGCAGTAATTTTCTTCAACAAAAAGGCCGCAATTTATGAGGCGGTCGGCGGCTTTTTTTCGTCCCATATTGGGACTGAAGCCCGCGACCGACTCCGGCGCTGCGGGCTGAGCAACATCGCCGACGTGTGGCTTGCGGGTGCGTGTCAGGGTTCGTATACTGACGCCCGGCTAGTCTAAAGGCGGGAGGGTACCCGCCGCATCCTACTTCTGCTGGCCTGTAAATTCGAGGAATGAAAAATCGCGGGCCTTTGTGTGACCGCGAAACAAGCATGCGCGCGGTAAAGGAGAATTTTGCATGGCGCACGGCCCGGTACCGGAAGAAATGAATGTGTACCAGAACGCGGAAGCGCGTTTTGAAGTCGCGGCGAACAAGCTAGGACTCGAGCAGGGCCTCTATCGCTACCTGAAGTATCCGAGTAAAGAGATCACTTTGTACATTCCGGTGGGCATGGACAACGGGCAGTTGGAAGTATTCACCGGTTATCGCGTGCTGCATTCCACGGTGCGCGGGCCGGGAAAGGGCGGGATTCGTTACGCGCCGGATGTTTCGCTGGATGAAGTGCGCGCGCTGGCGACGTGGATGACCTGGAAATGCGCGGTAGTGAATATTCCATTTGGCGGGGCCAAGGGCGGAATCATTTGCGATCCGCGAAAAATGTCGCGGGGCGAACTGGAGCGCATGACGCGGCGATACACCGCGGAACTAGCGAACTGGCTGGGGCCCGAGAAAGACGTGCCCGCTCCGGACGTGGGCACCGGGGAACAGACCATGGCCTGGGTGATGGATACCTATGCGATGCATCTGGGCCAGGCGACTACGGCGGTAGTCACTGGAAAGCCGATCGAGTTGGGAGGCTCGGCGGGACGCCGGGAAGCGACCGGGCGTGGTGTAATGATTTGCTGCGACAAAGCGCTGATCAAAACGGGTATAAAGAAACAAGGTTGCCGCGTGGTGATCCAGGGATTC
Source organism: Acidobacteriota bacterium (assembly GCA_030774335.1). Classification (GTDB taxonomy): domain Bacteria; phylum Acidobacteriota; class Terriglobia; order Acidiferrales; family UBA7541; genus Acidiferrum. Next base: position 2,833 of record JALYLI010000145.1, on the reverse strand, counting down.
GGAAACGTGGGATCGCTCGCAGCGGACTTGATGCGGAAGGCGGGATATAAAATCGTGGGCCTCGCGGATATCGGCGGCGGGCTTTACAACGAAAACGGTTTTGATATTCCCAAGGTGATTGAATGGGTGTACGTGCAGAAAAAGGCGCTGCAGGATTTTCCAGGCGGTGGAACCAAGATGACTGCCCGCGAAGTCCTTTTTCAACCATGTGAAATTGCCATTCCGGCGGCCATTGAAAATCAGATTACCGAGGAAAACGCGCACCAGGTACAGGCCAAAATTCTTTGCGAAGGCGCAAACGGGCCAACTACGTGGCAAGCCGATTCCATCGTCGACGCCAAGGGGATTTTTACCGTTCCGGATATTCTGGGGAACGCCGGCGGCGTGACAGTCAGTTACTTTGAGTGGGTGCAAGACCGGCAGGGATTTTTCTGGCGGGAGAGCGAAGTGAATGAGCGCCTGCTTGACGTCATGGAGCACGCTTTTGATGAAGTGGTGCGCTACGCCGAGGCACACAAGGTAAATAACCGTATTGCAGCCTACATGCTGGCTATTGACAGGGTAGCTAGCGCGTTGAAGCTGCGAGGAATTTACGCCTAGCATCTTGGGCGGACTTGTAATAGGTTCTTCCCATCTTCGCAGCGCGTCCCGAAGACAAGGGCGCATCTCTGTATCTCTATCACGGAGTGTGCACAAATCCCGAAGTTTGAACCCGCGTTTGATCTTCGACGCGAGGAAGGGCTATCCATGACACCGGAGGCGTTACTACCTGGATCCGCGAAAAGCGAAGAGCAGCACCGGCGCGAAATTTGCATTGCGGGCCGCTGGATGTACGAGCGCGGTTACATCGTGGCGTGCGAGGGGAATCTCTCGGTGCGCCTTGAGGATGGGCGAATTCTTAATACCCCGACGTGCATGAACAAGGGAACATTGTCGCCCGAAGATCTGGTGGTTACCGATCTGCATGGTGCGCACATTTCGGGAAAGCGCAAAGTTTCCTCGGAAGTGGCCATGCATCTTTTGTTTTATCGTATGCGCCCGGATGTGCAGGCCATCTGCCACGCGCATCCGCCCACAGCGACGGGCTTTGCAGTGGCGGGCCGCGCTTTGGACCAGGCATTGTTGCCGGAAGTAATTATTGGCCTGGGACAGATTCCGCTGGTGCGCTACGCGACTCCGGGTACTCCCGAATTAAGCGCGGCGATCGAGCCATTTATTCCGCACTACGATGCCTTGCTGCTGGCCAACCACGGAGCAGTAACGTGTGGACCGGATCTGCTAACGGCATTTTTTCGGATGGAAACCATCGAGCATTGCGCAAAAATCACCATGGCCGCGGAGATGGTGGGCGAGCCGCAATTACTTTCCAGCCGGGAAGTAGCCAAGCTGATGGCTTCGCGGTCGAGATATTATGTGGCCCCGCCGCCGGGCGGAGGCGCGGATTTGCCGTTGACGAGCGACAGCGGTGATTCGTCGAGCGACCATGTTTCGCTGACGCGCAGCGAACTGGGGTTGCTTATCGATGAAGCCGTGCGCAAGGATCGCACCCGGCGCTAGCAATAGAATTTTTATCGACTTCGTAGTCCCAGCGTACAAGCTTTGCGGTTGCGCTATCGCGCATGTTCTGGAAGAGACTCAATCGGCGGTTCCCAGTTGGCATCGACTAGTTCAGCCCAATTCTTGGCATTGATCGCGGAGTGCGGGACTCGGAAGCGATTAAATTTGTAGCGTCTTTTTCTCATGCCGTGCAATGCGCTACCGTTTTCGACGAACGGGATAAGCCGAGCGGCCCGGCAAGCCAGCGCCGACCGCTTTTCGCGGAACACTCGACCATCTTCCGGTCGAAACTGAGCCCAGGCAATCGAATGAACAAAGCCTGCGGGCCCGAATCGATCGGAGTGGAGAACGTCCTCAACAAACACGCGGATAGGACCTGGAAATGCGTTCAGGGCGTCATGGAACACCAGCACCCCACGCGGGACCAGGTGAGGGAAAAATCCGTCCAGATCTTTCTTGGCGCCTTCATAGCTGTGATCACCGTCAATCCACAAAAATCGAATGGGGCGGTTCCAGGAATTGGCGATGTCTGCGGAGTACGCCAGATGCGGCTCCACGTGGTTTGAGACGCCGGCAGCATGGATGGATTCGAGAAAAGCGTGGTACGAGGACGCTTCAGAGTTCGCATCATGATCCAAAAGAATTGGCGAGTTGTGTGGGTCTATCGCTACAACCGGGCCCAAATCATAGTGCGAGGCGACCTTCGCAAGCATTACGGTAGAGCGCCCTTTGAAGCTGCCAATCTCCACAATCGCGCCCTTGACCGGCACGCATGCTGCGAGCATCCCCAGAAAGCAAGCCTCATTTTCGCCGAGATGACCCGGAACCTTGCGGGCCTGCTCCCACGCTTCTCGAAGGACGATCTCAAGATCGGCGGGAATCTTGATCATGCTCAAAGGCCGTCTACCTCATTTTCCCTGGTAAGTGTGGTAATCATCCGGGTTTACCGTGATCGGTGAAGAGTTTACTTAATTCTTATAAAAAGCCTCAAGTATTAATTAAAATCCAAGGTAAGCAATTTATTTTATCGCCACCGAATATTGGCCTGGCTATCTGCGGCGGCCGCCAATTGCACGCCCGCATGAACCGCACTCACGCGCGTTGACAGTGCGCGGGGCGTCGTCAATACTTTGAGGCCATGATTGGCCAGTTGCGCGGGGAGCTTGCCGAGAAACGACCCAACCAGGTGTTGGTGGATGTGGGTGGCGTGGGATACGTGGTGCTGGTGCCGCTTTCCACGTTTGCGGCGCTGGGCGAACTGCACACGGAAGTAACC
>JALYLI010000144.1 GCA_030774335.1 Acidobacteriota bacterium | reverse complement strand
GTACAGTAATAGAACTGTACTAAATAGTATTTGTCTCTCCACCACCTGAATAGTAAAATGGCGCATGATCGTCGCCAGTCCGCCAGAAGTCGAGACCCTCGACTCGCCCACGCTGAGCGCACGTCGCGGCCCAAACCGTGTAATGCGCCGCTCCTTCCGCAACTATCCCCTTCAATTTGAACAATTTCCGAACTCTTGCGCTCTTGCAAAAATGCGTGGCCTGGTGTTTTCAACAACTTCCGGACTCTTGTGCGCTCTTTGTCCAGGCATAAACCAATTGTCCTCAACACCTTCCGAACTCTTGGGCCCCCAACCTGGGGGTCATTTAGAGCGCGCTCGATCAAAACTCGAGCCGTTATCAGGGAATGCGGAGGGAAGATTTTATGAGGAGGAAAACTTTGCGATTACGGCCGGGTAGCCAGCGCCTGCGGCAACAACTGCGACTGCGGAATTTTGATGATGATCTCGCCGGGCTTGGCCAGAATCAATTCTTCGCGGGCAATCTTTTCGATCGCGCGCGGATCGCTCTTCAAGTCTTTTACCACTTGCTGCAGCGCGGCGTTCTCTTTGTTCAGCGTCCCAATTTCAGAGCGAACTTTCTTGATGCCGTCCTGCGTTTGCCGCATCGATAGGTAACCGTGCGCCCCCAAAATATCGTGCACAAAAAGCAAAGCTACGAACAGCGCCAGCAGCACCCGCACATTTCGCTGGAACAACCCGCGCAGCGTTTCGCCAAAATTCTTTTCCATGTGATTCGCTTATCCTTGCAGCACCCAGTGTTTGGCTTCGTCTACCAGTTTTGCCGAAGCAGCCGCGCTTTCAGCTTCCGCATACAAGCGCAGCAACGGTTCCGTGCCGGAAAGCCGCAACAGCATCCACGAACCGTCTTCAAACACGAACTTTGCTCCATCCGTGCGATCCACGGAAACTATTTTTCGTCCCAGCAGTTCTGAAGCATCAATGGCCACCCGCGTCACTGCATTCGCCTTTTGTTCGTCACTGAGGTGCATGTTCTCGCGCACCGGCCAGAACTCCCGCCCCAGTTTTTTGAACAGCGCCGCGACCTGCTCCTGGATAGAACCGCCACGCGCCGCAAGCATTTCCGCCACCAGCAGGCACGCCAGAATTCCATCTTTCTCCGGCACGTGCCCGCGCATCGTGAGCCCCGCGCTTTCTTCCCCGCCCATCGCGATCTTGTCTTCGCGAATCAGCTGCCCGATATATTTAAATCCCACCGGCGTCTGGTACGCCTTCTGCCCATGAACTTGCGCCACCGCATCCATCATCTGCGTCGTCGCCACGCTGCGCGCGCACGGCAGATTCCATTTCCGCGTTTCCACCAGGTAGTCGTACAGCAAAGCCAGAATGTGATTGGGCTGCACCCACGAACCGTCGCGATCAATCACGCCAAAGCGATCCGCGTCTCCATCGGTAGCGAGTCCTGCAGCAGCGCCGCATTCCGTCACTGCTTTGCGCAGCCGCGCGAGATTTTCTTCCGACACATCGGGTCCCGTCCCATCAAACAAAACGTCGCGGTCGAGCCGCATCGCTTGAATGGCCACGCCATTGCCCTTCAGCACGCCATCGAGATATCCAGCGCCGCATCCATGCAGCGCATCAATCACAAACTTGGCTTTGGATTGCTTCAGCACATCGAAGCGCACCAGTTGCTCCAGGCGCTCCAGATATTTCTCGCGCAGGTTGACCAGTTCATTCGCGGCGCGTTTGTCTCCAGCGCCTTTTGCCGCGCGCACCGGAAATGGTCCGTCCTTTTCCAGCATCTTTACCACGCGCGCTTCAATGTCTTTGGTTACTTCCGGCAGCGCCGGCCCGGCATCCGCGGAAGAAAACTTCAAGCCGTGGTAGTGCGCGGGATTATGGCTGGCCGTGAAATTGATCGCGCCATCCAGTTTGCGCCGCATGATTTCATACGCAATCGCGGGAGTCGGCGTAAACGTGTCGCACAGCAGCGTGTGAATCCCGTGGCCATTCAGGATGTCCACCGCCAGTTGAGAAAATTCCTCCGAGTAGAATCGCGGATCGTAGCCAACCAGGATCGTTGGCTCCTTGGTCTTAGCGTTCACGTGCTCGGCAATGGCGGTCACCGCCAGCCGCACATTCGCAAACGTAAAATCGTCGGCAATCAGTCCGCGCCAGCCGGAAGTTCCAAACTTGATCGGAGAGGTGGTCATAGCGATGTATTCTAGCCCGGAGTCATAAACCACAAAAGGGTGGCGCCCCGGTAATCCCATCGGAAGGCAGGCACGTGAAGAAACTTGAATGTCGAGTAATCCTGGTGACCAGCGGCAGCCTGGCCGAGGCCAGAAAGATTGCACGGGCCGTTGTCGAACAACGACTGGCCGCCTGCGTCAACATCACGACAGCGCCAGTCCAATCGATTTATCGCTGGAAAGAGAAAGTACAAGGCGCACGGGAATATTTGCTGATTATGAAGTCCGTTGAAAAATGTCTGCCGGGATTACAGCGCGCGGTGAAACAACTGCACAGTTACGACGTGCCTGAATTTGTTGTGCTGCCCGTCGTGAGCGGCTCAAAAGAATATCTCGACTGGCTCGCTGCCAGCGTCACCCCAGGAAAGCGCTTGCGAAGACATACGCAGAAATTTACGAGTAGAGCAGCGCCTGGTCGAGGTCGGCGATGATGTCTTCGACATCTTCAATGCCCACCGACAGACGCACCAGCCCTTCGGTAATTCCCACACGCTCGCGCACTTCCTGCGGCATGGATGCATGCGTCATCAGCGCCGGAAGGGAAATGAGCGTCTCTACTCCGCCCAGACTTTCCGCCAGCGCGCACAGCTTCACTTTATTCAGGAACTGGCGGGCCGCCTCGAGCGAGCCGAGATCGAACGACAACATCGCGCCCGGACCTTTCTGCTGGCGACGTGCAATTTCATGCTGCGGGTGATTCGGCAATCCGGGATAATAAACTTTGCGCACCTTCGGATGCGCGTCCAGATGACGCGCCACCGCCAGGCCATTGGCGTTGTGCTGCAACATGCGCACCGCCAGTGTCTTAATTCCGCGTGAAACCAAAAAGCAATCCATCGGAGCCAGCCCGCTGCCGGCGGAGCGTTGTATGAAATAAATTTTCTCTGCGTCTTCCGCCCGCGTCAGCACCACCGCGCCGCCCGTGGAATCGCTGTGGCCATTCAAATACTTGGTCATGGAGTGCACGACAATATGCGCGCCAAGTTCAATGGGCCGCTGCAGGTACGGACTTAGAAACGTGTTGTCCACCACTACGGTAATGTTTCGCTGGCTGGCGATTTTGCTCAACGCCGCAATGTCCGCGACTCGCATCGTGGGATTGGTGGGCGTTTCCAGATACAGCATTTTGGTGTTGGGCCGAAAAGCCAGCAGCACCGCGTCCGCGGACGAAGTATCCACAAAACTAAATTCCAATCCAAAGTGCACCAGCAACTGCGTAGAAAGCCGAAACACGCCCCCATAGACGGCTTCGGAAAGAACCACGTGGTCGCCGGGGCGCAGCAACCGAAACACCGCATCTATCCCCGCCATCCCGGAAGAGAACACATAGGCGCTGTGGCCTTCTTCGAGCTTGGCCATGGTGCGCTCCAAAGCTTTGCGATTGGGATGATTGGTGCGCGCGTAGTCGTAACCCTTATTCTTGCCCAGTTCTTCGTTCACGTAGGTAGAGGTCTGGTAAATCGGCGCGACGATAGCGCCCGTGGCCGGATCCGGTTCCTGGCCGACGTGAATGGCGTTAGTAGCGAAACCCATGTATTGCTCCTCGTATCGCGAAACGTTGACGCCGTTACCGGTCCGATTATCCGCCGGACGGACAGGCAGCGGTCACGATCGTGCTGAAACCGCAAAGTGGGGCCTGTGACTTGATTCTTCAAAAGTTACAGGAGCCATAACGGGTAGTCAATGAAACCTGTTTTGGGAATTTCTATTTGTGTTGGCGATACATCGGCGGCCGCGAGCATTGCATCTGATTTAAAAACGGCAAACTTGACCGCCAGTATCGTTTCCGTGGAAGATAGTTTAACCAACATGAAGAGATTCCGTGTCTTGTGCGCTGGAATAATTTTTGCATTACCGCTGCTTTCGCTGACCGGCGCGAAGAGCGACGCGCGGCCTCTGCCGCGACCCGCAGCCCAAAAAGATCTATCCACGGACCGTATAACCATCGAGGTCACCGGCGGTGAAAAAGACGCTCCGATCGAGAATGCCAGTGTGTATCTGAAATATGTGGCCGAACGCAAGATTGTGAAAGACAAGCAGTACGAGATGAATGTGAAAACCAATCGCGACGGGATCGCCCACGTACCGAACGCGCCACTGGGAAGAGTTCTGATACAGATTGTCGCCGAGGGATGGAAGACTTACGGGCGATGGTACGACATCACGGACGCGAAGCAGCCGATCAAGATCCACCTCGAGAAGCCGCCCAAGTGGTACTGATCCCCGGGCGGCGCGCAGCCGTGACCGCATGTCGGTGAACAGTCTCCAAAATGGAACGATTGCCCGGCCGAGGGGAAATTATTTTCCCCGAATGTGGTTTTCTGGCGCAAATAATTTTCGTGATTGCACGAAAATTGTGCAAAGCGGTGAATCGTGTTGCTGGATGTGCAGTTAGCTGCCGCTCATCTTCGTTTTCCACAAACTTATCAACACTTGTGTGCAAAACTTAACAGTGCAGAAATATTTTGAATGAATTTCGGAATCGTTCGTGCAATAAATGGCCAACCTTTTTTGACGGCCGTCGAGCAGCGGTGATACAGTCCACATCGGACACCAGCATGAACGAAACTTTCGAGGGCCGATTCTCTTTATTGCAGATGTTTTGGGGCAGTATCGCGACGCGGCCGCTGCGCAGCGCGTTGAGCGTCATGGCCATCGCCATACAAGTCATATTGGTTCTGATGATTGCGGGTCTCACTTCGGGAGTGGTATCCGAATGGGGAAAGCGCGTCGAAGGCGTGGGCGCCGACATCCTCGTGCAGCCGCCAAACTCCTCGATATTTTTCGCATTTTCCAGCGCGGTCATGCAGGAAGCGCTAGGCGAAAAAATTTCGCAATTGCCGGGGGTCGACGAAGTAGCGCCAACGGTAATTCTGACGGAACCAAAGAACTTAGTGATGGTCTACGGAATCGATTACCGGCGCTTCAACGCGCTCAGCCGAGGATTTTTGTTTCGCACCGGCCGGCCATTTGAAGGCCCCGACGAACTGATCGCCGACGACATCATGGCGCAAACGCGGCATTTGAAAGTGGGCGACCAAATCACCCTTTTGAATCACGTATTTACGATCAGTGGCGTCGTGGCACATGGCAAAGGCGCAAGATATTTTATTCCCCTGCAGACCGCGCAGGACCTGGCGGGGGCCGAGAAACGGGTCTCGATGTTTTACGTTAGAAGCAAAGGAGATACTGAAGGGACGCGTGCGGAAATCTTGAAATTGGATCCTCAGAACAGCGTGCGATCGCTATCGGAGTACGTAACCCTCATGACTTCGTCTAACTTGCCGCAGTTGAGGCCGTTCACCAGAACGATGGTGGCGCTGGGCATCGTGATCAGTTTTCTGGTGGTTCTGCTCAATATGCATACGCTGGTTATGGAACGCACGCGCGAAATCGGCATTTTGAAGGCGCTGGGGTTTTCGCGATTCGATGTGGTGCGCATGCTGCTGGGCGAAACTTTTATTTTGTCTCTGATCGGAACAGCCCTGGGTATCGCGCTTACCTTTCTGGTTCAAGCCATTTTGAAACAAACCAGCCCGGGCCTGACCATTCTGATTTCTTCAGCGTGGATTTTTTCGTCAGTGATGTTGGCGCTGATCGGCGCAGCGACCGGTGCTATCTATCCGGCGCTGCGGGCTGCCAGTTACGACCCAGTCGTCGCCTTGGCTTACGAATAATATAATGTCCGTCTAACCGCCGTGTCTTGGTCAGGAGTGTGAATGCTGCCTGGGGAAAAACATTATCAGGCGACAATAGTGGAGCGAAAGGATCTCGCCCCGGATCTGTGGCTGATCCGCGTGGATCCTGGCGGGCCGTTCAAGTTCCTGGCAGGACAGTACGCCACGCTCGGGGTCGAACATGAAGGGGCGCGGATTGAGCGAGCCTACTCGCTGGTCTCCTCTCCCTATGAGAACACCCTGGAGTTCTTCCTGGAGCTCGTGCCTCATGGCGCTCTAACACCACACCTTTACAAGCTGAATGTGGGCGACAAACTTTTTTGCCGCAAAATTTCCAAAGGCCGGTTTACTCTGGACTTGCGCAGCGGAAGAAAAAACCACCTATTGCTTTCAACCGTTACGGGCATCGCGCCGTTCGTCAGTTATGTGCGAACTCTGTATCGCGACTGGAAGAGCGGTGACAGTCCCATGCCCGGCGAACACAAGCTTTATTGCGTGCAGGGCGGCAGCCGCTCGTGGGAGTTCGGATACCGCGATGAAATGGAAAAAGTAGCCGCGGAAGCGCCGTGGCTGAATTTCGTGACCACGGTCAGCCGCCCATGGGAGGACGAGGCGTGGAGTGGAGAAACGGGCCGCGTGGATGACCTGGTGCGCAAATACGCGGATCTGTGGGGACTACGACCGCAAGACACAACAGGGTACCTGTGTGGACATCCCAACATGGTGGAGAACGGCAGGGGCATCCTGCAGCGCGCCGGATGGAAGAAAGACGCGATGTTTGAAGAAATTTACTTCATACCGAGCGATGTAAAAGAAGAGCACGCCGAATAAGGCGTCGAGTATAGATCTGTCGCGGTCCCATGCGCCGGCGAGCCCATAAGGCCCTGCGATGATTCAAAAATACAAAATTCAAGCGCCTGGTCTATTGTCCGCAAATTCAGCCGCCACATCCTGAATGGTGGCGATGGGGCATGCCACGTGGACTGATTCTCCGGGGCCAGTCACGTCAACTTCCAGCTTCCCAGCGTGCGTGCGGACGCGCACGTGCTCCGATTCGTCCTGAACCTCAATGAACTCGGCGTTGGGATACTTTTCTAGTTCCTTGGTCAACTGCCGAATGGTGGGCATAAATTGCTGTAGATGTTCCGCGGCCTTTTCCATATGGCGTTGCGGCGTGAAGTGTACGGCCATCGGGACCGCGGCAGCCGGCACCCAGAAATGTACGTGCGAACCTCCGTCGCGGAATTCGTCCACATCCACTCGAATTACGCCTTCACGAAAGGTGTAGACGGTCGCTAAAGCCACAGTACTGGCCATACCCAGAGCGATCTTTGCAACTAGCATGTTCTGATCTGCCTCCGATTCTTTAATTTTTGTGCAACTAGTCCCCGACGTTCTTCGAATCCAGCCAGACACGAACAGTGCTGTCGTCGCCCTTCACGGAAACGAGCTCAGTGTCACCCTGCAACGAAAGAGCGTGCAGCGCCGCCGCGATGTCCAGTTCATCTTTGCCCGCGCTCAGGAGCGCGTCGATCACGTGCATGGGAATTTTCACTTCAACCTCCGAACGCTTGGAGTGCTCACCCTTGCTCTTGTCCTTCACATGCACCAGCAGGTGCCCGCCTTGCTTCGCCACGCGCACGTCCTGATCTGGACCTTGCACGGTGACATATTCGCCGTCTTTGGCATTGCGGACGGCATTCATCAGGGCATGCACGTCTACGT
>JALYLI010000143.1 GCA_030774335.1 Acidobacteriota bacterium | reverse complement strand
TGTTGTAGCAACGTGAAAATGTCACCCTAACGGCCCGATGAAAGTGTCACCTCGTGGTTAGTCCGCATGATGAAGCTTGCTGTCTCCGTAGTAGATCTGGATGCTCCCTCGAAGTGATTCGCAGAGCTGAACCTTGGCGCCGGCGAAGCTGAAGCGTTTTGGTTGCGGCGGGATTTGGAAACGGCGGCCGTCCCATTGCACAACATTGTCATGGCTAACGATGCGCTCATGGAGGAAGCAGCAGATGCGACTGAGATCTTTGGGGGCCGCACGCCAAGCCTTTTCCGTTTCTCGAGGAGCGCGACCGAAGCGACGATTGTAGTCGGGCAAGAAACGGCGCAGGACCTCACTGGCGGTGGGCAGATCGGTGGCGCCCGCGAGGCGGAGTTCACTGGTAAGGCGATCTTGAAAAGTGCCCCACAAGCGCTCGATGCGGCCCTTGGCCTGAGGACTGTTGGCCGGAATGTAGGTGACCCCGAGTTGCGCAAGAGCGCGACCGAACTGCGTAGGTTGGCGTTTCCCCGCGAGTTGTTCTTCGACCGTCCAGTGGTCGTCGTTGCGTACGAAGACGCCGTGCTTGTCCCCATAGAAGCTGAGAGGGATGCCGTAACGACGTAGCAAGCGACGCAACAGATGAAAATACCCGTGAGCATCTTCCGTGGGAAAGAACTCGGCAACGGGAACCTTGCGCGTGGCGTCGTCCAGAAAGCCGAGGAGGGTGAGTTGTGGGCCGCGATCTTCGAGCCAGCGATGCAGACTGCCATCTAGGAGGAGCATTTCGCCCTCGCGAGCGCGGCAAAGACGACGCTGGCGGTGCGAAGGAGCGCGCCGTTTCTTGGGGGAGCCGAGACCGTTCTGGCGGAGCAGACGGCGGAGCGTCTCCCGGCCGAGCGAAATACCTTCGATCTCGCCAAGCTTCTCGCAGAGATGATGATCGTTAAAACCCACATAACGGGTGCGCGCAAGATGCAGGATACGCTCCCGCATACGCGCAGGAAGGCGGCGCGGGTTAGGCCGGCCCCGACTGGCGTGTGCCAGCGCCGCCTCCCCGTCTTCGCGCATGCGTTTCCTCAAGCGCTTAATCTGGCGCACGCTCAAGCACAGTAGTTCGGCGGCTCTGGCACACGCCACGTCTCCCTTCAAGCAAGCAGTAATTACCGCCACTCGTTGTAACTCTTTCTGGCTCACGGCGAATGTCTCCCTGTTCATGGGGTGACATTTTCACCGGGCTGTTAAGGGGTGACAGAATTATTGGGCCAAGACAGTGGTGGCAACCCGACTTTACGATCTAACGAAACCAAGCATATAATTCACCGCCACTGCAAAACCCCGAGGGTCAACATCCATGTCAAACAAATGTTTTTCCGCGACGAGTGTGCTCACTCTACTGCTTGGTGTCGTCGCGTGGACTGATCCTTCCGCGGCTCAGCAGACACCTGTCTCGTCGAGTGAGGCCGGCTTGCCGAATGAGACGCCGGCGGAGTTGAGGGTGGTTACCGATTCGTTTGATTACAGTCGGCGCATCGTGATGATTCCCATGCGCGATGGTACAAAACTGCACACCGTCATCCTGGTGCCCAAGGGAGCCAAGAATGCGCCAATTTTATTGACGCGCACGCCGTACGACGCCGACAGCCTGACCGAACATGCGCACAGCTCCCACCTCGGGCCGAGTTTGAATGGCTACGACAACGCGCTCGAAGTAATTCTGGAAGGCGGATATATCCGGGTGATGCAGGATATTCGTGGAAAATACGGCTCCGAGGGTGACTACGTGATGACGCGCCCGCTTCATGGAGCGCTGAATCCGACAGCCGTGGATCACTCCACCGACACTTACGACACCATCGACTGGCTGGTGAAAAATATTCCTGAAACAAATGGAAAGGTCGGCATTCTCGGAATTTCCTACGATGGCTTTCTGCCGCTGATGGCGCTGGTTAATCCGCACCCCGCTCTGAAAGTTGCCGTGCCCATGAACCCCATGGTGGACGGCTGGAGAGGCGACGACTGGTTTCACAACGGCGCCTTCCGCGAACTGAACATGCCGTACATCTACGAACAGCAAGGCACGCGAAAAAATGACGAGCACTGGTGGACCAGCAGCTACGACGATTACGACATGTATCTGCGAGCCGGCTCCGCCGGAGAACTTGGACGGCGCCATGGACTCGAACAGATGGGCTACTGGACCAAGCTGCTGGCGCATCCGTCGTACGACAGCTTTTGGCAGCAGCAGGCCATGGACAAAATTCTTGCGGCGCAACCGCTGAAAGTTCCCACCATGCTGGTTCACAGCCTGTGGGATCAAGAGGATATTTACGGCGCGCCGGCGGTCTACAAAGCCATCAAGCCAAACGATACCGGCAACGACAAAGTTTTTCTGGTGATGGGACCGTGGCATCACGGAGGAGAGATCGGCGATGGCAGTTCGTTGGGCACGTTGAAATTCGGGAGCGACACCGGGCTTTATTTCCGTCGAGAAATTTTGGCTCCATTTCTCGCGCAATACCTGAAGGACGGCGCGCCTAAAGCGGACGTGTCACAAGTTACCGCTTTCGAAACCGGCACCAATACCTGGAGGCGATTGTCCGCGTGGCCCTCGGGATGCGCTAACGGGTGCTCGGTGCGACCGACGCCGCTGTATGTGGGCGCCGGACTCAAGCTGGCTTTCGCGGCGCCGGCTACAAATGAAAATTCTTTTGAGGAATACGTCTCGGATCCCGCCAAGCCCGTGCCCTTCAGCGGGCGTCCCAGCCATCCCATGGGCTTCGCGAATAACGTGCCCTGGGCCAACTGGCTCGTGGATGACCAGCGTGGCGTTTCAGGCCGGCCGGATGTGGTGGTATTTATTTCTGATGAGCTAAGCGCGCCGCTGAAAATCAGCGGTCAGCCGATCGCCAACCTGGTAGCCTCGACGAGCGGCACGGATTCCGACTGGGTGGTGAAAGTGATTGATCTTTATCCCGATGAAGTGGGGGCTCAACAGGAAATGGGCGGCTATCAACTGATGGTTTCCGCCGACATATTTCGCGGACGCTATCGCGAAAGCCTGGAGAACGCAAAAGCAATAGCTGCAGACAAGCCGCTGCTTTATCGCTTCGCGTTACCAACAGCGAATCACGTTTTTTTGCCGGGCCACCGGATCATGGTGCAGATCCAGTCCACGTGGTTTCCTCTTTACGATCGCAACCCACAAACTTTTGTGCCCAATATTTTCTGGGCGAAACCGGGCGACTATCGCAAGGCCACGCAGCGGATTTATCACGCGCCTGGCGCGGCGACATTTGTCGAGCTTCCCGTTGTTGTGACCCCGTAGGCCGTCACCAGGGCGTCAGTCGAAAGGCAGGCCTACGTAGTTTTCGGCAAGGGATTGCGAGGCGGCACGGGAGCTGGTGACATAGTCGAGTTCGGCGAGTTGCCGGCGCTGGTCGAAGGGATTATCGTCGTCGAAGCGGTGGAGCATGGAAGTCATCCACCACGAAAACCGCTGTACTTTCCATACGCGTCGCAGGCAAGTTTCGGAATATTTCTCCAGCAATTCCGAGCTGCCGGACGCATAAAATTTTTCCAGAGCCCTTGCCAATACACGAATGTCGGCCACCGCGAGATTGAGGCCCTTCGCACCGGTGGGCGGCACGATGTGCGCGGAATCTCCGGCCAGAAAAAGCTTACCGTACTGCATGGGCTCGACCACGAAACTGCGCATACCAGTGATGCCTTTCTGGATGATTGGGCCTTCCACCAGTTTCCAGCCGTCAACGGTTTCGAGACGGGCGTGCAGTTCCTGCCAGATTTTTTCGTCCGGCCAGGCCGCGATTTCGTTGTCCGGAGGACACTGGATATAGAGGCGAGAGATTTTTGGCGAGCGCATGCTGAGCAACGCGAATCCACGGGCGTGATGGGCGTAGATGAGTTCGTGCGAAGAAGGCGGCGCTTCCGCCAGAATGCCCAGCCAGCCGAAGGGATATTCGCGCTCGAATTGACGAAGTATGCCGTTGGGGATCGAGGGGCGGCAGATGCCGTGGAAACCGTCGCAGCCGGCAATAAAGTCGCAGCTCAACTCCTCGGACTTGCCGTTCGCGGTGAAGCGGATGGACGGGTTGGCGTCCCTGAAGTCGTGGATGCTCACATCACCCACTTCAAAAAATATTTTGCCGCCGGTGGCGAGGCGCGCGGTGATGAGGTCTTTTAAGATTTCGTGCTGGGCGTAGACGGTGACGGATTTGCCGCCGGTGAGTTCCTGAAAATCAATGCGATGCCGCCGGCCTGAAAATTGCAGTTCAATTCCTCCGTGCACCAGGCCCTGGGCTTTCATGCGCTGGCCGACGCCAACTTCAGTGAGCAGGTCGGCCGTACCCTGCTCGAGGACACCCGCGCGTACCCGCTCCTCAATATAGGCGCGGGTCTTGGCCTCAATCACGACGGAATCGATGCCATGCAGATGCAGGATATGCGACAGCAACAGGCCCGCGGGTCCCGCTCCAACAATTCCCACCTGCGTTCTCATCGCCCATCCATTCTCAAATGAGGGTGCGTCCATTTTCAGGGTAAAGGTTTAGCAAGGGAAATGCAGCACAGGTTAGCTGTATTTCGTTTGATTACTTTTTATTTCGTTTGATTCTTCTTACGAGTACAATCTCCGGGTTGACCAGGATTGTTTAGTTCTTTGGTGCGGACGGAGAGTGCATGAAGAATGCAGGAATTTCATCACCATTCAATCCGTACAGGCTTGGCATTTTCACGGTGCTGCTTGTAGCGGCATTGATGCTACTGCATGCCGCGGGTTGCAAAACAAACGACAAGAAGGCGTCTTCCTCCGCAGTGCCCGCTCAGAATTCAACGCTCACGGTTCGCAATGACGCTGATGGTATCCATCTTCAGAGCACTGTGGCGGAATTTGTCCTGACATCGTCCGGCTATTTGAAGAGCAGCATGAAAGTGGACGGGCGCAGCGTCAGCTTGGATGACCCGGACAGCACGGGCGGGCAGAGATTTACGGCCGAACATAAGAACGTTGGAGATATGGCGTTCGATTTGACCACTGCGCAGATCTCGGACACCCAGGGAAAACTCGGGCGGCTGGGGAAAAAAGTCGACGTTATGGGATTGAGCAGGTCCACGAACCTCTCGGAAACATTGACACTCGAGGTTTATGACGATTTTCCGGCCTTGGCGCTGCTGTCAGCCTCCTTTCGGAATGGGGGAACCAAAGATGTTTCGCTCGAAAGTGTTTTGTTGCAGAATCATCGGCTAAATGCTTCCCTGGCCGATGCGACAGCGGCCCCCCACGAAATGTGGTCGTTCTTCGGGTCCAGTTTGAAGTGGGGAAAAGACGACGTTCTGCCCATACCCGCGAAATTCGAGCAGCAAAATCCGTTTGGCGCGCCGGTGGACACGAAAGACGATCTTGGCCGCGTGGGCGGGGGAATTCCGGTGGTGGCGTTCTGGACGCGCACGATGGGTGAAGCGATCGGGCATATTGAAACGCTGCCGCTGATAATTTCAATTCCGGTGAACACCACCAAGGACGGCCGCGTAGCTGCCGGAGTAACTTTTCCGGCTAACACGGTGCTCAAACCGGGGGAAGTATATTCAACTCCCCGGACATTTGTTGCCGTTTACAAAGGCGACTATTACGAACCCTTGAGCATGTGGTCAAACGCGGTGGAGCGCGAAGGACTGGCGCGGCCCAAAAATAATGATGAGAACTACGCAGTGAGCTGGTGCGGCTGGGGCTACGAATCGGACGTCACGCCGGCGCAAATGCTCGCGACAGTTCCCAAATTGAAAGAACTCGGGATTCACTGGGCGACGCTTGATGATCGCTGGTTCAATGATTACGGAGACTGGCAGCCGCGCGCCGATACTTTTGGCGGCGGCTCCATTCGAAAGATGGTGGACGATTTCCACGCGGAGAAAATAAAGGTGCAGCTGTGGTGGCTGCCGCTGGCAGTCGAAGATGGAAAGTACAGTTACGGCGGGCACAAATACGTGGTCTCCGAGGTGGTGAAGCAGCATCCCGACTGGCTGATTCTGGACAAGAGCGGCAAGGCAGCGCGCATGACGCGCAACCTGGCGACGCTCTGTCCGGCAGTGCCGGAAGTGCAGGCGTATTACAAGCAACTGACCGAGCGCTTCATCCACGAATGGGATTTCGACGGGCACAAGCTGGACAACATTTACGCCACGCCGCCGTGCTACAACCCCGCACACCACCACAAATCGCCGATGGACTCTGTTTACGCCATGGGCGAAGTGTACAAAATCATTTTTGAAACCACGCGGGGGCTCAAGGCTGCCAGCGTCACGCAAAGTTGCCCGTGCGGCACGCCTCCGAGCCTGGCATGGTTTCGCTACATGGATCAGGCGGTCACGGCCGATCCGGTGGGATCCGTGCAAGTACGCCGACGCATGAAAATGTACAAGGCATTGTTGGGCCCGCGGGCCGCCGTCTATGGCGACCACGTTGAACTGACCCAAATTTCCGGTGCGGGAGACAAAGAGCAGGACATAGGAAGCGACTTTGCGTCCACCCTCGGGACTGGCGGAGTTCTGGGAACAAAATTCACTTGGCCGGATTACGGTCCGAAACTGAAAAATGTGTTCTTGAATTCCGGCAAGGAGCCGCACTGGAAGAAGTGGATCGATTTATACAACGAGAAAATGCTCTCGAAGGGTACTTTTCTCGACTTGTATGTTTACGGCTACGACGCGCCGGAAGCTTACGCGATCGAAAAAGACGGAAGCATGTTTTATGCCTTCTATGCGGCGGACAAGGCAGGCAAACAGGCGAAGGGTGCAGATAAAAAATCAGAGTGGAACGGTCCGGTGGAATTGCGCGGCCTGAAGGCCGAGTCTTACAAAGTTGTAGATTACGTGAATAACAAGGACTACGGGACGGTCAGCGGGCCGACCGCGAAAATTGATGCGGTCTTCACTGGGAGCCTGCTGCTTCAGGCAACGCCGCAGACCGGTTCAGCTTCGAGTAATAAATAAACACCGGACTATCCGCGTTCCGCCGAAGCCGTCTGTCCTGGCCAATTCTTTTCCAGGAAACTTTCTCGATGGGGTTTATCGCGGAATGCTTCTGTGCCGCCCGCGCGGGTGACGGAGAGCGCTCCGGTAATGTTGCCGAACCTCAGGCAATCTTCGATTTTTGCCCCGCGAATATATTGATGAATGAAGCCAGCATCGAAACTGTCACCCGCGCCTACAGCGTCAACCGCGGCGCCTTGCTGCGCCGGCGAGGAAAATACATCGCTGCCACGCTGCGCCATGGCGCCGTGCGCGCCGCGCTTGATTACAACCAGCGGCACGCGCTCAGCGAGAAAACGTGCCGCGCTTTGCACATCGTTGGCGCGCGAAATCTTGCAGGCTTCGTGCTCATTCGGTAGCAAAACATCGACGTATTTCAACACCGAAGATAAATCTTCAGCCCACTCCTCGGTCGGATCATCATTGGTGTCCAGCGAGGTGGTAAGTCCGGCTTGCTTAACGTGCCTGAAGAGGCCGGCAACCCTGGGTCGTAACGCGCGCTGAAGAAAATACGAGGACAGGTGGAAATGTCGCGCACGGCAGACGTAATCCAGATCGAGGTCTTCGTAACGCAATTCCGCAATTGTGCCGGGATAGGTGAGTATGTAGCGCCGCGCGCCCCTGGGGAGAATGACGGTCAGGCCGGTCTGTTTGCCAGGAAACCGCCGAACGCTGGATAAATCCGTACCGCTCCCGCCGAGCCGGTGAAGGCAAATTTCTCCAAACGCGTCGGTTCCGATAGCCGAACTGAAACCGACGTTGTTACCAAGCAAAGCCAGATTGTGAGCGAAGATAGCGGACGAACTGCCCAGGGTGACATTCATTTCCGACGCGAGATGTTCGCGATCCAGCTCCAGATTTTCCGGAAGCCCGGACAAAATAATGTCCAGGTTAAGTTCGCCAACCACACCTACGTCAAATGTTTTTGGTGGATGCTCCACGGTTAATCGAGCAGGACCACGCGGGTCAGATTTTTAGGTGCGTCGGGGTTCAAGCCTTTTTTGATGCCGGTGTAGCATCCCAACATTTGCGCGGGCACGATAGCAGGGGCCAGGGTGGCTAGTTCCGGAACGTCCACTCCCAGTTCGAATACCAGATCGCTCGATGAGCTAATGGTTTCGTTGGCATGGTTGCAAACCGTCAGAATCACACCGCCAAGCTCTTTCATTTCGGCGAGCACTTCAGTTTCGGCATCTTTACCCTGTTCGCTGACGAAGAAAGTCAGGCAGGTCGAAGCGCTCACAATCGATTTGGGCCCGTGGCGAAACTCCAGCGTGTGGTAAGCCTGGCTGTATGAGCAGGACATTTCCGTCACTTTCAGCGCTGCTTCGCGAGCGATTCCGTGGAACGGGCCCTGGCCGAGAAAAACGTAATCTTCAAAACTGCGCATGGCCGTGAAAGCATCCAGGTTTTCGGCGAAGGTCCGCAACGAAGGAGCAAACTGATCGGCCAGTCTTTCGAGGCCAGCGCAGAAGTCTTTATTACCGCTTTTAGATGCTGCCAGATATTGCATAACCAGCAGCATTGAGGTGAACGAGCGCGTCATCACCATGCTGGTTTCGTCCGCGGATGAAATCAGTATGGTCAACTCGCAAGCTGATTGGAGCGGGGAGTCTGGCGTGCAGGTCAAACCGAGCGTCGGAATCTGGTGCTCGTTACGCAGTACTACGCCAGCGCGAACAGCTTCCGAGGTACTGCCTGACCTGGAAATCACCACCGCCTGCACATTAGCTGACGAAGGAAAGGTCAGAGTGGGAAACAACAATATTTCCGACGCCGCGACCGCGCGGGCAGACTGGCCGGTAAGAGTTTTCCAGGATGCCGCTACCGCTTCGGCCAAATAAAAACTGGTTCCACACCCCACAAAAAGGCACTCGGTTCGCGAACTGGTTTTGTCGAGGATAGTCCGAAGCGTGGTACTGGACTTGAAATCGAGCAGCGATTCACGCCAGGCCTGCGTCTGGGACATGATTTCCTGCATTGTTCCCGAACCTTGAGCAGCGCTTTTGATCTTCTCCATGGGTCCCCGAAACCTCAAAAACATTGAAGCCGATAGCGCGCCGGCTCAAACCAGCGTCACTTCGATATTTGCCTCTCGTAAACTTTTCAAGTGGGATTTACCGATCTTTTTGTCTGTGATCGTTTCATGCACAGCACTGGCCGGCATGATAAGAGACAGACTTCTGCGTCCAAATTTGCTGGAGTCGCACACCACGATGGTGCGGCGCGCCGTTTTTGCCATCACCCGATTTACCCGCGCCTCCAACTGATTTGGCGTGGTCAACCCGTACTGGGTATCGAAACCATCCACGGCGAGGAAGAGGATATCGGCGCTGAGTTGCCGCAGAGATTCTTCCGCCAGCGGCCCGACCAGCGAAAAAGAATTTTTGCGCAACGTTCCGCCGGTAAGAATCACTTCCACCGAAGTACCGGCCAGCTCTTCGGCGATGTTCGTGCCGTTGGTGATGACCGTGAGGCTGCGAAATTGCTTGCAGGCGCGCGCAATGGCGGTGGTGGTGGTGCCCGAATCCAGGATGATGACCTGGCCCTCGCGAATCATGCGCACGGCAGAAGAGGCGATGCGCAATTTGTCGTGACGATGCAGCCGTTCTTTTTCCTGCAGGCTGCGGTCCTGCAAGGCGCCGGAGCGTAACGGCAGCGCGCCGCCATGGGTGCGCTCGAGCTGCCCCTGGTGATGCAGGAATTCCAGGTCCTTGCGGATAGTGATTAGGGAGGTTTTGAAACGATCGGACAGGTCACGGACAACCACGCGTCCGTCGCTCTGCAACAGTTCCAATATCCCGCGTCTGCGTTCTTCGTTCAGCATCGTTCCTTACACCCGAAATCCTATTTTTGCTAATCCAGTTGTTCGATGTGCGCTAAAGTTTCTAATCTGCGAATATCGCTTTCGCGCGCTCGGCCCGGCGTATCAGCCAGACAATTTGCCGCGCCAGTGGCTGCCGCCAACCGTAAAGTTTGCTCCACGCCAAATCCGGCTGAATCTGCATAGGCAAACGCCGCCACGGTGGCGTCCCCACTGCCGACGCTGGACTTCGCGTCCACGTGGGCTGGCTCGACATGGTACACACTCTGCTCTGATGCCGGCTGCCAAACCAGGCCTTGATGACCAAGGCTGACCACGGCACTTTTAGCGCCGAGTTCAATGAGTCGCTTGACGGCGGCTTTCGCCGCGTGGCTATCGGGAATTTTTTCGCCCATCAGCAATTCCGCTTCTTCGCGATTTGGTTTCACAAACCCCGGACCATTGCCTAAAGCGAGACGCAGCGGCTCTCCACTCGTGTCCAGAAACATTTTATGCCCGTGACGGTGCGTCAACTCCGTGAGCTTCGAGTAAACGCGTTGTTCGGCACCGGGGGGCAAGCTTCCTGACGCGATTACCGTTCCGGCCGTTTTTTCCTGAGCAAGCATTTTTTCCCATACTTCAAAAAAGCTGTTCCAGTCTTCTGGAGCAATGGCGGCGCCAGGTTCGAGTAATTCGGTGACCACACCTCGATCGTCGATGATCTCCAAATTCACTCTTGTCTCTGCCGAGACTTTCACGGGATGAACGCGGATGTCCAAATTACGTAGTCCCTCAAGCAAGTTTTCTCCGGTGCTGCCACCGGCAAAACCGAACCACAGCGGGTCAGCTCCCAAGGTTCGCAGCACCATGGCAACATGCGCAGCTTTCCCGCCCGGCTCAGCGCGGACTTCGCTGATTCTGTTTACACGGCCTGGCGCCAGGTTGGTCACGCGCGCGCGTTTGTCGATTGCCGGATTCAGGCTCACACACCAGAACGGACCGAAGGCACGTTTAACCATCGCGTCAGCTCGTTACCGCCGTGCCGGTAGCCGTGTCGAAAAACCGGAACCACGGTTTTGCTGCTGACAACCGAGCATTGACCCGTTGAATATTTTTTACACCGTCACTGGACAGCCAGTCTTCCAAAGCATTCATGTCCCGCTCGGCGAAAACCGGCACGCCATCTTTCCAGGTGGCCCGGCCGCACAGGACGCCTGAAAAATTTGCCCCCGCCTCGGCGGCCAGCGCAAGAGTTTCGCTGAACAACTCGTTACTCACGCCCTCGGAGAGGTAAATGAAAGGCTTTCGTGCTGCCGCGGAAGCTTGGCGAAAGTATTCCTTGGCTTGTTCGCGGGTATACGCCGCAGACGCAGTCGCTGTCCCCGAGTCAGCGACAAAATTCATATTCACAGGGACGCCCACTTTTAAAATATCCACCTGATATTGCGAGCCTGAGAATTCTTCGACACCGCGCGTAACAACCTCGGGCTTGACCTGCGCAAATTCGCGGCTTTTTTCGTCCATGTCGTCGTGATAAGCAACAATCTCGAGAAAATAAGCCACGTCTTCCGCCGCGCACTCTTCGCCAACGCGCTGCACCCAGTTCTGTTTCTGCTCGTTGACAGCGGGTGCGCTGAAAGGCGAATAGTACAGTAAAGTTTTTATTCCGTTCGCGCCCGCAGCGACCAGTTTTCGCACCGACCAGCCATCCAAAAGTCGCGGCAGTCGGCCGGGAACGAACTTGTCAAAACCGGTTTGCTCGTAGGCAAGAAGCAATCCGGAATTCTTTGCCCGCTGCCCGGCAGCTGTGAGGCCAATCTCTGGGTCGAGCAGAATTGCGCTGGCGTAAGGAGTCAGGATTCGGCTGACCGCTTCCTTAAATTTCTCCAGGTTTTCACGCGGTATCTGGCCCGGCTCCATACCGGTCGCCGCGGAAAACAGTTTACGCAATGCGCCGCGCTGGTCGATTGCCAGCGCGGCAATTACGCCGCGGCTATCCGATAGCGCGTCCAGGCCCTTTCGTTTACCGCTTGAAATCTGCGTATCGTTATCCTTCATAAGGGAGCCGGTCATACGGCGACAGCATGGCCCGGAAAAGTATCAATGAACCGGCCCCGGTTCCGCAAACCCGCCACGGCGCCACGTTCAAGCCTAGGCGGCCCAAAAATATCACGATCGCCGACACGCTGGAGGTGGACCGATCGAGCTTCTTTCAGAAACGGAAGCGCGCGCAGAGTTTGATGGGTACCAGTGGGGATAGAGGTTCGCACGCCTAACTGTGCAGTGAAAGCGGCAATTTGCACGAGAGCGGCGAAATTTGCGAAGAAGATATGCGGAGTGCCATCCACGGAAGCGATATTGCTTATTACAGTGGGCGGAGCGTTGATGGCTGTCATAATTCCGGCTTCGCCAGGAGAAATCAACTCCCACCGGACGAAGCGGGCCGCGCGGAGAATAAAACAGTTTCTCTTGACAGCGCTTGCAGGCTGGCGCAGCAAAACAGCGCATCAACGGCCCAAGCGGCCAACCGCAGAGATAGAATTCCTCGCGCCTCGATTTTCATAGCGACTTCATCTTAGACAGACCGCAATTCGACAGGTTTCGACTACTTTCGATTAGTTACTTTTACTTCCTATTTAACTAGGTGTCAAGCAATTACCGGAATCGGCTGGAGTGCGAGATGATAGAAAGAGCTGCTGAAATTCCGCCCGCGCTTTCACTGCAGCCCACAAAGGATCGCTCCCGTTCAGTTTTCGCAAATTAACCCTGATGCCCATTCTTTCACTGCAAAATGTCACAAAAAATTATCGGAGCGACGGCCAGCTGGTGCGCGCGCTCGACGGTGTCACGCTGGACATGGAGGCCGGCGAATTTGTCACGCTGGTAGGACGCAGCGGCTGCGGAAAGTCCACACTGCTCAATCTGGCCGGCGCAATGGATTTTCCTACAGCCGGGAAGGTTTTGATCGACGGAATTTCAACCTCAGGATTGCCGGAAGCGGGACTGACGCGAATACGCCGCGAAAAAGTTGGTTTCGTATTTCAATCCTTTCAACTCCTGCACACTCTCTCGGTCTTCGAGAACGTTGAACTGCCGCTTCTCCTGGCAGGCAAATCTGACGGGCGGAGAGTGGCTCGCGAACGATTGACGTGGGTGGAACTCGATGGCTTCGGCGAGCGGCTACCGCATCAGCTTTCTGGCGGCCAAATGCAGCGTGTAGCCATTGCGCGGGCGCTTGTCCACTCTCCCAAAATTCTGTTGGCGGACGAGCCGACCGGAAACCTGGATACGGTCACGGGAAATATCATTCTTGAGTTGCTGAGACGGCTCACGCGCGAGCATGGCACGGCGTTGCTGATGGCCACGCATAGCTCGGAGGCTTCCGAACTCGCGGATGTCGTTGTGCGCATGAGCGACGGAAAAATCATGAAGATCGATCGCGGTTTATAGACCATGCTTCAGCTCTTTTACCGCCTGATGGTGAGGCCGTTGTTCGGCGAACCGATGCGGACCGCTCTGACGGTTGTGGGAATCGCCCTGGGCGTCGCGGCGGTACTGGCTATTGACCTAGCCGGCAATGCCGCCGCCGGATCTTTTCGCTCCTCCATGGAAACCCTGTCTGGCGATAACAATCTGGAGATAAAAGCATCCGGAGGCATTCCCGAAGCATTGGTGGGAATCGTTTCGACGCTGCCTTATGCATTGCGAAGTTCGCCGCGGATTGAAGATTTCGCCGTTATTCACGATACAAAACAAACATTGCCGCTCATCGGGATAGATTTCATCGCGGAAGGCGGAAGTTTCTCCGGGCGGACGTCACAGCCGGGTGGCGGCTCCAATTCTTTTATGGACGGATGCGGCAATACACCGGAATCGGCTGACACTCCACTCACTTGCCTCTCCGATCCGGCAAACGTGTGGGTAGGCGCCAGCCTACGGCGTAAACCAGGCGACCACATTTCCCTGCTGATCAATGACCGGGAAAGCGATTACGTGGTCCGAGGTGTTTACCCGGATTCGAATGGCGCCGAATCCGCCATCGTTATGGACATCGCCGCCGCACAGCGTGCAGTCGGGCGCGCGGGCCGGGTAGATCGGATTTTGCTGAAAGCTCCAGTTGAATCGGAACTCGACAAATGGGAGCAGCGTTTGCGCGCGGTGTTACCGGAGGGCATCGAAGTGCGTTCCCAAGGCGCAGGAACGAACGAGAACCGCCAAATGCTGGCAGCATTCAGGTGGAACCTCAAGCTGCTGAGCTACATTTCGCTGATCGTCGGCGGCTTTCTGATTTACAACACCATTTCTGTTTCTGTGGTGCGGCGCCGCCCGGAAATCGGCATTGTGCGCTCCTTGGGAGCGAGTCGCGGAATGGTGCTGGCGGCATTTCTGGGAGAAGCCGCGAGCTTTGGACTGATTGGCACGCTCCTAGGGCTGCCACTGGGGCGCTTGATGGCTATTGGCACCGTCAAGCTGGTGGGATTGACGGTGCAGTCTTTGTACGTGAGCAGCCGCCCGGGCTCGATTGAATTGTCGGCGGCTTCCATAGCGCTCGCATTCCTCGTGGGCATCGGCGTTGTAATCGTTTCGGCCTACGCACCCGCCCGTGAAGCTTCACTCGTTCCGCCTGCGGAAGCCATCGCGCGCGGTCGCCGCGAATATGATGTTCGCATGCGCAGCAGTCGCGAAGTGATCGCCGGAATATTTTTTGCAGTTGCCGCAGCCGCGGCATCGCGGGCCCCGGCCGTGGCTGGCAAACCTTTGCTCGGATATGTCGCGGCATTATTTTTGATTGTGGCGTGCGCATTGTCGATACCGGCGCTCGTCAACGCGGTCATGCGATTTTCGTCGTCATGGCTCGGACGCAGCTTCGGCGCGGAAGCGCTGCTCGCTTCGCGCAGCCTGAGCGCCTCACTAAGGCGAACCTCGGTGCTGATCGCCGCGCTGGCCACGGCCATCGCGATGATGGTGTCTATCGGCATCATGGTGGGAAGCTTTCGCGAAACGGTGATTGCCTGGATGGCCGAGCAGCTCCCTGCTGATTTGTATATCCGGCCAGCCGGTGACCCCGCGACGGACCGCCATCCCACCATTTCGCCTGAGGTGGTCGCGGCGATTGCGAAGCTGCCCGGCGTTGGAGCCATCGATCGCCTGCGCGCGTACGAAATCACTTACAACGGGCGCCCGATCATGCTTGGTGGCGCGGACCTTTCCGGCTACCGGACGGATAACCACTCCGATTTTTTCTCCGGCCGACGCTCTGAGGATGTTTTGCGGGAGCTGCGCGGGAGCAACGGTGTGGTAGTCAGCGAGCCATTCACCTCCAAGCATCACGTGAAAACGGGCGACACTATCGCTCTGTCGCTGGGTGAGGCTCGCGCAAGTTTTCGCATTGTGGATGTTTATTACGACTATTCCAGCGAACGCGGAGAAATCCTGATGGACCGCGAAACTCTATTGCGGTATCTGCCCGATCCCGCGCCGTCCAATCTGGCGGTTTATGTGGCGGCTGGCGCAGACGGGGAGGCGGTCCGCTCTGAAATTGTTGCAGCTGCGGCGGGTCACCGACTGCTGATTTTTTCGGACCGTGAAATTCGTTCCGAAGCTATTCGTATCTTCGACCGCACCTTCGCAATAACGTATGCACTGGAAGCGGTGGCGGTTCTGGTTGCGGTGATCGGCGTCGCCGGTGCATTGCTCGCGCTGGTCATAGATCGGAGACGCGAACTGGGGCTGATGACTTTTCTTGGCGCAACGACGAAGCAGGTGAGAAAGCTCATTCTGGTGGAAGCCGGTCTGCTGGGGCTGCTGGCCAATTTTGCCGGGGTTGTTCTCGGGTATTTTCTTTCACTCGTACTGATTTTTGTCATCAATAAGCAGTCGTTCGGCTGGACGATTCGATTCCACTGGCCGGTAACGATCTTATTGGCAGGGCTCACGTTCGTTTATGCCGCCACGGTACTTTCCGGATTGTATCCCGCGCGCATCGCGACACGCCTGAACCCGGTCGAGGTTATTCATGAGGATTAGTCTCGTGACGTTGCGGATGGCGTTGCAGAGCGTATGGCAGCAGATGTTGCGAGTTTTATGCCCGGCGTGCCTGGTTTTTTCGTCTGCCGCTCCGGCAGCCCAAAATTATCGCGTGGCGCTTCCGGGCTATCACTATTCATTTCCTCGCGATCACTTCAATCACCCCGATTTCGAAACCGAATGGTGGTACTACACAGGAAATCTGCAAAGCGTGGATGGCCATCGCTTTGGATTCGAATTGACGTTTTTTCGCCAGGCAGTCTCGCGCGACCTTTCAAATCTCAGTGCGTGGGACGTTCAGGACATTTATCTCGCACACCTGGCACTCAGCGATCTTACGGATGGCCACTTTTACCATGTGGAGCGAACGAATCGTTCGGGGCCGGGCGTGGCGGGCGTTGACGAAACTGCGCAACGCATTTGGAACGCCAACTGGAATATCCAGTGGAAGGGTTCGGACCAGGAGCTGCAAGCCATCAGCGACAATTTTGATTTGCGTTTCTCGATGCGTTCGGAAAAGCCACCGGTGATTCATGGAGAAAATGGCGTGAGTCAAAAGGCCGAGGGTGCCGGACGCGCGTCGCACTACATATCCCTCACGCGACTCGATACCAAAGGTACGATCACCTTAAATGCGAAAACAATTTCCGTTTCGGGACTGGCGTGGATGGACCACGAATTTTTCACCCACCAGCTCGCACCCGATCAAGCAGGCTGGGATTGGCTTAGTTTGCAGCTCGAGGACCGCTCCGAGTTGATGCTTTTTCATATCCGGCGCAAAGATGGTTCGATTGATCCGTTCTCCGCGGGGACTTACATTGACCCGCAGGGCAACTCCACGCATCTTCGTGAGTCGGATTTCATTCTTCAGCCGACGGGCGAGACGTGGGAAAGCCGCGCTTCGGGCGCCAGGTATCCAGTCCAATGGAAGATTTCTGTACCCAGGCTGGGGATTGAACTGGAAGCCAAAACACCATTGCCTTCGCAGGAGCTGGCCAGCGGTTCCCGATTTACTCCGACTTACTGGGAAGGCGCCATCGTGCTCCACGGCAAACGGTCAGGCTCGCCGATTGGCGGGTCGGGCTACCTGGAAATGACCGGCTATACAAATCGCTCGGCACCGCCAATTTCGTAAGCCAGACGGCAGGAAGATACGTATAACGTATCTGGAGTCCGAGACAGATCAGCAATTCCAAACAACTGGTCGCATCAATTGGATGTAGCAACTTCGCATAGCGTCGTTCAGAATGCCTACGTCAGTCTTTCTGCGTCAGAAGTTTCCACCGCTCCCACTTAGGGCGGAATGTCCGCGCCCGATATATCAACAAAACACAATGGAGGATTTGGTAAGAGATATGAAAGAGAAAGTAAAGAAATTCACGATATTGATGACGGCTACTTTTCTGCTCGGCGCCGGCGCCTTTGCAGACCAGGTGACTTTGAAGAATGGAGACCGGATTACCGGGGCAATCTTGAAATCAGACACTAAAGCGCTGCTGATCAAGACGGAAGCCGCTGGCGACGTTACGATCCAGTGGGCGGCCGTCGAAGGCATCACATCGTCGCAACCTTTACACATCGGTTTGAAAGGCGGGCAGGTATTGGTCGGACCGGTAAAAACGGAAAATGGCCGCATTGAAGTGGCTACGCCAACTTCGGGAGAGGTGACGGCCTCAAAGGAATCGATTGAGGTGATACGATCCGATTCCGGTCAGGCCGAATACGACGCCGCCATGGAGCGATTGCGACATCCCCACCTGCTGGACACCTGGAGCGGATTGCTGGACACCGGGCTGAGCTTGACGCGCGGCAATTCCGCGACTATCTCGTTCTCGCTGGCCGGTAAGGCCATTCGACAGACGGACCGCGATAAAATTACTTTGTACACCACCGCGATTTACGGCAAGAACGACAATACTTCGCCCAGCCAGACCATCGCGCACCAGATTCAGGGCGGCGTGCGAGGCGACGTTAACCTCAGCCCGAGATTTTTTGTTTTTGGCTTGACGGATTTCAACTCCAACCAACTGCAACACCTCGACCTGCAGAACGTGATTGCCGGCGGCGCGGGCTATCACGTCATAAAGACCAAGGTCACGACCTTCGACGTATTTGGCGGCGCTGGTTACAACCAGGAATATTTTTCGGCGTATTCACTGGCGAATCCGGCGCCTCCGCCAGACACTCTTGATTTTGCTGCCGTGACTCAGAAAAACGCCGAGCTGCTGGCTGGCGAAGAATTGAATACCACTCTGGGAAAGCGCACTACGGTGAGCGAAAACTTCACGGTGTACCCGAACATCAGCGGGCCGAGCGGCTATCGTTTCTCGTTCAATTCCGCGGTATCCACAAAATTGAACAACTGGCTGGGCTGGCAGGTTACTTTTGCCGACAACTACCTGAGCAATCCGCCCTTTGGAATCAAGGGAAACGATTTCCTGTTGTCCACCGGTTTGCGGCTCATTTTTGGCAAGGCCGCGAAATAGACGGTTCGGTGAAAACACGATTAGGCCCGCTACAAAAGATGCTAGTCGCAAATGACTTAGAAAAATGGAGGCATTTATGATGGCGGAGCTAGTCCGAATGCTTAGTGAAAAGACGTCGCTCCCGCCTGAGAAGGCTCAGGAAGTGGCAATCGTCGTGGTGAACCATTTGAAGGAAAGGCTGCCGGCTCCCCTCGCCGAAGCCTTGAACAATTACCTCGTTAACGGTTCGATCGCGGGGGGTGCCGGCTGGGCTGCCGAAGCGAAAACGATGGCCGCGGAAGTGGGCGGGATGTTCGGCAAAAAGACGGAATAAGCAAAATCGCCCATTCGCCACCGTTGATTGGCGCGGCTAATAGGCGGTTTTGTTTCCCTGGCGATTCCATTGTGAAAAAAGCTCCAGAGCTTCTCCGCGAAGAAGCTGCTTCATCGGCAAACGGCGCGCGGAGAGGGGACGCCGGAGCTCTTCATAAATAAGGGCGTCGTCAAATCCAGCCGCACCCGCGTCCGCAGCCACACAAGCGTAGAAAACACGCGCGGGCCTCGCCCAATAGATGGCTCCCAGGCACATGGGGCAGGGCTCGCAAGTCGAATATAGATCGCAGCCGCTGAGCTGAAAGTTTCCCAGCGCGCGACAAGCTTCGCGAATCGCCACGATTTCGGAGTGCGCAGTGGGATCGTTCGTGGCAGTGACGCGATTGGTGCCCTCGGACAGCACACGCCCATCTTTCACGATTAGCGCGCCGAACGGGCCGCCTTGTGCGCTGCGGATGTTATCGAACGCCAGGGCGATGGCGCGGCGCATGAGTTCTTCAGACATCGCCGGTGCTCCTCTCCGGGTATCCCTTCATCGCTTGTTGAGAATGATATAACACCCCGGTTGGAGGCTCGCCGCCTGTCCGATGCGAAGGAGTCATGACCTCATTTGCCGATCAAAGTTCCATGCTGGAGATTGCGATAGCAGAAGCGCGGCTCGGCCTTAAAGAAGGGGGAATCCCGATCGGCGCGGCCATTTTTGATGAGACCGGAAAGCTGATCGGAGCGGGACACAACCAGCGCGTGCAACTCGGCGATCCGTCGCTGCACGGAGAAACTGACGCGTTTCGAAAAGCAGGCCGGCAGAAAAGTTATCGCAAGCTGATCATGGTGACGACACTTGCTCCGTGCTGGTACTGCAGCGGGCTGATCCGCCAATTCGGATTCGGCACTGTGATCGTTGGGGAGAGCAGGAATTTTCAGGGCGGAATCGATTGGCTGCGTTCGCTGGAAGTAAACGTAATCGATCTGAACTCACAAGAATGCATCGACATGCTCGCGGACTATATTCTTGCTAATCCTGCTACATGGAACGAAGACATCGGCGAAGAATAAGACATTCGCCGGAAAGTTCGTTCAGGAAAAAATATTGGTGTTCAGGAACTCGTTGCGGAATTTTCCGTGAGGATCATAGTTTTTACTGAGTTCGATGAATTCCGGAAGCCTGTAGTACTTGGCCTTCAATTGTTCCGGAACCATCGTGAAAAGTTTCCCCCAGTGCGGCCGGACGTCAAATGGAGCGAGCTCGCGTTCGATAACCGGTAACAGTTTGCTGACCGCCGGCCAGTCCGGTTTCAAGGTGAAATGGATGGTCACGGACGGCTGTTTGTAGCAGGGACTCATCCAGAAATCATCGGCGGCGATGGTGCGAATCTCGGTAATGAACAGGTGCGGAGTCACTTGGTCTCGAATACGCTCGACGGCGAGAATCGCTTCCACGGCATTTTTGCGCGGAACGAAGTATTCCGCCTGTAACTCATCGCCGGCGCTGGGAGTAAATCCCATGCGGAAGTGTGGCAGCCGCTCAAACCACGGGCCCGGCACACCCATTTGTTCGGTGCAATTTTCAGCGGATAGTTCCGCGATGGGATGAAGATTTTTCGTAGCCAGCTTGGCGCCGAATAGTTCGGGCGTGGCTTTAAACTCCTGGCCGGGTTCCACACGGGTTTTGACCCACACTTCGTTCACCCGTTTTTTCTGCCAATCGGTAAAAAGGCTGACGCTGTAGCCGCTGGCTTCAATGGCGTCGAAGTGATCCTGCATCTGTTGCAGCGGAAGATTTTCGTACACGTACTGTTTCATCATGAAGGTAGGCTGAAGGTCGAGCGTGAGTTTCGTGATCACCCCCAACGCTCCCAGGCCCACCATCGCGCCCAGAAACTTTTCCCCATCTTGCTTGCGCGAGAGTTTCACAAGGTCACCGGATGCAGTGATCATTTCGAACCCCGCCACCGAAGTGGAAAGATTACCGATTTTCTCTCCCGACCCGTGCGTGGCGGTGCTGCAGGCGCCGGCCACGGAGATATGCGGCAGGGAAGCAAGGTTGTGTAACGCAAAGCCATGTTCGTGGAGATACGGCGCGAGTTGGCCATAGCTCATATTGGCGGGAATTGTCACGGTGCGCGCTTGCGAGTCGAGCGCGATAACCGTATCCATCGACCTCAGCGAGAGAAAATTCTCAGCGCTGTCCGCAATGTGATTGAAACAATGGCGCGTGCCAAGCACCTTCATGCGGGCGTGCTTACGGACAAAATCCTGGGCCTGCTGCACCGAAGTGGCGGCGAAAATCTTATCGGTACCGTACTCTATGTTTCCCGCCCAATTTTTTAGTTTTTCTGCCGCCGCCCACGACAGCAGGGGAGATAACGCCGGTGCGGACATTGCTGCGGAAATCAACTTGAGGAATGATCTCTTGTCCATGGCCCCGGTAGACTGGCAAAAGTCACAGCTTCCCGCAACCAGTCGGAGGATGAATGATCCTGCGACTAGCTCGTGGTCTTGGGTTCGTTACTGATCAACGCCAGCGCGGTCAGCGCGCTGAGCAGTCCCAGCCCCGCCGCGATGAACACCACAATTCGATAGCCTGCCACGAAGGATTCTTTGATAATTTCGCGGCCGCGGACATCGCCTGTTTGGGCGGCGGCAAGTTTAGGCCGCTGCGCATTGAGCTCCGCGCGAAGCGCCTGCGTAACCGACATCGCATTCATTTTTCGATTGAGCGAACGATTGAAAATGGCATTCAGCGTTAATCCGAGCACCGCAATGGCCAGCAGTCCGGCCACGCGCGAAACGGCGTTGTTAACTCCCGAGGCCACGCCAACATATTGTTGGTCGGCCGCGCTCATGACCACGGTAGTAAGCGGCGCCACGCTGATAGCCATCCCGAAACCGAGCAAGATCATTGCGGGGAAGAACGTAGTCCAGTACGACCCGCCGATACCGGGCCTTGCGAATAGCGCGAACCCCGCGCTAGCAATCGATGGCCCGATCACCAAAAGCGTTTTGGCGCGATAGCGCTTGAGGAGTCCCCCCGACCACCGCGACAGCAGGAACATCAGCACGACCAATGGAAGTAATGCGCCGCCGGCCTGCGTTGGGGAGTATCCCTGAATCTGAATGAGGTCCAGTGGGAGAAAAAACAGAACGCCGCTTAATGCGGCGTATAGAAAAAACGTCAGTAAGTTTGCACCACGGAAAGTCGCTGACCGGAACAGCGTCAGCGGGAGCATGGGAGTTTTTGAGCGCGATTCGACAATCATAAAAATAATGAGTGCACCCAAACCAGCCAATCCCGCAATCAAGTTGGATTCGACAAATGCAAAAGTGATGCCACCAAGACCCAGCGTAGCCAGCAGTGAGCCAGCCCAATCGAGCGGGTTGCCAGTTTCCTTCGTGTCGCTCTCAGGGATACGCCAGATGAGCAGTACAATCACAATCAGCGCAATCGGCACATTGATGAAAAATATCCAGCGCCACGAACCATGCTGCACCAGCCAGCCTCCGGCGACGGGCCCGATAGCGGTGGTGATCGCACTGAAACCGGACCACGTACCAATGGCCCGGCCGCGCTCCTCGGACGAAAACGAAGTGCTGATTAGCGCGAGACTATTGGGGATGAGAAGAGCCGCTCCCACGCCTTGCACTCCGCGCGCGACGATGAGCGCGACAATACTGCTGGAGATGCCGCAAGCAATCGATGCGCCGGTGAACAGGATTACGCCGGCAAGAAAAACTTTCCTGCGGCTGTAAATATCACCAAGCGATCCACCGATCAGCAGCAGCGCCGCAAGAAAGAGTGCGTAGGATTCGACAACCCACTGAATCTGGTTGATGGTCGCGCCCAAACCGGATTGCAGCGCCGGAAGTGCGACGTTCACCACGGTTCCATCGATGAAAGCGAGACTGGAGCCGAGAATGGTGGCGACGAGAACCCAGGTACCGTGATTGCCGCACGGCCGGCCGGGTTTACCGGTCAGGACCGACGCTTCATCGCATGGCGCTCTGCCCAGGTGGGACACGAGACGAGGTTAGACCAACGCCGCTAAACAGTGGGGATAAGAATTTGTAGTATGAATTTCTTGGTGCCGTACGCCACCATTACCTTGAATTGTGCGCCATCGCGTCGATGGAGCGTCACGAAATTATCGGCGCTTGCTGTGCCCACCGGCAATCCAATTGTCAGGCGCCTAAGAGGCAGGGCAACCTTATGCTTCTTTAATCCATCTGCTCAGCGTAGAATTCCTGCATCAACCTGTTTTCTGGAGTATTGAATTCATGAGGAAACTATTCCCTTTATTCGTATTGTTATTTGCCGCGGCCACGACGTTACGCGCGCAGAGTCAAGACAAACCCAAAGCCCGTCCGCACGTTGTGGTCGTGGGCGTCAACGGCATGGAACTGGATATCATCCGCCCGCTGCTGTTGAAAGGCGAAATGCCCAATCTTGAGCGCATCGTCAACACCGGTGCGTATGGCAAGCTGCGCACCGTGTCCGCACCCAATTGCCCGCGCGTTTACAGCACGATTTTTACCAGCACCAAACCGGAAGAGCACGGCGTCACCGGATTTCTGGTGGGTGGAATTACCGCCAATACCAACATGTTGAAGGAAGAGCCGCTGTGGTCGGTGCTGTCGAAGAACGATATTACGGTCGGGATGGCCAATGTGCCTGCTACCTTCCCGGTGATGCCGGTGAACGGCTACATGATCAGCGGCATGCTGACGCGCGGCAAGAATTGCGAAGACGGAGTGCTGTGCGCGCCAAAATTGTCGGAAGTGATGGGCGGAGACGCGGTGTACCCCAAGACCATGCAACCGGAACTGTTGAAGAACGTTGGTGATTTTTATATCGATTGCGAGCGCATGCCCGGAGCGTCGGATCTGAAGGGGCACGAAAAGGAAGTGATCGACAACTGGCTCACCAAGGTGCAGGTGATTCGCGACCAGCAAACCAAACTGTTCGATTATTTGCTGACCAAGCATCCGACGGACTTCACGATGCTGGGTCAATCCTGCGAAGACCGCACCGGGCACTGGCTGTATCCCATCGCGCCGTTCAACGCCGGCTACAATGCCAGCATCAACAGCGTGCGCACGCAGGCTTTCCCGGACCAGTACATTGCTTTCGACAAAGTGCTGGGCTCCATCCTGAAACATGTCGATGAGAACACCTACGTCATTATTATTTCCGACCACGGCATCAAGCCGCTGCGTGAATTTGAAAACAAGGATCCACATGCACACATGGATCACGAAAAGACCACGCCGGTGATCGCCAAGCACGACTTCGCGGATGGCGACGACGTCCCAGGATCATTTTTTGCGATGGGGCCGGGGATCAAACACGATTCGCGCTTGATGGGATTTGAAGCCAGCGTATATGACGTGACGCCGACGATTCTGCACATCTACGGGATCGAACAACCAAAACAGATGCGCGGACGTGTGTTGACGGAAATATTTGAAGGCGGCGAAAATAAAACGGTTTCCAGTTCTTCGAAATAAATTCGCACTGCTCCAGTCCGAATCGTCGCGAAGTTATTTCTGCTGTGTTTTTGGTGGCGCTAACGATCTTGCCCGAGCCTGCGCGTTTTTGGCTCTTTCCGTATCGCCCAGGCCGGTGTAAACGCGGGAAAGCGACTCGTAAGCCTCTGCATTATCGGGCTGGAGCTTAAGCGCTTCTTCGAGTTGTTGGCGGGCGGCTTCAAATGTTTCTTGAGCGAGAAATAACTGGCCCAATTTCAGATGTGCTTCAAATGTATTTTTTATCAGCAGAGCTGCTTCTAACTGGTCCTGCGCCGCGGTGAACTCGTGAAGAGCGAAATGAGCCGAGCCCAGCAAGAATCGCGCGGTGTACTGGCTGGGATTCGTCTTTAAGCTCGCTTCCAACGCCAGCCTTGCGCCGTGAAAATCCCCCAGCTCACTCAAGGCTTCCCCATGATTCAGCGCAAGGGTCGCGTTCTCAGGATGCAACGCCCGCGCTCGGGCAAAATGCGTCGCTGCGTTTGCATAATCGGCGGCCTGCAACTCCAGTTGACCAAGTTGCGTCAACGCCGCAGGTAAGTCGGCGTCCAGCTGCAGAACTTTCTCGAGTGCGGTTCGGGCATCCGTGGTGCGCCCGTCGTCCACCGCCAACATCGCCGCGTGCAGGAAATTTTGCTCCTCGATTTTATCTTTCGGATCTGGCAGTAGAGACGGCTCGGAAACCGTTGACGAACTCAAGGCGTCCGCCGGGCCCAGATACCCTAACGCCTGTAACTCCTGCGTGGTACCGATCCCGACGCTTCCACCGGATTTGGCGATAGAACGCACAGGAAATTTTTCACGTTGTGTCGCAAGCTTTTCGCGCAACGTTTGCAATTCGGGATTCCACGGCTGGTAAATGCTGCGCTGCTCTCCCGGATCGGAATGCAAATCATAAAATTCCGGGCGCGGAGCTTCGATAAATTTGTAGCCCGGCTCGCGAACGGAACGCAGGGGAGCCCATCCAAAGCTGATCGGGTAGTCGGTCTCTCCGAATACGGTGTGCGCGACCGTGGATGCCCCATCGAGGGCTGGCTTCATCGATTGGCCGTCCAGATGCGCGGGTACAGCGACGTTAAGTACATCCAGCAGCGTAGGCAGTAGGTCGGTAGTGCTCACTTGAGTATCCACCACGCTGCCAGCCTTTTTTCCACCTGGAAGTTTTACGATTAAGGGGACATGCGTGGTGGAATCATAAAGAAAAATTCCGTGCGTTTCTTCATTGTGCTCGCCCAGTCCCTCGCCGTGATCGCCGACAACAACAATCAACGCCTGGTCGTACCATCCGTGTGCCTTTAGGTAGGCGACGAAATTACCGGCCGCGGAATCGGCGTAGGCAATTTCGCCGTCGTAAGGCTTGTCTCGATACTCCTGCGCATATGGGGGCGGCGGGTCATAAGGATCGTGAGGATCGTAAAGGTGCACCCACACGAATCGCGTACCGGTGCGATGTTGGCCCAGCCATTTTTCTGCGCGTGCCACAACATCCTTGCCGCGGCGCTCGACGCGCCCCCAACGTGAGGAATCTTTTTTTGCCGGTGCGAAATTGTCGTAGAAATCGAATCCTTGATCGAGCCCCGGCGCCAGGGTTTTGCTGTCGAGCACCAGAGCCCCGATAAAAGCCGAAGTCTGATAGCCGGCATTTTTCAGCAACGCAGCCAACGTCAGCTTCGTAGCGTCCAACGCCATGCCAAAATTCGTCACTCCGTGAGCGGATGGAAGCAATCCGGTCAAGATCGTCGTATGCGATGAATTGGTGATCGGACTCGGCGTGAAGGCGTGAGTGAAGCGCACGCCACCAGCCGCCAGCTTGTCGAGAACTGGGGTTTGCTTGCCCGGATACCCGTAACAATGCACGTGATCGGCGCGCAACGTATCAATTGTGATTAAAAAAACGTCGTGGCGGGAATTTGTACCCGATGCGGCGCGCTGCCGAGACCGGGCTGGCGAGATCATCAACAGGCAACAGAGCAAAAATTTAGCCCACTTCATCTTCGTGAGCCTAGCACAAATAAATAGGCGAATTTGTGCTCGGGCATTTGTCACAAGAAACGGCAGCAGGCGCCATCTAGGGATGAGGCTGACCTTTGAGCCGCGCCGCAGCATCGCGCTCGCGCGACGCGTCCTCCGGCTGGCCCGCCTGTTCATAGGCATCCGCGAGAAAGAGGTGCGCTTCCACCGAACGCGGCTCTGCTTGCGCGGCCCTCTCAAGATTGGGTACGCCTTCGCCGGCGCGGCCTTGCAGCGACAAAATACGTCCCCTCAATAGATTCGCGCGGTAATGGTTGGGAGCCAGTTCAAGCGCGGTCGTCAACTCCGTCATCGCTTCAGGGACGCGATCGATTCGGGCGTATACCGAGCCGAGTGAAAAATGCGCGTCCGCCCATCGCGGTGCGTGTTCCACTGCGAATGCAAACTCCGGCGCGGCTGAGCTCAGGTCGCCGGTGTCGAACAGCGCGAGTCCCAATTCGTAGTGAGCCATACCGGAATCCGGTTGCCGCTTGACCGCCGAGCGCAATAGCGGAAGAGCCTCGCCGGGCTTTTTTAAACGAGCTAGGGCGATGCCGAGTTGCATCTGCGCTACGGACATCTGAGGCTCTTTCGCAAGAACACTGCGCAAATGCGGCACTGCTTCCTCATAGCGTCCGTCCTCTACTTCCAGTAAAGCGTCATGCATAAAATTGGCGACCTCAATGCGGTCTTTAGGATCCGTGCCTTCCCTTTTCGTTTCCGCCGCGGCAGTCGGACCGGCGGTCACGTAGCCCAGCGCGCTCAATTGCTCAGCCTGTTGCGCATCCGAAGAGCCGGGGAGGGAAGCACGCGCTGAGATGCTTGCGCCCGCGGCCAATTTGCGATGGAAATCCTCTACTTGCGCGGACAACGTGTCACTAACGGCGGGCGATTTTAGCGCCAGATTATTCAACGCCTGGGGGTCCAGCCCCTGATCGTAAAGCTCATTGGCCGGCGCCCTGACGAATAAGTATTTGGCGGTTCGCACGGAGCGCAACGCGCTCCAACCAAATGCGCGGTGTGGATAGTCGGTTTCCGAATACACCGGCAACTCAGCAGAATTGGAGGTTGTGTGCAAATCACCTTGGCGATTTGGGAATCGCGTTGCGGACGCAGCCTCTGCAATCGTCTTTTTTAAGGACCGGCCTTGTACGGCCGCGGGAACCGGGATGCTAGCTAGCTCGAGTATCGTGGGGGCGACGTCTACAAGACTGGTGCGTGTCTCCACTCTAGCGGAGGCCGCGGCAAACGGAGATTTAAACAGCAGAGGAATGTGGATCGTCTCATCGTAAAGAAATATTCCGTGAGTCTCTTCACCATGCTGGCCCAACCCTTCGCCGTGGTCAGACATTAAGGCCAGCAAGGTTCCGTCGAACAGATTCAAGTCGCGCAACGTTTTTATCAGCGCCCCTACGCAGGCGTCGGTATAGGCAATTTCTCCGTCGTAAAGTGAACCGGCGAATCGCGTGGAATAAGGCGGGGGCGGATCATAGGGATCATGCGCATCGTACAAATGTATCCATAGAAAGAACGGCCCGGTGGGGCGGTTTTTCAACCACTTCACCGCGCGCTCCACCACTTCGCCGCCGCGGCGCTCTAACGTCTGAAAACGATCTTCACCCGGGCGACGGGTGCGGAAACCGGCGTCATAAACTTCGAAGCCACGATCAAAACCTGGTGCGGTTCCGCCAATAGGATCAAGCACCAGCGAACCTACGAACGCCGCAGTGTGATAGCCGCGCTCCCGCAATATTACGGGCAAATAAGGCGCCGCGGCGCTCAGGGGCTTGCCGAAATCGGTAACCCCGTTTAGTTCGGGATACGTGCCGGTGAGAATCGTCGCGTGCGAAGCTGTGGTTATAGGCTCTACCGCGTAAGCCCGCGTGAATACCACGCTGCGCCGGGCCAAGGCGTCGAGGTTAGGCGTAAGTCCTGACTTCGAACCAAGAAAACCCATACGGTCGGCCCTGGTGGTGTCCAGGGTCACAATGACAATGTTCGGTCCGCTATGTGGCGGAGCGGCGAGTCCGTGGGTGGGGAATGCCAACAGAGCGAGTGCCACGACGGCAGCGGAAAAGATTCCATTTATGGAAGTGGCCCGCGGTCTCTTGTGGCTTTTTGCGCTGGTTTCAACGTTCATAGATCAGTAGTAGCCTCGGAATTCAAAAAACCTAAATTCTTTGTAAACGGTATGTTAGAACAAATCAAATGTCCCCCTCACAGCCACATTGTACTTGACTTGTTAATCTGTACCATTAGACTCACTGTCATAGAAACGGGTGTTTCACTGCGCCTAATTAACAGGGTGGGGGTCTTCATGAGCTACGTATGTAAGTGTGTACTCGTTGTATTTTGTCTAATCCTGGGCGCTTCGTTTTTTCCTGCCGCAGCGCAAACCACGACTGGCGACATTAATGGCGATGTGACCGACAGTTCCGGCGGCACGTTGCCAAATGTGACCGTAACCGCCGTGAATAGCGATACCGGAATTACGCGCACGGCCACGACGTCTGACACCGGCAGCTACACGTTCGCGCAGTTGCCTATCGGAAATTATAAGATCACCGTTTCCGCGGAGGGCTTTAAAACGGTAGTCAGTTCTGCGGTGGTCGCCACTGGCACCACCACTCGCGCTGACATCGTGCTGCAGATTGGCCAGCGCAACGAGACCGTAACGGTGGAAGGCTCGGCGCCGTTGATGGACCTCACCCCCAACGAAAACAACTTCGTCGACAACTTGAAGATCGAAAACGTGCCGCTGAATGGCCGGGACTTTAACTCCCTGCTGGCCATCACCCCCGGCGTGCAGCGAACACCTGGCGGCGGATTCCTGGCCGTCAGCATCAATGGTTCCCGTACAACTTCAAACAATTACTTTGTGGATGGCCTCTATAACAATGATCGTTATTATGGCGATTCTGCCATCAACCAGACTGGTGTTGTCGGCATCCCGGCCACCATCTTCCCCCCGGAAGCGATTCAAGAGCTGAGCGTACAGGAAAATCCGTCCGCGGAATTTGGCGTGAAGGGTGGCGCGCCAATTTTGCTGGGCATGAAGAGCGGCACCAATGATTTTCACGGCTGGGCACAATGGATTCGGCACACTGACTTTGCCGACGCCGCGAATTATTTTGCCAAGAGCACTGGCTGCGCAGACCCCGGGAGTTGCATAGCGACACCGCTGCGGAATATGCAGTTTGGTGGCGGCATTGGCGGCCCGATTATCAAGGACCGTACATTCTTTTTCCTGTTCTATGAAGGGCAAAGATACGCTTCGCGATCCATCACCAGCAGAAGCGTCCCATCCACCGGAGATGTGGCTGGCGCGATGGCGGATATCGCCGCCCAGGGGTTGACCGTCAGTCCAGCTGGGCAAGCCTTATTGAATTTCTTTCCTATCACAGACTCTGGAACATTTGTGGCCTCAACTCCCACTACCGCAAGAATGGACGAGTTCGCCTTTAAGATTGATCATCGCATCAATAACAGCAATACAATTTCAGGGCGTTATGTTTTCGGGGACAGTCTGCAAAGCGGTCCGCCCTTCGCCGGTTTGCCCGCCGGCGGCGCTAACAAGCCGGAACTTTTTAACTCCATCGCTCCGTCTCGCGCGCAACTGGCGGGTCTGAGTTGGACATGGAACATCAGCAACAACAAGATTCTTGAGAGCCGCCTCGGCTTTACGCGTTTCGCTCAGATCATCGACATCAATAACAAAATTGATCCCCTGAGTTTGGGGGTAGACACGGGGCCACTCTCTCCCGTCGATTTTGGAGTTCCGTACGTATACCTGGCCCCGCTCGGGTACGGCGGTTACATCGGAGGGGTGCAAGGTTACCCCATTACCACGAGACCAGACCAAACATGGGATTGGTCGGAACATTTTTCATGGGTGAAGGGTAATCACACCATCAAGATGGGCGGCAATTATCAAACCGCTTACACCAACAGCTTGCGCAATCGCGCTCGGACTGGCCTGGCCATTGGTTATTCCGTGGCAGCGAATGGTTATGCTCCGGTACCCGTTCAACTGGCGGTGGAAGAACTACTCTTGGGCAGAGCCGATGGTGCTTCGCGCAGTTTTGGCGACACCAAACGCTACCTGACACAAAAGTCCGTAGGTTTTTACGCGCAGGACGAGTGGAAAATTAAGCCGAATTTTACATTGACCTACGGTTTACGCTACGAAATCAACGGCGCACTTAGTGAAAGACAAAAGCGCGCTTCCAACTTCTTCCCAGATCGGGGATTAGTGCAAGTTGGCCAGGGCATAGACCGGCTGTATAACCTGGACAAGAGCGACTTCGGACCTCGTTTAGGATTCGCGTGGAACGTTTTCAGGAATGGAAAGACGAATGTCCGTGGCGGCTATTCCTTGTCTTATGACGTAGCAAACTTTGGAGCATTGGCCGCGCCGTATTCGTTTTCAGGCGCCCGGGCCGGCTCTTTCACCAATCCTGACCTCGGGGGTTTCTCGGTATCGCTTTTCGGTCTGGGGTATTCGCTCGAAAACGATCCGGCTGCCAGCTGCGTAGACCCGGTTACTCAAGAAGGCGATTACATCTGTTTCGATCAGGGCCCCATTTTCGGTTCCAGTCCTACGGGTGCCCCACCATTCAATGCCTTTGCCATAACGCCTAACCTCAAAACGCCCAGAGCGCACAATTTCAATCTCGGCATCCAGCATGAGTTATTCTCCAACAATGTCTTGTCCGTAACCTACTCCGGCCAGCGTGGTCAGAATCTGTTAATTTACCGCGACCTGAACGCCAGCCCCTTGGGTTCGGGCTGCACAGGTTCCTCGTGCAACGCGTTGCGGCCGTTCGCGACCGAGTTTCCCGACTTGCGCCACATTGTACAGGCGACAAATCTGGCCTCCTCGCAATATGACAGCCTGCAGGTTTCATATAACCAACGCAGCTGGCACGGCCTGGACACGCAATACAATTTAACCTGGAGCAAGTGCTTCGATAACAATTCCGTGAATCGCGGGGGCGCTGGTAATTATCCTCAGTTGCAGAACCCCCTGAGCGTAGAGGACGCCCGGGGCCTTTGCGACCATGACGTGCCGCTGAACTTCAACGTTGGCGGTGTTTATGATTTCCCCACCATTCCCCACATCGATTCC
>JALYLI010000142.1 GCA_030774335.1 Acidobacteriota bacterium | reverse complement strand
CGTGAATCGTTCTGCCGATTCCATGGCCGCCAAGTTCGCGAATCACCCAAAAGCCGCTTCTCCGCACTTCTTGTTCTATCACGCGCCCGATTTCATTTATTCGTACTCCTGCGCGCGCCACTGCGATTGCCGTCTCGAACGCTGATTCAGCGCAATCCATCAGCTGACGCTTCTCAC
The DNA here is from genome assembly GCA_030774335.1 of Acidobacteriota bacterium. Classification (GTDB taxonomy): domain Bacteria; phylum Acidobacteriota; class Terriglobia; order Acidiferrales; family UBA7541; genus Acidiferrum. The sequence continues at coordinate 4,193 of JALYLI010000142.1, read as the reverse complement.
TCGCAACTTTTCCTACAGCTACCGTCACCGCTGCATCGGCCATGAATCCATTCCGCTCGACGGTCACATCAAGCTTCACCAAATCGCCGTTCCGAAGGGTTCTTTTCCCTGGAATGCCGTGAACAACTTCATCGTTTACACTAATCAAATTAACGCCAGGGAAATTGTAAACAAGCGCAGGCGCCGGTCGGCCGCCGTGTTGTCGTATGATTCGCGCACCTACCGCGTCCACTTCGGCAGTCGTAGCGCCCGGTCGTACAGCCATCCTCATTGCTTCTAGGGTTAGGCGCACTATTAACCCAGCGGCCCGCATTCCTGCTAACTCCTCCGCCGTCTTTATCGACATGGATAGCCTCCAAGCCAGCATTATCGTATCTTATCGATGTGGAGAGCAGCCAGGTTCTCGATCCGGGACGCTGAATTCCAAATGCCCGCATCGCAGTTAAAATTTCGCCATGCCTAATGAAACTGAAATCAAACTAAAAATCCGCGACGTCAAGGCTTTGCAGCGCATTCTAAAACGACTTGGCGCCAAACCCGTGGGCTCGGCCACTGGTCGCGTTCACGAAGAAAATCAAATCTTCGACACTCCCGATGGCGGGCTAGCCAAGCATGGCCAGCTCTTGCGGCTGCGCACCGAAACGGCCGCGGGTGCTCCGCCCAAAAAATCCGCCAAATCCAAAAAGCCCGGCAAGAAATCGGCGGTCAAGCCTGCGCCAGCCCCGGTGCCGACCCGTCAGATCCTTACTTTCAAACGCCCCACTACCCAGCAAGCGGCCGCCCCTACGGACCGTTACCCATCCCCGGGTTCGCATAAAGTACGTGATGAAATCGAAGCCGAGGTCGCCGACTCCGCCAATCTCATAAAAATATTTGAAGGCCTGGGCATGCGCGGCTGGTTCCGCTACGAAAAGTACCGCACCACCTATCAGCTGCCAGCCGCCAAATCCTGGGCCCGCGGCCTGCTCATCGAGTTGGACGAAACTCCCATCGGTACTTTCGTCGAACTCGAAGGCCCACCGCACGCCATCGATCGCGCCGCGACGGAGCTGGGCTACACAAAAAGCAACTACATCCTCACCAATTACCTGAGCCTGTACGTGGAAGACTGCCGCCGCAAGGGTCAACAGCCGGAAAACATGCTGTTCTCCAAGAAGTCGCGATAAAAATCCGGCGCAATTTTACCTTGGCGCAAATTTTCTAACCGCAACCGTCATTCTTTGCTTGACTTGCGTCGCTCTCCGGCTTATCACTGCTCCAGACGTTTCGCGCGATTATTAAATTATTTTAAGAAGCGCGAACGCCTTTGTTTTATGCATTTGGCTCATCAGCACGGAGCGATTTCTCTCTCGATGCACTTAAGCGGCGAACTCGAACCCGAGCCTGGCGGCGTCCCCGCTGGCCAATTACGAAGGGCTCTAAGTCGTAACCATATCTTCGTAACGGCTGTGTTCCCTGTATCGCGACAGGCCGTGGCACCGAGTATCGTCGCAAAGTTACATAGTGGGAGGCTCGTCCGCGGCTAGCGGCAAGTCCATTTTCGCCAGGATCTTGCCCGCGGCCCGAACATGGCTCGCGGGTTTTTTGGTTTTTCAGCACTGGAAAGTAGTATCGCAACACGACGGGCAGCATAAGGAACACGCTATGGAACTCTACGCCACCGAACTAATGGGCTCGAAAGCTTACGACGCCCAGGGCAATTACGTCGGTCGTGTTCGAGAATTCTTCATCGAACCCGCCGACCAGCCCAATCGCGTCTCCCACTTCCTGCTGGCCCGCGGACATTTTCCTCCGCTGGTGGCCCGCCATGATCAGGTCGCCTCCGTCACTGTGGGAGACATTCGTCTCAACGTCAGCGAGCGAGCGCTTGAGCTTTATGAACCCAACGAATCGCTCCTCGCTGTGCAAAAGGATTTGCTGGATCAACAGATCATAGACACGCGCGGCCGAAAAGTCGTCCGCGTCAACGATGTGGACCTCGTCGAGCTGCGGACCAATGGCAATACCGAACTACGCCTCACGCAGGTGGATGTGGGCTTGCCCGGCGCCGTTCGCCGGCTGCTCCACGGCTTCGTTTCCCCTGCCATGATTCGCCGCTTGCAGGGTAATTTGCCCCAAAGCACCATCCGCTGGGAGTTCGTAAACCTGGTCGAACCCGATCCTCTCCGCCGCGTGAAGCTGCGCATTACTCACGAAAAACTGGAAGATCTGCACCCCGCCGACCTTGCCGCCATCATGGAAGATCTTTCCGCCGCCGAGCGCCAGGGCATCATCGCATCTCTCGACGAAGAAACCGCCGGCGCCGTTCTCGCCGAGCTCGACGAGCGCCTCACCACGCAAATCGTCGAAAAGCTCGACCCCGGAAAAGCCGCCGACATCCTGGAAGAAATGGCCCCCGACGCCGCCGCTGATGTCCTCGCCGATCTTCCCAAGCGCACCTTTGATGAAGTTCTCGAAGAAATGCCTGGCCAGGAAGCCCGCGAAGTTCGCGAGCTCCTCGCCTATGAGCCCAGCACCGCGGGCGGCATGATGAACCCCGACTTCGCGTTTGTCGGCGAAGACACCACCCGCGAGGAACTCCTGGTCTGGATGCGCGACCAGGATCTGAATCTCGACCAGCTCGATACCGTCGTGCTCCTCGATAACGCCGCGCAATTTGCCGGAACGGTTACCATTTCTCGACTACTGCTCGCTGCGCCGGATCAGAGCCTGGCGGAGTTGAAAATGGAGCCGCTGCTGAATCTCGAGCCCAGCGCCGATGGCGACGAAGTCTTCGAGCTTTTCGACAAATACAATTTGCGCACCTTGACCATCACCGACGAGCACAAGCACCCCATCGGCGTAATCACCGTCGATGACGTAGTCTCGCGCCTCGTCAAAAGCCAGTAATGACTTGTTTAGGAGCCGGAGGCTTCAGCTCCCGCGATACAAACCGCTTGAAAAGGGGTTTTTAGCCCCTGAGGTCTCGCAGTTGAGACGAAAGGGAATCGCCAGCACCACATGGATTGGACCTCCATCTCCGAACGCTTTGCCTCCGTCCGCTCCGGCGGTACGGACCTGCAGAAGCGCATCCGCGGCCTGCGCCGCCGCCTCACCCTCCTCCTCGCGGTAGTCGGCCCCGGCCTCATCACTTCCAACGTGGACAACGACGCCGGCGGTATCTCCACCTACACGCAGGCAGGGGCGCACTACGGCTACGCGCTGCTCTGGTCCCTCATTCCGATGACCATCGCCCTCTATGTCACCGAAGAAATGTGCGCGCGCATGGGCGTCATCACCGGCAAAGGCCTCTCCGATCTAATCCGCGAAGAATTCGGCTTCCGGCCCACCTTCTTCGTCATGGTCACCGGTTTTTTCGTGGACTTGGCCAACGTCGTCGCCGAATTTGCCGGCGTTGCCGCCGCCATGGAAATTTTTCACGTCAGCAAATACATCGCCGTACCGATCGCCGCTCTGATTGTCTGGTTTCTGGTGCTGAAAGGCACGTACCGCCAGGTGGAAGTCATCTTTTTCGTGGCCTGCGGCTTCTATGTCACCTATATCATTTCCGCCGTCATGGCCAAGCCGGATTGGTTCCTCGCCGCCCGCTCCACCGTCATCCCCCACGTCGAATTCAGTTCCAATTATTTGCTTATGCTTACCGGCTTGATCGGCACCACTATCGCGCCCTGGCAATTTTTCTATCTGCAAGCCGGGTTCGTCGAGAAAAAAGTTGGCCCGCGCCAGTATCCGCAAGCCCGCGCCGACGTCCTCGTCGGCAGCATCAGTTGCATGGTCATCGTTTTTTTCATCATCGTTTGTACCGCGGCGACCCTGTACGTCACCGGCCAGCGTGACATCACCGCGGCCAAAGATGCCGCCCGCGCGCTCATCCCGCTTGCCGGCCGCTGGGCCGGCTATCTTTTCGCCTTCGGCTTGCTGAACGCCTCGCTCTTCGCCGCCTCCATTCTTCCGCTCTCCACCGCGCACGTCATCTGCGAAGGCCTCGGCTTCGAAGCCGGCATCGACCACAAATTTAAAGACGCCAGAATTTTTTATTGGCTCTACACCATCCTCATCGTCGTCGGCGCCGGAGTCGTCCTTCTACCCCACGCCCCGCTCTGGAAAATTCTCATCTTCTCCCAGGTAGGCAATGGCTTCTGGCTCCCCGTCGTCGTCATCTTCATCCTCCTTCTCGTCAACCGCCGCGACCT
>JALYLI010000141.1 GCA_030774335.1 Acidobacteriota bacterium | reverse complement strand
ATGATTCGCGTCACCAGCGCGCAAATCTGCATGTATTCCATGGACACCGGCAAGCTCGTCTCCTTCCCGCAATACAAGGGCACCAACAGCTCTCCGTCCTGGTCCCCGGACGGCTCGCAGATAATTTTTTCATCCTCAATGGCCGGCAGTCCGGAACTTTACGTCGCGGACGCCAGCGGCGGCCGCCCCAAGCGCCTCACTAATTCCAACGGCGCCAACACTTCCGCCACCTGGAATCCTAAAACTGGACAGACCGTCGTTTTCGTCAGCGATCGTGGCGGTGTCCCTCAACTCTATTCCATGAACATTGACGGAACCAGTGTCGCCAAATTCGATCTTCCCGACATGGGCTATGTAATCGACCCCGCCTGGTCGCCCAACGGACAAATCCTGGCTTTCAGTTGGCGTCGGCCCAGCGGCAATTACGATATTTACGTAATGGAAGCCGCCACTCGGCAGCTTGTCGAAATCACCCGCGACTCCGGCCGTAACGAACGCCCCAGCTGGGCGCCCGACGGCCGCCACATCGTTTTTGAATCCACGCGCGGAGGCTCGCGCCAGATCTGGACCATGCTGGCCGACGGCTCCCAGCCACATCAGCTCACTACCACAGGCCACAACGAATCCCCCAACTGGTCCCCCAAATAAATGGACCACCGTGTAACGAACTACGGAGGGCCTGCCCGCCTGCGGAGGGCCTGCCCGCTTTGGCGGGTGCCCGGTCCTCGGATTTCTTCAGGGCGGGGTTCGTAACGTGGAAAAAGCAACGTTAATCCGTTGGAGTGCAAACCCGCATTTTCCTGGGGGCGCCAATCTCCCGATTGGCGTTTCTAAAACTAGAACTTTTCATTCTCTATCTCATTCCACTGTTGCAGTACTGGAACATCGCATGTAACTCTTAGGAGTTACCGCTTTATATTTGCTCGCAAGTGGTACGATTCTTGCCCAGACGGACTTGGGATTCTACGTCGAGGAGGAAATAAGAATGACTGTGGTTTCGCAAAAGTTTTATAGAACGTGCCTTGTGGCCGCTCTTTCTGTCGCTGTTTTCAATTTTGGTTGTGCCAAGAAACCGATTTCCGCTCCACCTCCCGCGCGCACGGAAGCGCCCGCGCCTCGCCCCACCGTTACTTTCCAGGCCAATCCCACCAGCATCAACACGGGCGACACCACCACTCTTAGTTGGTCCACCACCAACGCCACGCAGGTAGCCATCGCGCCGGAGGTCGGCCCTGTCGCCGCCGAAGGTTCCACCAAGGTTACGCCCACGGATTCCGCAACCTATACGCTCACCGCCACCGGCCCCGGCGGCTCCGCCGATGCCAGCGTGCGCATCACCATCGCCACCCCCGCCGCCACCGTCGAGCCCAGCGACGCCGACCGCGACATCGACCGCATTTTTAAGTCCGGCGTGCAGGACGCTTATTTTGATTTGGACAAGGCGGACATTCGCGCTGACGCCCGCACCGCGCTCAGCAAAACCGCGGAAATCCTGCGCAATTATCCGCAGATCAAAGCCACCATCGAAGGTCATTGCGATGAGCGTGGCTCCACCGAATACAACCTCGGCCTCGGCGATCGCCGCGCCAGCGCCGTGAAACAATACCTCGTCTCCCTGGGCATCTCTGCCGATCGCCTCAGCACCGTCAGCTACGGCAAGGAAAAACCCTTCTGCATGGAAGCCACCGAAGCCTGCTACCAGCAGAACCGCCGCGGCCACTTCGTCCGCGCCAACTAGCGTCTCAGCGATCTGCAAAGTGTTGGAACACGGAGGGCGCCCCACCCTCAGATTTTTCGAGGGTGCGGTTTTTAACGTGGAACAGGAAAAGCGTGCACTGCGGGTCGCAATTCGACTTGGCCCGTAAATGTGGATCAGGTAAAGCGTCGGTCGCGTAACAAGGTTCGTTTTGGAATCCTCAACCCCCTTGCCCACACGCGCCAGTGCTATAAAATGAAGTTTGCAGCGCACTCTTCTACCTCAGCCCGGTATGACCAGAGCCGTTAAAGTTTTTTGCCGTTCTCAAAAAATCGGTGCACCAAAAGTTCCAGGAGGTTTCACCATGCGTCTCCGTAACATCGCTATCTTCAGTGCCGCTGCCGCGGCAGGCATGATCGCCGGCAGCGCCGTCGGTCCGCGTCCCGCGCAAGCCGTCGCCCGCGAACTCATCGAGCTCCAGCGCGACGTCTCCACGCTCCTCCAGGGACAAAAGGATTTGCAGTCGCAAATGACTCAGGATCACACCGTCATGAAGACGCTGGTGGAGCAGTCCAGCGACAATGTCGGCCGCCTCAACTCCACCATGAGCTCGCTGCAGAAATCCGTGCAGGACGTGCAGGCCAACTCCGGCGCGCGTCTCGACACTATGTCCACGCAGGTGCAGGGCCTCTCCGACAACCTCGAAGAAATTAAATCGCGCCTCGGCAAGCTCAATCAGCAGCTCGTGGATCTGCAGAACACCATGCAGAGCGTAGACGCCAAAATTTCCGGCGGCGCCGCGCCTCCCACGACTTCCTCTTCGCCGAATGGTAGTGCTTCCTACAACGGCAATTCCGGCGCCGGAACTTCCAGCACCGGCTTCCCCACCACCTACGCCAGCAACGGCTCCGTCAGCCCCGGTGCGGTTAGTCCTTCGACCTCCGCTCCGCCAGTAGCTGCTGGCTCTGCGCCGAGCGCCGACACCCTCTACTCAAACGGGCTTCGTGACATCACCAGCGGCAAATACGATCTCGCCCGCTCCGAATTTCAGGACTATCTTCGCTTCTACGGCACCACCGATCTCGCTTCCAACGCCCAGTTCTACCTTGGCGAAATTGCCTACTCCCAGAAAAATTACGACCTCGCGGTCTCGGAATACGACAAAGTCCTCACCAGCTATCCACGCAGCTTCAAGACCGCGCCCGCGCGCCTCAAAAAAGCCCTCGCCAACATCGAACTCAACCAGAAAGCCACCGGCGTCCGCGAACTCCGCGAAGTCATCAAAAAATATCCCGGCACCGAAGAAGACCGCCGTGCCCGCGCCAAGCTAAAAGAAATGGGCGCCTCCCTCTCCGCCTCCCAGTAGTGCGCGGTGCGCATTATCTCAGTCTCACCTTGTCGACAGGTTATTTCTTCGAGGCGGTTAAGTCATATTCCGGACTCGAAATATATTCAAACGGGTTCTTCTCGCTCCATACGATATAACTGAGTGCCACCTTCCCGTCGGGCTTCACGTAAAATCTAAATTCCCAAATCAGCGGCGCTCCTTCGTGGTAGCTGATATAGGTGAGCCGAAAATAGCGATTGCTGTGGGGCAGATAGGTCTCTTCGATGAGGTCATATCCCGACAGTTTTCCGTAGGGAGTTACCGGGGGGCTTGCTAGCACAAGATCAAGTTTTGATTTGAAATCATTTTTCAGCGAAATCTTGCTCGCGGCATCGCGGGTATAACCTATTTCATTGGTGATCCATGCCGCAATGTCCTCACTCTTTCCGGCCGCTAGATTACTGAATACATCTGTACAAGCCTTCCGTGCAGCGACTAACGCTTCGGGCGCGGGAGTCTTTAACTCCTGCTTAACGGATTGTGGCATTAGGCGCAGCGGGACGAAAAGTAAAATCCCGAGTAGCAAGAACTGGCATTTTTTCATGTGTACCTCATTTGTTACAAATTTTCAAAAGTCTAAAAGCGGAATACAATACCACGAATGTAACTTCTCTAGAATTGAAGCCTGAGTTATCTTGCCGCGGACTACAGTCCTTTACTTTAAGGTGCGTCTCTTGACCTGGTGTGGTTTCACGTCCCTTCGATCAAGTAGAACGAATTGTTCACGGACGGCTTGCCCGCGATCCCGCCGGGAACTGCCGGCAAAATTGTGAACCACGGCGCCAACGAAGATCTCCTCACCGGCGCTCTAAAAACCGCTTGGACACTCCGCCGATCTGAACGCCAAAACCAAAAAGAAAAAGCCTCACAAAAACAAAAGCGCCGCGACTCAAAAGGTCGCAGCGCCCTCTAAAAAATAACTCAGCCTTTTCTTACGAATTCCCCTTGCACCCCGCATGCC
>JALYLI010000140.1 GCA_030774335.1 Acidobacteriota bacterium | reverse complement strand
TCAACGGCGCCCGCGGAATTTTGTTCTTAGCTAACCATTCCAGATCAAAACGTTGGGTCTCGTCGAGACTAACTGGCAACCCGGCGGCAGCGCGTTTCGAGTTATATTCCTCGGCAGCGGCCAACATACGCTGATGTTGAGAGAGAGCTGCATCATTGAACCGTTTGTCCACAAATGCAGCCGGAAAGGCCACGTTCACTACGCCTCCGCTCTTACCGACAGCGCGCAGTATTTGGTCGTCCAGGTTGCGGGCCGTATCGACGAGGGCGCGCGAAGAAGAGTGCGACGCAATGACCGGCGCTTTCGTGGTTGTGAGCACGTCCCAGAATGTCTTATCCGAAACATGGGAAATATCCACCATCATCCCCAGCCGATTCATCTCCAGCACGACCTGTTTCCCAAAAGCTGTCAGGCCATTATGATGTGCTATCGTCGAGTCTTCGAGGTCTCCGCTGGAATCGGCCCACTCGTTTGTATTGCTCCAGGTCAGAGTCATATAGCGCACTCCGAGACGGTAAAAATCGCGCAGGAGGGATAAATTGTTTTCGATGGAGTGCCCTCCTTCGATCCCCATCAGCACGGCTAATTTGTGTTGACCGTGAGCACGTCCAATGTCCTCAGCTGAAAAACACATCATCATCCGATCTGCATGCTCGCTCACCTGACCATAAACGGAGTCGATTAACTCTAGCGTGCGTCTTGCGTAGTGCCCCTGGTTTGTTGGCGGATAGACCCAGATGGAGAAGAACACCGCGCCTAAGTTCCCCGCTTGGGCTTTGTTGAGGCTGAGAAAGTCAGTGTCTTCTGGATCAGTCGAGCCGATATCGTAATTTTCGTCAAGAAACCGTTGCGGAGTGTCTTCGTGCGTATCTACGACGATTGCAGAATTGTGGATCGCGCGAGCATGTGAACTCACGGAACTCTCTTGAGCCATGTCGAAGCACGGCCAGACTAGCGCTCCGGCGATAAGAATAGGACAGAACAAACGTGTCACGAGTTCACATGCCCCGGCATGAGAATATGCTACGACCACGACAAGATAAAGCGGCGGTCCGCTGAAGGTGTCGGAAAGTTGCCCAGCCCGCATAACTCGGAGCTAGCCAACCCAACAAAAACCCGGTGAGAACTCGCTCCGTGGCCACAACCGTCGCCAAATATCCTAGCGGCATCGACTTTTCATGTGGCTTCCAATCATTCTTCCCTTCCGGCACGCGCGTTCCAGCGTCTTGCGGCTCCCCCCCGCTTCGCGGTCCAGTTCCGCCAGCAACAACTCCGTAATTTTCATCGCGCTTTCCCCTCCACTCTCGGATGACCTTCGCTGTGCGACAAGGTTCATCGCAATTCCGCATCTCATGCGCGAAGCAATCCAATTCTGGATCGCCGCGCTGCGCGATTTACCGCGAGTTCCCCGCAATAAGAGATGAGTGGCATGAATCGTTCCCCATAGCGGTAGAATTGCTTGCTATGGGATCGGACAAGAACATTACATCGCGACGCGGCTTTCTTCGGATAGTCGGGACCATCGCATGCTTCGCTCTTAGATTGCCCAAGGTTTTTCAGTCGTCTGACGCCTCCTCAGCTCCAGACTACGTCTTGCACATCGGCGCAACCCCAGTCGAAATCGCTCCCAAGCAAATCGTCTCGACCGTTACTTACAACGGTCAATTCCCGGGACCACTATTGCGCTTCAAAGAGGGCCAGCCAGTGACGGTCGAAGTGCACAACGACACGGACAGTCCCGAGCAACTGCACTGGCATGGCCAGATGGTTTCCACTGACGTCGATGGTGCTGCGGAAGAAGGCGCGCCTTTCATCCCGGCACGCGGCATGCGCCGGATTGCTTTCACGCCGCGTCCATCGGGTTTCCGTTTCTATCGTGGGCGGTGGTTCGTGGTCACTCGATGCGGCGCGGCGCTCGCGCCCGATTTCGGCGTGAGCGAATCTTCTGATTTCCTCTAGACTGCGAAGAGCGGCTATCTCAAGCTCGAGAAGAAAAAAAAGTCGATGGTAATTCTTGAACGCAAATGCTTTTCGCTCATCGCCGCTCTCATCACCCTCACCGCGTGGTCGCAGGCAACGATATCCGCACAAGCCCCGCCCAAAATCATGCCTGAGCCGCCGCTCACCCTTTCCCAGGTGGTTGAGAAGCTGGTTCAAAAAAATGCGGAACGCGCCAAGGCCCTCGAAAGCTATCGCGGCAAGCGTGTCTATCAGCTCGATTACCAGGGGTTTCCCAAGCAACTTCGCGCAGAAATGGTCGTGGAGATGACCTATACCGCCCCGGCCCAAAAAGAATTCAAGATTCTGTCCGAGAGCGGCAGTAAATGGATCGTCAAAAGAATTCTCAAGCGCTTGACGGACGAGGAGAGCGAGGCTCAGGGAGCCGCGACCAGGCGGGGTGTTGAACTCAACTCCCGCAACTATGAGTTTACATCGCTCGAAGTTCAGGCCGGCGCCGGCGGCTGCGCCTACGTTCTTGCGATCCAGCCCAAAGTGGCGAATAAGTTTCTTTACCGCGGTCGAATTTGGGTTGATGACCAGGACTTCGCCGTATGTCGAATCGAAGCCGAACCGGCTAAGAGCCCCTCGTTCTGGATCACAAGAACGGAGATCCACCATAACTATCAAAAATTCGGGGAATTTTGGCTTCCGCTAAAAAACCAAAGCGTTTCAAATTTGCGCCTCGGGGGCCGCGCCACCCTGACCATCACCTACCAGGATTATGAAATCAATGGCGGCCCGGTCCTGAAAGACAATTCGGCCTCCTCAAGCCAGTAGTTGAGATTAAGCCTATTGCCTTCCTATTTTTCCTCGCCGCATCTGTAAGCATCCAGCACAAACCCGTGTAAGATTTCCCCATGAAAATCACTCGCCGCTTCTTCGCCGCACTCCTCATCATCGCAGCGCCGCTAATCGCCTTCTCCGCCGCGCGCACTCCCGCCAAAAAGTCCACGCCATCTCAATATCTCGCCTTCATCGGCACCTACACCGCAAAGACCGACGGCAAAGGCATCTACTCCTTCCGCTTTGACACCGCCACCGGCCAGCTGACTTCTATCGGCCTCGCCGCGCCCGCGCAGGATCCCTCCTTCCTCACTGTCGCCGCCAATGAAAAATATCTATACGCCGTCAACGAACTATCCACCTTCGATGGCAAAAGTAGCGGCGCAGTAACCTCTTACTCTCTTGATCGCAAATCGGGAAAACTCACGCAACTCAATCAGCTCCCCACCGGCGGAGCCGATCCCTGTTACGTTTCGCTCGACCGCACCGGCAAATTTTTGCTCGTCGCCAACTATACCGGCGGCAGTGTCGCCACTTTTCCGATCGAGTCTGACGGCCGCCTCGGCAATGTATCCGCCTTCATTCAACACTCTGGCGCTGGCCCCAACAAAGAACATCAAGAGGGCCCACACGCGCACTACATCGCCACGTCCGCCAATAACCGCTTCGTCTTCGCCGTCGACCTCGGCCTCGATCAAGTACTCATCTACCGTTTCGATTCCACCAACGGCTCGCTCGCTCCCAACGATCCACCCTTCGCCAAACTGGCCCCCGGCGCCGGCCCCCGCCATCTTGCTTTCCATCCCAACGGAAAATTCGCCTACGTCCTAAGCGAATTAAATTCCACCGTCACCACTTTTGCCTTTAATCCAGCGAACGCATCCTTCTCGAATCTTCAGGCTCTCTCAACCATTCCCAAAGATTTCACCGCGCACAACGACACCGCCGAAATCGTCGTTCACCCTTCTGGAAAATTTCTCTACGCCTCCAACCGCGGCCGGGACAGCATCGCCGTCTTCGCGATTGACTCAGCCAAAGGCACCCTCACGCCCGCCGGCGACTTCTCCACCACAGGCAAGACCCCCAGAAATTTTGCCCTCGATCCATCAGGCAATTTCCTCCTCGCCGCCAACCAGGAATCCAACAACATCGTCGTCTTCCGCATCAACCGCACCACCGGCGCCCTGACCCCCACCGGCCAGATCGCCCAAGTCCCCGCCCCCGTCGACATCGTCTTCACTCCAGCCGAATGAAACCATGCCGTTTCAGTGCGCATAGCGCGCATAAAATTCGTTGTAGAAGATTTCTTTTGGATCATATTTCTTTTTCATGGCAAAGAATTCGCCGATCGTGGGATACGCTTGAGAAAGTTCCAACTTGTCGTAAGCCAGCACATACGGCAAATAAAACGTTCCGTCCTGTTTTAATGCCAGATCGATTGTCTCGCGTGTTGCAGCCGCTGACTCTGCAAGCCCTCCAGCGCAAGTCTTGATGTTTAAATAGAGCACTACCGAGAGAGTTTCCTCTTTTGAATACCTCAGGAACGCGTCGTCGTTGGGCTCAATGTAGCGAACCGTTGCATCTAGCAGGTTTATTCCTCGCTTCTCGACAATTTCACGCAAACCATCAATAAAGGGAACAAAATTCCTGGGAGGGATAAAGTATTCCTGCAGAATATCCGTATCCTGTGGCGAGTAATATCTAATGCGTTCTAGCGGCGACCGGAAAATGTTGTTTCGTGTTCTTACTGCATTCTTCGTCGGATATTCAAGCTGTTTCTGCAGAATCCAGCGCAGATTTTTGCCCCACCGGTAACGCCGCGACAAATCAAAGAAAAATCGATCTCGATAGGTGTGGAGCTCTGGCAGCAGTTCACTCGTGCGCCGGGTGTTACCCTCCTGCTTCTCGTAAGCAAGGGCAATCCCCTCGCGCAACAATGATCTACCGGGCGCGATCGATAAATCGGCTTCGCCTAGCTCCACGTCGGGATTTGAACGAATTAGGTTTACAAAAAATGTGGGGAGCTCGGAATAGTCCACCTTCGAAATCTTGGCTACGTAACCCGCGTTATCCGTGATGCGCAGTCCCACATCGAAGATCACTCCAAATAGTCCGTATCCGCCGAGGACCAGGTGGAACAACTCGGTATTTTCCTCTCGACTACATCTTTGGATAGATCCGTCCGCTAGCATGATCCGGAACCATTCCACCGACGCTGCGACTGGTCCATGACGCATATCCCAACCATGAGCATTCACACTCATCGAGCCACCTACGGTGAAAACATTGGGGCCTTGCATGGCGAGGACCGCCAGCCCACGCGGATTAAGAAATTCCTGAATACTGTTCCATGTCGCCCCACTCTGTACCTTCAAGATTTTGTTCGTTTCATCCAGGGATAAAATTTTGTTGAACTGCAACATATCCAATGCGACAGTTCCCGTATAAGTTGTCTGCCCGCCCATGCTGTGTCGCTTGCCTGCAATCGTCACCTTCCCGCCCTTAGCAACTGCTTCTAAAACTACATCTCGAATTTCTTTTTCATCTTTGGGGCTGACGACTTTTCGAACGACCGTCCGGTGCAGTCGGGCAACATCGTTGACGACATTTGGCGGCTCAGCCTGTGGCGGATGGTGGTTAAGAGACTGAAGAGACGCAACGCCTGCCCAACAGGCCACAACGACGAGCAGCGCAATTGGGGCGATTCTCGCGAATCTCATGCGGCAGCACTCATGTTATGGAAGTTCAATCGCGCGACCTGAGTGCATCGCGAGAAAATATTACCTAGAAGCTAAATATTATCAACTCAAAAACGAAATGGCGTTTCCTTCGTGCCGTCTTATCTAAGAATAGCAACGCAAAATAACTCGTTACAGTGACCACATGTTGGAGCCGCGTCAACTCCAATTGGGATCGGGATCGGTCCTGTCCCTTACAATGCCTTTTGCAAGCTTCAACCTTTGGAGTACAATCCCGCGCCATGGCCAAACGCAAAACGAAAAAGTCATCTCGCGCCTCAAGGGCGCGCAAATCAGCCCGCTCTAGCGCCAAAAAGACCAACAAGCTACCCAAAGACGCCGTCGCCCTCGTCGTCATTATGCACGCCAAGCCCGGCCAGGAGCTGCTACTGCAAGCCGAACTCTCCGCTCTGATTCGCCCGACGCGAAAAGAAGAAGGATGCATCCTGTACGACCTGCATCGCTCCACCGATGTCCCCGGAGATTTTTTGTTTTATGAAATTTGGAACGGCCGTGAAGCCCACGCCGAACACAAACGCACGCCACATTTCCTGCGCTGGAATGCGCGCAAAGACACCCTCCTGGCCGCGCGCGAATCAACTTTCTGGAAGAAATTCGCTTAACTGAAAAGGGCGAGCGAAGCCGATCCGCGCTTGCGATAGACAGCTACGCGGAGGGTGCCCCACCCCTAAGTTTTTTGCAGGGTGGGGATTTTAGCGTGGGACCAGCCATTCTTTAGCCACGAAGCCAACACCCGTCAATTTTCTTGCGGCGCCAGATAATATCCCGGCCGCGCACGCACCTTCACTCCCGCGCGCTCCACGTTCACTTTAATATCGTGATATCCCAATTCGCCCGTTCCCGTCGGCGTATAACTCAAGCTGTATTGCGAATGCAGCTCTCCGCCAATTTCATCGATCGCTTTCTCGATGGATCTATCCCGGAATGTAGCCAGATGCGCGCCGCCCGTCGCCGTAGCGGCCACCTCCAGCGCGTGATCCTTCACCTGGCTTTCGGCATGCTGCACCGCCCACACCGCGAGCGCCAACAAATCGATATCCCCGTAACGCTGCTCTTCGGTCGTGGGCGTTTGCACTGAGCCCGGCAGAGGCGGCTGCCCAAAAACCCCTGGCGGCGTCGCAGAAATCCTCTGCTTTCGATCTCTCGACTGCAGTTGCGCCCGCGTAGTCGAAAGCCCCACGCTATAAATCGTGATGTTCGCCAACTGCGCTTGCCGCAGCACCTCGCCCAATTTCGCGCCGCTTCCCACGTCTGTGGCCTCGGACATAATCAACAACACTCTGCGCCGCCCGTCTTTTTCCGCCGTCGCCTGCGGCCGGCTCGTCAGCATCTCCACTCCCACCGCCATCGCGTCATACAACCGCGCCCCAGACGTTCCTTGCTGCATCCCGCTGATCGTTTTTTCAACCGCCTCGTTGTCAGACGTGAAATCCTGCAGCTTGTCCACCGAGTCGTTAAATCCCACAACGGCGGCCTCTCCGCTCGGCCCCATCACCGTCTGCGTAAACAGAATCCCCGTCTTGCGGAGCTCCGGGAATATGGAATCAATCCGCGAGCTCGTCTCCACCAGAATTACCAGCGACAACGGTTCGCCGCCCAGATCGAAGTGAGAAATTTTCTGCGCGATGCCGTTGTCGGTGACCACGAAATCCTTGGCCTCCAGATCGTGAATCATCTGTCCGCGTCCGTCGCGCACTGTCACCGGCGTATTCACCAGCGCCACCCTAACCCTCAAGCGCGCCTGCACCGGCGCAGGCGCTTGCTGTACCACCACTCCGGGCTTCGGCGCCATCGGCCCCTCTGGAGCTTGCCCAAACACTCCAGCGCATTCGCCAGCCATCATTAGAATTGCCATTGCCGCGACTCTGGTATTTTTCCCAATGGTATTCACCGTCATCTCGACTTCAGGATGCCCAGCCCGTGCCGCAGAACGTGAAGCTTCTATTGTTCCCAAGTAATCACCGTGACGCGATGTAACACTCCTCGCAGTCTGTCCTTCTCTTGCGCCTGTCGCCAGCACACAATGGTAAGAGTCACACGAAGCGCCTTACTGCGGATTCGACGCGCTCTACCCTGTAGATGTTGCCGCGTCTATCCCTGCTTCCTGAAAATAATCCGTGAATTCGGAGAAAAGCATGTCCCCGCGACTACCCAAACTCAAGCCCCGCCACGCGCCCAAAGCGCCTCATGAAGATCCCGAATTTCTGCAGAGTACTCCCAGCCGCCCCCTCCGCATCCTCGCCGAATACCTTCACCCTTACGTGCAGTTAAAAAAAGAAGGCATCGGCGACACCATCGTCATCTTCGGCTCCGCGCGCATCCTCCCGCGCGATCTGGCGTTGAAGCGTTACAATCGCCTGAAAGATTTCCCTGCAAACAAAATTAAAGTCGCCGATCGCCCTAAACACCGCGCCGCCATCCGCCGCGCCAAAAGCCTCCTCGACATGTCCCGTTACTACGAAGAAGCCCGCGAGCTTTCCAATCGCATCACCGCTTGGGCTATGACTCTGGGCCCGCGTCCGCGCCGCTTCGTCATCTGCTCCGGCGGCGGCCCCGGCATCATGGAAGCCGCCAATCGCGGCGCCACCGAAGCCGGTGGCAAATCCATCGGCCTTTCCATCGAACTGCCGCACGAACAATTCGCCAACGCTTACATCAGCCCGGAACTGAGCTTCAACTTTCACTATTTCTTCATGCGCAAACTCTGGTTCGCGCAAATTGCCAAAGCCCTCATCGTCTTCCCGGGCGGTTTCGGCACCCTGGACGAACTCATGGAAATGCTCACGCTTATGCAAACGCGCAAGCTCGCCGAACACAACATCATCCTCATTTACGGGCAAAAATATTGGAACAAGGTTTTGAACTGGAAAGCCATGGTCGAGTCCGGCACCATCAACGAGCACGAATTCAAAATGTTGCAGTTCGCCGACACTGTGGACGAAGCCTTCAACCACATCCGCTCCGGCCTGGAGAAGTACCACATGCAGGTCGACTCATTTCTCCAGTCTTAACCTTGATATTCCAAAATATCCAGTTAAACCTCTACCGCATCGCCTCGGTGCCTCTAGGTGCATCACTGTATAGCTACAACTTGCCAGCCCGGCCTACGCTCCCTTGTCGAGGATTTCCTCACAAGGAGAGAACTAATGAACCTGCCTCATCGCTGGATTCTTTACCTAGGAAAGACCGCATTATTGGCAGCCGCCCTCATCGCGTTTGCCACCGTCGGCGCCCTCCCCAGCCGCGCGGATCACAACTCTGATTGCCAGAAGCGTATCGCTAAAGCCGACCACCGCCTTCACGAGGCCATCGAACATCACGGTTACAAGAGTTCCGAAGCCAACCGCGCTCGCCACGAGCTAGCGGAGTCCCGCGAACATTGCTACACCACCTATCACGAATGGTGGGATGAAGACTCCCAGAGCTGGCACACCGAGCGCGACTGGAAAGAAGAAGACCACGAGCACTATCACGAACACGACCGCGACGAGCATCCATAGCGCTGTAGCGTTTTGCGACACTTAACTGTTTTCAAGCGCAGCTTTCATGAGCTGCGCTTTTTTTATTCGCAGACCAAAAAATTGGGCACCCTATTCAGGGTGCCCTTGTAACCGCAAAAACAAATAACTCGACTATTTCAAGCCGCCTCGGCCCGCCTCCGCTGGTCCGACAGTTCTTCCGAAAATACCGCCTCGAATCGCCGCGTTTCATCCTGATCGTGCAGTAGCACCACTGGCATCACCCGAAACGAGCCATTGCACGTCCGGCAATGCGTCGCTTCGCCTTGCAAATCCTGCAAAAACCCATCCGTAAAATGATACTGCGCGCGCTCGCGCCGGGCCTTCTTCTGGCCTTTCGCCCCGCAGTGCGGACAGATGTATTCCACCGTGTCCTGCTGCGGATCGCGGTCCAGAGCAGCCCAGCCCGTGCGGCGCACGCCTACTGTCTCCACATTACGCCGGTCCATGGCATTGCCCTCCTTGAGATTTACGTCCACCAAGGTGTGATGCTCCACTTCTCCGGTTCGGTACAGCCCCTCAAAAATATTAAATTTCCATAACTTTTGAACCTTCCGCACCATTATTAGCGCTATTTCGGGTCTCAATAACTATTGATCAGTCCACGAAACCGCCAGTTTCCGGCTCAGGAGGCCCCACTCGTCGAATTCACCGTGGGGATTTTGGTAGTGAGCGCCAGATTTCTGATCCGTAGCGTCACCTGAACCGTCATCCCCTCAACCTACGAGAGCCGGTCATTCCGACCGAAGTGAGCCGACGATTTCTCCTCTGCTTCGCCCTGTTTGCCCTGAGCTGGGCCGAAGAGCGAAGCAGTCGGCTCGCGAAGGGGAGCGACATTCTCACCGAACCTGCCGCCGACATCCATATACAAGGAATCTCTCTTCGATTGGTCGCGTCAGCCTCAATGAGTTGCCCTGGGAACTTCCTCCCAACCCCGGTGTCCAATTCACTGAAGAACGCGCGTACTTCATATCCCTGCGAGCGCGGCGCCGGCTTCCTGCCGCAGTTTCCACAGGAAGTCTGCGCCGCCAGATATCTGGCTAAGGCCGGCGCAGAACTCTATCGCCAGCAATGCGAGTTTTTAAGGGGAGGTACTACGTGTCTTCACACAAATGCGGAAAGCATTCCCAGGATAATCTCGAATCCGCGCCTGCATCGTTGCAAGCCTGCCTGGTAGACGGTGACCCTACTCAACTAACGCGTGCCCGTCTCTTACGGCGCCGCTCACTGGTGATTTCCGTTTTCGCGCAAATCGTCATACTCGCCGCGCTCATTCTCGTCCCGCT
>JALYLI010000139.1 GCA_030774335.1 Acidobacteriota bacterium | reverse complement strand
GGATTTGAGCAGGCGGATTCGTGGGGCACGGACGCGCATAAATGGCCGAACGTTAATTACGATTGCGGAATTGTTTTTGTGCGGGATGCGTTGGCTCTGCGGGCTTCGATGACGATGAGCGGGGCGTATCTGCAGCCGGGAGCGAGGCGAGAGCCGATGTACCAGACGCCAGACGCTTCGCGGCGGGCGCGTGGCATTGAACTGTGGGCAGCGTTGAAATCGCTGGGGCGCTCGGGGCTGGCGGACTTAATCGAGAGGACGTGCGGGCACGCGAAGAGGTTTGCCGAAGGATTGCGTTCGGCGGGCTACGAGATTTTGAATGAGGTGGTGATCAATCAGGTGCTGGTTTCGTTTGGGAGCGAGAGTCAAACGCTGGAGATTATTCGCAAGGTTCAGGAAGATGGCACGTGCTGGTGCAGCGGAACGGTGTGGCATGGGAAGACGGCGATGCGCATCAGTGTTTCTTCGTGGGCGACGAGGGAGGCGGATGTGGAGGTGAGTCTGGCGGCGATGCTGAGGATTGCGAAGGAGTGCGTGGCGGCTTGAGCGATGGATGCGAACGCGACGGAGTGATTAGTTCTGCAGCGGGGCGTTCCAGTTGACGACCAAGGTGATGGAAGCATTGGGTTCGCCGACTTCGTAAGGGATCATGAATCTCAAGCCGTCGGCGCTGACGTCGTAACGGGAAAAGACTCCATAAGAGCGAGTGACGAAGAGCGGGCGAGCGGTAGTGAATTCGAAACTTGATGCCGTGGCAGAGACCTCGACGGACATGATTTTGTTGTCGGTGGAATAGTAGAAAAGCTCTTTGCCATCGCGGCGCCACCGGGGAGCACAGCCGCCTCCCGGCGAGACCTGCCAACGTCCGCCGGGTCCGGGATAGGGAACGACGTAAACTTTGTAATCGCCCGATTCATTGGAGCAGTAGGCCAGCCACTTACCGTTAGGAGAGAAGGCCGGCTCGCGTTCCGCGAACTGGGAAGAATGAAAAAGATAAGGCTTGCGATCGCCTTCCAGAGGAAGCATCCAGATGGCCCAACCGCTGGCGGAAGCTTCCTGGTAGGCGAGCAATTTTCCGTCGGGCGAGACATCGGAAGGGAAGCGGATCATATTGGCGCCCGCCAAGAGCAACTCTTCCGTTCCGGAACCGTCGGAGGCTTTTTGATAGAGGCTGTACTTGCGATCGCGATAGGAAGCAAAAATCAAGCGGCGTCCATCGATAGACCACACGGGATACAAATTCCCCTGATCCGCTGCAGTGCCGAAGGTTTGAGCGGTTTTTAAGCGACGGGTAAAATCGTATGTCCAGATATCGTAACCGGAAGAATCCAGATAGTAAGCGAGTTGCTTACCGTCAAGAGAAAGACGCGCGCCGGAGTATGAGCCCATGTCGGGCAGAACTTCGAGCTCCTTGCCGGCACGGTCAAACCAGGTAAGCCGTCGGTCGTTCGCGCCGTTGCCTTCCACGTAAACGAGAGTGCCGTTGTCCGCGCTGGAAAAAACAGCCTTGGCGACGCTTCTACCTTCCTGAACAGGATTAGCGACGGGCACGGGATCGCCCGTTAATTCCAGGCGCTTCAGATCGAAGGGCTGGGCCATCAAGGTGTACTGGCGAAGAAATAAAAGGTGTCCAGCGGAATAGATGGCGTTGGCGTGCGTGTGGACAATGGATTTGGTTTCTTTGGAATCGAGCGAACCGACCAGGATCGAATTGGTGGGATCGTTGGTGGGAGAAAAGACCGTGCCCGCGAGAAACAAGAAGTGGCGGCCGTCGGGCAAAAAATAGGGCCAGCGGTGAGTGGATTCGCCTTTGGTGGGATCGAGAGTAGTCACCAGCGAAGGCGAACCGCCCGACGACGAGATGCGGTATAAGCTCGCGTTCACGGTGGGAGTGAACAGGATGTCGCCAGCGGAGTTCCAGGAACCGCCGCGGCCGTCTGAAGCATCGCAAAGGATCACCGGGGGTCCGCCGACAGCTTCGACTTTTTTGAGTTTGCCGGAAGCGAAGAAGGCGATGAAGCGGCCGTCGGCGGACCAGAAGGGATAGGCGGCATTGTCGGTGTCGGCCAAAGGTTGCGCATGCAGAGAGTCGAGGGGACGTATCCACAATACGGATGTACCTTCGGCGTTGGCGGCTACGTAGGCGAGAATTTTGCCATCCGGGGAGAGCGCGAAGCCCGCGGCGGTGCCGGTAAAGGTGAAACTGGAACCGGCGGCGGGTTTTATAAAGGAGCGTGTGACCGCCAAATGGGGAGAAGCCGGCGTCATGTGGACGGTGGCCCACACTGCGGCGATGATGGATGCGGCGAGAGCGGCGACCCAGAGGATGCGTTCGAGGTTTCTCGTGGGAGTCGACAGTAGAGCAGCAGGAACATCCTGCGAATTCTTTTCGGCGTTCCATTTTAATTCGAGCGCCACGTCGCGTGCGGTTTGCCAACGATAGTCGGGGTCTTTGGCGAGGCAGCGGCGAATAGAGTGGTCCAGCGACAGGGGGGTTAGCGGCTTAATGGTGGTGATAGCGGGCGGTTCTTTTTCGAGTATCGCGGAGGCCACGCTGAGCTGGCTTTTACCGTCGAAGGCCCGCTGGCCGGTGACCATCTCGTAGAGCACTACTCCCAGCGAAAAAATGTCGCTGCGGGCATCGAGCTCTTTGCCTTCGATTTGTTCGGGCGACATGTACTGAAACGTGCCGATGATGGCGCCGTGTTGAGTGACCGGCGAATCCTGGGTGTTGGCGCGCGAAATAGTAGCGAGATTTCCGAGCGAGGCCACAGGCTTGGCTAAGCCAAAATCGAGAAGCTTGGCCCCGGTGGGCGTCAGCATGATGTTGCCGGGCTTCAAATCGCGATGGAGGATGCCGTGGCGATGGGCTTTGTCGAGGGCGTCGGCGATCTGCGCTCCATACTTGAAGACCTGGTCAAGGGGAAGCGCAGATTTTTCTAAACGAGTTGCGAGCGTTTCACCTTCGACGCATTCCATAACGAGATAGTCAATGCCGTCGTGATGCCCGACGTCGTGCAGGGTGCAGATGTTTGGGTGGTTGAGGATGGAGATGGCCTTGGCTTCGCGATCAAAGCGCTGCTTGCGTACGGGGTCGGCAGAAAGCTCTGAGGGCAAAACTTTAATGGCGACGATGCGTTCCAAGCGGGTGTCGCGCGCGCGATAGACTTCGCCCATTCCGCCGGCGCCGAGCGGAGTGGAAATTTCGTAAGGGCCCAGTAGCGTGCCGGGAGCCAGAGGCATGGTTGGCGCGATTATAACCTGAGAAGACGGCCACGGAACCGTGGCGAGTGCTTGATTTAACCGGGCCTGAGGCCGTCAGAGGCGGGTGGACGCAGTTTCTTGGGAGCGGCCGAGGAAGTGCTCGGCCGGTTGTTTTCGTCCGCTAGAATCGCCAAAGAAGAGATGAAATCCCAGGGTCATGAACCCAAAATGCGCACCTGGGACGCCTGCGGAATCGTTGTTATTGAGGGACTTCGTCGCTGACTACCTTGAAGCTGAGGAGTTTGGCGCGGCCGAAGGAGGTGGTGATGGCGCAGTCCGTGGCGTCGCGGCCCACGGCCATGAGCACGCGGCCGATACGCGGGATGTTGTGGCGGGCGTCGAGGGTCCACCAGCGGTTACCGAGATAGACTTCGAACCAGGCACTGAAGTCCATGGCGCTGGGCG
>JALYLI010000138.1 GCA_030774335.1 Acidobacteriota bacterium | reverse complement strand
GGTTTCCCAGGGTGCGCTCGCAAAGCCTCGCGACCCTGGGCTTTGATATGCAACGCCTTCGGCGTAAAGAAATAGCCTGACCACCTGAATTGAGTGCCGAAGAGAGGACTTGAACCTCCACTCCCGTTAAGGGAACCAGGTCCTGAACCTGGCGCGTCTGCCAATTCCGCCATTCGGGCACAAGCGCGGCGCGCGGACTACGATGTCATAACACTTCGCAATCGCGCGCGTAAACGAGGCTTTTTCATTCTGCCCGCCGCCTACATCTTTGTCAACGAAGGCAGCCACGCTGGATTTGGTAAATTCCGTCGGTGCGGGATGGGCGCGCCCTCGGTTCTCGAATGGACTTGGTAGCAAACTTTTTGTAGCATGCCTCCGTGAAAAAGAAATCCATGACCCGTGGATACGCCGGCAAAGGCAGCCGCGCCCCCAAGAATATCGACGAATATCTTGCCGGCGTCCCCGAACCGGCACGCTCTACATTAGGAAAGATGCGCGCAACCATCCAGTCTGCCCTGCCGCCGGAGGCCGCCGAAACAATCAGCTACGGAATCCCGGCGTTCAAACTAAAAAAAACGCTGGTTTATTTCGCCGCCTTCACCAACCATTGCAGTTTTTTCCCCACCGCCGCGGTCATGGAAGAATTTAAAGATGAGCTTCAGGGATTCTCCATATCTAAAGGAACCGTGCAGTTCCCCACAGACAAGCCCATGCCCGCCGCGCTGGTAAAAAAAATGGTCAAGGCCCGCATAGCGCTGCACGACGAAAAACAACGTAAGAACCACAGCAAGAAAATAACCCGCTGACCGCAGCAGTTCTGCAGCCTTTCGAGCCGCGACTCTATCTACAATTCCATCCTCCTGGCCCAAGGTGTTTAAAAGCGCCGCACTTCTTTTGTTTCAAACCGGCGTTTCTTTCTCGCGGTCGGAAATACCCTGGTCCTCGTGTTTAGGGGGTTTTTAAGCCCAGGACTGCTGCTGCCGCTGGCATGCAAGCTTTAGATACTAAGCAATAGAAATTCGAATTTATGAGGGGTATACTCCGCCGTATACCTTGTCTGTCCGTTCGGGACAGGCACCGTAAGGCGTTTCCGCAGGGAGGTTTCCATGGAATCTACGCTTTCGGGTCCACTCTACTATTTGTTAATCGCCTGGGCTGTCGTGACAGGGATCTTTTTCCTGCTCCTGGTCTGGCGCACCTTGTTGGCCAGTCACGAGGACGATCAGATCTTCCTCGATTCCGCTCAGGAGCACATGGCCAGGGAGCAGCGCGAGTTGGTGGCGAAAATAATGCGGCTTTCCAAGCCCATTACTACCACTGGCATCACCGCCGGCACTCTGCTGTTGGTCATTGCCGGGCTGTGGATTTATCAGGGACTGAAGAATTTCTGACGGCGTGAAATTCCGGCTGGCCGTATCAGCCGGCTACGCGGTCGCTATAGTTCGGTTCTCAGCGGAGCTTTTATCACTCCGCCCGTTCGATCTACTGGCCGCGCGGTTTGCTGACATCCGGTTGGCCTGTTGGCGGTGTGCTCGTAGCGCCTGAGCCATTCGTACCCGGAGTCAGTTGGCGTACCATCGAAGTGTGGTTGTGCACGATAATCCAGTGATTGTTTCGCTTCTCCATCACTAGCGTTGTTTGCCCCTGTGCCGCGGTCGGTTGCCCGTCCGCCGTGGCCGCGAAATCCCACTGGTAGCAAATCCAGCCCACGTTGCCAGCCACCCTGATCACACTGTTCGAACGATCCATGCGCACCTGTTGCATGCGCGCACGCTGCTGCTGGTAAACCGCCAGGTAATTTGTCCAACCCACGATGGGCGGCGCGTAGGCGCCATTCACTACGACCACGTCTTCCGCATAATCCTTGTGCATTTTTTCGATGTCGCCAAGCTGCCATGCGCCCAGCATCTCTGACACCATGTAATCAATCTGATTTTCATCCGACATGGGCACGAGTGGATTGGTGCTATCGGCGGGGGTGATCGCCGGCTGCTTCTTTTTCTTGTCTTTCTGCGCCGCCGCGGGAGAAGCGCAGGCTAATGCCAACACCGCGATGACCACAAATGTGAGCAGGAGGAGCATGGCGCGGCGGACTTCACCATTTGTTGTGAGTTTCTTTGTGCGCGAAGTTGCGAGCGGCATTTTCATTCCCGGCAAAACTCCTTTTGAACAAACGCATTTCTGAGAGAGAACTGCTAGAGGATAGCACGCCAAATTTCCGCGGACGGCTCCGTGTCCAGTTGGTTTACTAGCGATTTTCGGTCTTGGCAGGCGACGCGGGAGCCTGCGCGGGATTTGTACCGGCTTCGCGGGACGCGCTCAGCAGATTCACGAACAAGCGGTAAGCCCCCGGCACGCCCTCCGGAATTTGCCGGAAAAACGCGAGCCCGGTGTAAATGTACGTACCTTTTCCTAAACGCGCATACACCAGCCCGCCATTCAGCTCCGGCTCGCCAGGATCACTCATCGCGAGTAAAGGCGTATATTTCGTGTCGAATTGACTCCAGAAATAGAGGCCGCGCTCCTGAATCCACCCGTTGAAATCTTCCGCCGTAATCTTGTTCGGCGCGTTCAGCAGTGCATCGTCCGGGTTCAAGAATTTGACCGGCGACTGTTCATCCGTGATGCGCGGCAAAGGGCTATTCGGCTTATCCGAAGAAATTTTTGCGGGATAAGGCGCGTACCGAAATTTGTCCCACGCGAAATCGCGCTGGTATTGCACCACTAGCGTCCCGCCATTGGACACGTAGTCGAGCAGCCGTTGATTTGCTCCCGCCAGTTCAGAGCGTAGTTCGTAAGCACGCACGCCCACGACTACGGCGTCAAACCTAGTAAGGTCGCCGAATGCCAGCGCCGCGGCGTCGAGCATCTCTACGCGGATCCCCAGCCTTTCGAGGGCCTGCGGGATGGGCTCGCTTTCCGCGGAAATATATCCGATGTGCAGGCCGCGCGGAACAACCGCGTCGAATGCGAACACGCGGCATTGTGCCGGCTCGCTCCACAGCAACGTCGGCATCGAAGGCAACGGTGTCAACGCAGTAGCGAATGTCTCTTTCTCACGTTGCGCGAAAGCCTTGACCAGGAACGTTCCGCGCCCCAAATTTTCAGGCGGCGTAACTTTGACCTTGGCGTATTGATAGCCGGCGCCGGAAAATTGCAGCGCCACCGGCGAGCCCGCCGTCCAACCGGCCGGTACCGTCACCCCTGCATCGATTTTCCCATCCTTGGTGGCGTACGAATGCACACGCAGCAAAACATCAAAAGATTGTTTCGGCCTGGCCAGCAGCTGTACATTTTGATCTGGCTCCAGCGCCAGCGTGTACGGCGGCACCACGCGCACGGCCACCCGATCGGTGCGCGTGGAAGTCGCCGCGATGTGCGTCACCGGCTGGTCCACGATGAATGGGTAGCCACCGACGGTTACTTCCTGTCTTGCGGTGGCGAGCGCGGCAGGCTCCGGCTGCTGGCGTTCCCAGCCACCCGATTCCGGTGCGCGTTGATTCACTATCACCTTGAACTTTTTGCCTTTGGACTCATCCGCCTTGTCCGCCACCACATTCGCTTCGCCGCGCAGCGTCAAGTCTAACTTTCCCAGTTCGCAGCCCGCTTCTTTCCTGCATCTCGATTCGGTGGTCACGGAAAATGGTTCGCCGATCACCACCTCGCTGCGGTCCGCTTCCGCGACGGTCTCGAGACCGGCCGCGAGAGCCAGCGCGCGGTCCAACCGGCGCTGCTCCCGATGCAAATCCGCTAAGAACGGATCGCCCGCCACCCAATGCGCAGCGTGGCCGCCTCCTGGATATAGCGAAATAATTTCTTTCGCGGCACTAGCGATTTCCGACGCAGCCTGCTGCCAGTTCAGCGAAAGCGCGTCTTGACGGGCTTTCGCGAGATTGGATTCAGCCTGCTTCAGAACCGGACAGAAAAATGCCGTTTGCGGGCACGGCGCCCCCGGATCACTTCCAGCATCGCCGCCCAACATATGCAACGGCTGCGCAAGCAATGCGGCATCAAGTTTTTCTCCATTCTCGGACACCAAACCGATGGGTCGGTGAAAGAACGAGCCGCCCAGAAACGCCGAAATGCCCTGGGTGCGGTGATTCGCAAACGCATCTATGCCGATCTCGCGCCAGGTTTTTCCCCACAGGGGAGAAACTTCATCGACCGGGACCTCCAAGCGCGCCGGATTTGCGGCCGCCCCGCCGTTGCGGTCGACGTCCAGTACCTGCACGGGATGATCCTTGCCGCCCCACGGTTTCTCAAAATCCTCGGTGATCACCCCGCTGGACAACTCCTTGAGTCGCGCCGCATCGGAAGACAGCCGGTACGAGGGATCCGCAGCAAGTTGCACGGCCTTCGGCGTCCACACTCCTGCGGCCTGGTGATGACCGTGCCCGGAATGCACGCCGCCAAAGTTATTAATGACTACGTTGGGTCGAAATGTGCGAATCACCCGAACTATATCGGCGAGCACCTGATCGCCCCACATTTTTTCGGCTTCTTCGGAAGTTTTTGAGAAACCAAAATCCCTGGCGCTGGTAAAAAATAATTTCACGCCGTAGCCGCGCGTAGCCGCCAACAATTCCTGCGTGCGAATCAGCCCAAGTTGCGGAGCCTGTTCCGGGCCGAGTGCGTTTTGCCCGCCTTCGCCGCGCGTGAGCGATAACAACGCCACGTCCGCGTGCAGCCCGCGCGCGAGATACGTCAAGACGGCGGCGGATTCGTCGTCGGGATGCGCGGTGAGGTACAGGATGCGCGTGCTGATGCCGGCGCTTTCGATGGCTTCTACCGTCTCATTCAGTCCCGGGCCGGTACCGGGCGGCGGCGCAAATTGAGCGAGCGCCGCGCCGGCGCCGCCAAACATCAATGCAAAAATTGCGAAACTTTTATATCCCCAAAATTTCAAGCACCCTCCGGCTCCGGCTGCGATTTCGCGGTGAACGGCCATTGTCGCATTTCCCTCGAGCGGAGCAGAAATGCCACCACGCCCAGGCCGATAACCAGCAGGCCCCATTTTCGCGCCGCGCCGGTGGCCCAAAAAAGCGCCGCCCATCCGCACATGGTCAGGATCGCCGGCAGCGGATACAGCCACATTTTGAAAGGGAAACGCTCGGCCGGCCAGCGCTTATGCAAAAGCATGATGCCGATGGCCTGTCCGATGAATTGCACGAGCAGCCGTGTCGCCAGAATGGCCGCAATAACCGTCGACAGTTTGAAAAGCAAGCTGGAGATGAAGGCTACACCGCCCAGAAAAAGCAGCGACACATGCGGAAATTTCTTTTCCGGATGCACGCGCGCAAAAATCGAAAAAAAACTTCCGTCCAGCGCCGCCGCGTACGGCACGCGTGAATATCCGAGCAGCGCGGCAAAAATAGACGCGAAGGCGATCCACAGCACCAGCAGCGTGGCTACGCGCGCTGCGAAAGGTCCGGAGATGGTTTCCACAAAGGTGCTCACCAGGAATTGTGAATTCTGCGCCTTCTGCCAGGGCACCACACCAAGAATGCTGGTCTGCATCGCCAGATACAGAACCGCAATCCCTGCTATGGAAATAAAAATTCCCCGCGGAATGTTTTTTTGAGGCTCGCGCAGCTCCCCACCCAGGTTGCAGATGTTGTAGTAACCCCAATAGGTGTACGTGGTGCTGACCATCGCGGCGCCTAGCCCCGCAAAAAATAAATGCGAAAGGTGGAAGGCTCCGGGCGGAAAGGTAAACGCCATCTTGGCGTTGAAGTGCGTAATGCCTCCGGCGATAAGCCAGATCATCGTGCCAATCACGCCGATCCATAGCAGCAGCGATATTTTCCCGATGGTGGAAATGCGCCGGTACAACAGCGCGATCAGCAGCAAAACGACCGCGCCGGAGATGGCTTTCTGCTGGTAAGGCGTGAAGGGATGCAGGTAACTGGCGTATTGAGAAAATCCGATGGCCCCAGAAGCAATCACCAATGGGGCTTGAATCAAGGTTTGCCACACGAAGAGGAACGACATCAGGCGTCCCCATTTTCCGGGGCCGTACGCTTCGCGCAAGAAAACATAACTGCCGCCCGCCCGTGGCAGCGCCGCTCCCAGCTCCGACCAGATGAAGCCGTCCAGCAGCGCCAACACCGCTCCCGCGGTCCACGCCAGCAACGCCTGCGGCCCGCCCATCGCGCGAATCACCAGCGGGCTCACCACGAACGGCCCGATGCCGATCATGTCAATCATGTTCAGCGCGACAGCCTCTTTAAGGCCGAGGGCGCGCTCAAGTCCGGGATCTTGCTGTTGCGAAACAACTGCCCCAGCGCGATCACTTTCAGTTGCAGCAACCGGTGGAGAATTCTCGCGAGGCTTCATCGGTGCGCCGAGAATAGCAAATGCCCGGCGCGCCTCCTACGGCCATTCCGCGGTAGCAAAAATCACCCGATATTTTGAGAACAGGCCGGCGGGAGGAGCAATGTCAGGCGATCACTTCCATCGGTGCAACGTCTTGATTGATCTTCTTCTCAGTTTTTTGCCTTGAGACCGAGAGGTCATAGTGTGTCTGCAGATTCATCCAGAATTCAGGCGTGGTGCCAAAATATCGCGCCAGCCGGAGCGCCATTTCCGGTGAAACACTCCGGGCCTCGCGGACAATCTCGTAAACGTTAGGAGCGGCGACCCGCAGAGCAAGAGCCAGCTTGTTCGGGTTCAACCCGAACGGGATCATGAACTCCTCGCGAAGAATCTCTCCCGGGTGGATCGGTTTTAGTTTTGTCATGGGTCCTCTAGTGATAATCCGTAATTTCGACCTCGTATGCATTGCCTTCTCGCCACGCAAAACAAACCCGATATTGATCATTGATGCGGATGGCGTGCTGACCTTCTCGATCTTGTTTCAAACTGTGGAGTCGATTCCTGGGCGGCGCCTTCAAATCGTTTAGTTGTTCCGCTGCGTCAATCATCAACAGCTTGCGCCGAGCCACCGTTTCTATCGACCGCCATCGTTTAACCTTCTCGTTTTGGAACAAACGCTCGGTATCTTCGTCCTTAAACGACTTAATCACAACCATAGCATATAATGTCACGCATAATATGTAAAGCAGTAGAATTTGGAAGGTGCCGCTTTTGGTCCTGGGGAACTTCACTACCCAGGGACGCGGGAACTCCGCCTGCCAAGGATTATCGCCGCGGCGCATTGACCTTGTCCGCCGAGAGTGATAATCATAAATGGTCTCGTGGAGCCTCCTGTGCGAGGCGGTTGAGGCAGGGGCGGGTTCGCACTGCGTTCACCACGGAGTGCGGCAACCTGACAGTCAACGCGTAGCGGGGAATCGGCATCACATCTCAAAAGCAAACTGGCTGCACGTGCTGTGGTCCTGCGCCGTGCCGTGCCGCGCGCTACGCTATCCTCGAACTCGATTCCGGCACGCCTGGTTTCAGTCGAAGCGATGAAGGAGTCTCATGAAGCGGTCCTGGACAGCCCTGGCTGTCGCACTGGTTTCGATTTTGGCAGCCGCCGGCTGCAACGATTACGGGAATACTTTTCAAAACAATACGGGAGCGTCGGTATCCTCTTTGTCCCCCTCGAACGTGAGCGCCGGCAGCCCGGATTTCACGCTCACAATCAATGGCAGGGGCTTCGTGGCAAAAACTTTCGTCGAATGGAATGGCAAAAAACTCGCCACTACGATCAACTACGACTCCACCGGCACCACTATAGTTTCCGTCAGCGCCACCGTCCCCGCCGCACTGGTAGCCAAGGCGGGCACCGCAACGGTGATCACGCAAAATCCCTTTTCCGGAGCGGGCACCAACGGGCTCTCCAACCCGGTAACGTTCATTATCAACCCTCCACCGAATCCCGTGCCCACGCTCACCTCCATCGCGCCTGCGTCTATCGCGGCGTGCGGAACTACCTGCCCGGACTTCACCCTGGATCTGCAAGGCAGCAATTTTCTGGCTTCTTCCGACCCCACCCAGGTTTCGCAGGTGCACTGGACCGCGGGAGCAACGCAAACCACGCTGGCCACCACCAGCGTAACCGCCACGGACATCAAGGCCACTGTGCCCGGCGCGCTTTACTCCACAGCGGGGACGGCCATGGTGACGGTATTCAATCCGCCCGCGCCGCAAACTACGCCAGCGGGCGGAACACCAAATCCATCAGCTGGGGGCGGCGGCTCGAGCGTGGCACAAACATTTACGATTACTGCTGCGACACCGGCCTCGGCGCATGCAACGACGGAATCCGTGGTGGAGGAAACTCCGTCGGTGAGCGCGGACGGACGCTATGTCGCGTACAGCGCGTCGCAGAACGAGCACAGCCAGATTTTCCTGCACGACACGTGTGAAGGCGCTGCAGGCGGATGCAAAGCGCAGACCACGCTGCTTTCGGCGGCTGCGGACGGAAATGCTGGCGACAACGACAGCAGTTCTCCTTCTATCAGCGCCAACGGGCGTTACGTGGCGTTCAGCTCCGCTGCATCCAATCTGACCGACAATGCTCCGGCCGGGCGGCAAATTTATTTCCGCGATACTTGCGCGGGAGCGGAACGCGCGTGTTCGCCGTCCACGCAGATTGTTTCCACGGATTCGAGTGGCGCGTTGAACGGCGCGGATAACCTGCTTCCATCCATGAGCGCTACCGGTAGATTTGTGGCATTCATTGCGGTGTTGCAGAGCCATGCTGCGCACGCGGCGCCCACTGCGGGCGCCAAGAACAGCGGCTACCGGCAGGTATTTGTGCGTGACACGTGCCTGGGAGCCTCAGGTTGCACGCCGAAGACGACGCGCATCTCGCTGCAGCCCGGCGACGGCGGCACCACCAGCGCGAAGCGCGCGGGCCCGGCAATGGACGCGGGCGGCAAACACGTTGCATTGGCGGGCCAGGCCGCGACGCTCTTCACCCGCTCGGTGGCCATCGACGATCGCGTCTTTCTCGCCATCACCAAATCCGATAAGTAATTTCTGTCGGCCAGCTTCAACTCGAGCAGTGCCGCGGAACAATTTCGTAAACCCTCATTGCTTTTGCTTCCGCAAAAGCGCCTGCTATAAAAAAGACAGGGTCCCTGAAAGATTATTCAGTAAGCCTGTCCAGCGTGCTTCGCAGAAATCGCCAGTGCTTCGATTAGCCCAAAAATCCCAGGTTCGAGGTTTGAAAATTTACCAGGTTCGGGAAAATACTTGGCAGATCGGTGTTGGCCACGCCAAACCACGAAGCCAGCGTCGCGGCATACTGATCTACCGATGTAGATGGAATCCAGCGCCCGTTACTCCCGGTATCGTCCGGCCCTCCCGGCGTAAGCGTCGGAAATTGTCCATACAGCGCGTTTCCTCTGACTGCGCCGCCCATCATCAGTTGATGGCCGCCCCAAGCGTGATCGGTGCCGGCGTTTGATCCAGGCTGAAAGGTGCGGCTGAATTCCGACAACGTAAATGTGGTGACGTTGTTCGCCACGCCCAATTCCTGAGTGGCTTGGTAAAAGGCCGCCATCGCCGGGCTCAACTGTCCGTACAGGCCTTGCTGCGTAACAAGTTGATCGCTGTGAGTGTCGAAGCCCCCCTGCGAACAAAAGAAAATCTGGCGATTGACGCTCAACGCGCTGCGCGCCGCGATCACTTGCGCCACTTGCTTCAACTGCGAAGCCAGGCTGTTGCCAGTCGGAAATACCGTTTGAATTGCTGGAATATTTTGCAGCGCTTCCGAAAGCAATGCGCCCTGTCGTACGGATTGCCCGGTAACGGCGCTGGCCGCCTGCACCATGGAGACGCCGGTATCAAATGTCAGCAGTTCCTGCATCGCTTGAAACCGAGCCTGGCTCGCCGCGGAAGTGTTGAAGCCCTGCACGCCCGGAGTGCTGCCCGGGTTCATGGTGAACGGCCGCGTAACGTCGCCCGTGCAGAAAATCGGGTTGCCCGCCACCGAGAGAATGGGCGGGAATTGCGCGCTGCTGTTGAATGCCGGGCCAATCTTGTCGGCTACTTTTCCGGCCCAGCCGGCGTTGGGCATGCCCGATAGTTGCGTGGACTGCCATTGCTCCTGCTGGTCGGCGTGAGAAAACAGATTCTGCGGCAGGTTTTGATATTGCTGATAATTTTGGCGCGTGGTGGGCTGCACCAGCGTGCCCACGTTGGCCAGCACGGCGAGCGACTTGTTGGTGTTGAAGAGCGCCTGCAATTCCGCCAGTCTGGGATGAAAACCAAACGGCGCCTGCCCGCCAATTTGCAACGGCAGCAGCGAAGCTTGTCCCAGTGCCAGGTTCGCGCGCACCGTCTGGTAATTCAAATACCCCGCGGAATCGATGGGCACAATCATGTTGTTGGAGTCATTGCCGCCAAAGAAAAATATGCACACCAGCGCCTTGTAGTCCGTTGAGCCCTGGGCCATGGCACTCACCAGCCCGAATTTACTCAGCCCGCCGACCAGCGACGCCGTCGCTGCGGAGCAACATGCCAGCCTCAGGAAATCTCTTCGTGTGTGCGGCGTCATGTGTGTCTCTCCCTTTGTGCGCGCTAGCGTTGAACCTGGTATTGCGACGAAGAAAGCACCAGGTAGATGGCTGTCCTCGCCTGATTATTTGTATCCGTGGCGCTGTTGGCGTTGACTGCCGTCAGAATGCTTTGCTTCATGGAATCTGACATGGTGCCGTGCAGGAACTGGGTGTCCAGCCACGCCATCATCTGGTCCGGCGTGCCTGCGGTCATCACCGGCGTGAATTCGAGACTGGTGGCGCTGCTTATCTGGCCATAGACAGCAGAGTTGATGAAGTTCACGCGCGTCAGGCTGGTGTTGGTATTAAAGATGGCAAATTCCGGCCCGTTTAGAGTGGTTTGCGGAATGAGGCTTTCCGGCGGAAAGAAATTGAAAACGCTGGGAGAGTTGAAGAGGCCCTGCGCCATGTTTTGCCCCCAGGTCGTGAAACCGGTACCGTCCGAAGCCGCGCCGAAGGCTCGCGCGACCGCAACCTCCATCACTACCGGTTCGCGAAGTTTGCCGTCCGTCGCCACGGCCGTCGTGGAATCGTCTCCACGGCGCGCTTCGGGATCCAGCAGGATCGCCGCGGCCATGGCTTTCATGTCGCCGCGCCGCCCCGATCCGTAGGTATTGAATTTTCCGCTGATGAACGCCTGCGCCACGCGCTGTATGTATGCCGGGCTCGGATTGCTGGTCACCAATTTCTCGATAAATCGTCTGGCGACAAAGGGCGGCAGATTCGGATGATTGAAAATAATCGTCAGCACGCTGTCGAGTTCCTGCGACGCCGATTGGCCCCCGGCCACGGATTGCCCCAGGAAAGTTTTTGCGCCGGAATCGTGATTCGATTCGAACGGCACCATGTTTCCGCCGTAATATTCCGGATTGTGTTTCGCCAGCGTTTGCCCGGGTTCGGTCGGATAGGTCCAGCCCGTGAGCGAACGCCCCAGCGCCATCACGTCATCCTGGGTGTAGGTGGGCACCGGCATTCCCGTGCTATCCATCACGGCTGTGCCGTCCGGATTCAGTTGGCTCAAACCCAGAGTGAACAATTGCATGAGTTCGCGCGCGTAATTTTCGTTGGCATGCTGCCCCGTCCCGGGCTTGTCATTGTTGACCATGTCCAGCCAGTGGCCCATCGCGGGCGTCAAGGTCACGTCCGTCATCACGTTGTAGTAATTTCCCAATCCATCGCGGGTCAGAGCGCTTATGTAATTGGTGTAGCCCACGGGGTCGTTCACCTTGTTCTGGCCCACCACCCAAAGCTCGTTCAGCGCGAAGGCCATGCGCTGGCGAAGTTGGTCGCTGTTGTACACCGCATTCTTGAAGAACGCGATTTGCACCTTGGTCAGACCCGAGTCCATCGCACTGGGGGTTGGATAGGTAGAAGAGCTAGCGTTGAACTGCCCTTGCAAGAACGTGTCGAGGCCCGTCTGCTGAAGTTGATTCACGAGCGGCGGAGTCGGCCCGAAGGTGGATTGCTCCAGGATACGTACTGCCGCCGAAGCTGAAAGTACCTGGCCCCCGTTCACGACCTGCGCATTCAGCGCCCCGGACGTGCTTGTTCCGGGATTTGGATTCGTAACCGTCACGGCCACGTTTCCGGCTTGCGCCGCCGCCGCGGTGCCGGTGGCGGTCAGTTCCGTGCGCGACACGAACATCGTGGTCAGCGGCTGTCCGCCAAAATTTACTTTCGAGCCATTCACGAATCCGCTGCCGGTTACCGTCAGCATGAAGGCTCCCACCCCAATGCTGGTGGGGCTCACGGCCGTCAATACCGGCTTGGGATTCACCAGTGTGATGGTGCCGGAAACCATCTTGGTCGGATCGGCTACGCTGGTCGCGGTGATGGTGACGGTGTTGGGATTTGGAACAATTCCCGGTGGTGCGTAAGCGCCGGTCGTATTCGTATAGCCAATCGTCGGATTGCCAAAACCGCTTCCATTCAGCGTCCACGTCACTGTCTGGTTCGAGGTTCCTGTCACCGTGGCTACGAAAAAAAGATTGCTGTTGACGGCCGTCGTGGCGTTGGCGGGCGAAATCGATACCGCTATAGCGAGGCTGCTGCCGGTGATTTTTGCCATTACCGCCGCGGAAGATATGGTGCCGGGGTCGGGATTTTTTACGCTCACCGCCACGTTGCCCACCTGAGTGCTTGCCGCGGTGCCGGTGGCCGTCAGTTTTGTGGAAGAAACGCGGGTGGTATTCAGCACCGCCGCTCCGAATTGCACCTTGGCGCCGGTAGCGAAATGCGCGCCGTTCACCGTCAAAGTAAACGAGCCAACAGGAATCGAAGTGGGCGCGATGGTCGTTACCTGGGGAATCGGGTTATCCAGCGTGACCGCGCTCGAGGCGGTTTTTGTGGCGTCCGCGGACTCCACCGCGGTAATCGTTAGGTCCGTGGCCGCCGCTGGAAATTCGGGCGCCGTGTACAAGCCTGCCGGGCTGATGGTTCCGAAACTCGCGTTACCGCCCGCCACACCGTTGACCGACCAGGTTACCGCTGGAGTTGTGGCTGCTCCCCCTTCGGTGGCGCTGAAAGATTGCGTGTCACTGCCGCGCAACGTCGCGCTCGCCGGAGAAACCACCAACTGGCCGTTCTGCGGCTGCGGCGTCTTTGTCCCCGAACCGCTGCTGATGCCGCCGACGCAGCCCGCGATGGAGAGCGCTACTAATGTGATGAGACCAGTCCACGTGCGTTTCACGGTTTGGCTCTCCTTGGGGCCATGCGCGCCTCTCAGGTGTTGCGAAAATCTCAGGCCATCTAAGACCGCATCACCTGTCTGGCCGCGGAGCAACTCAGCGTTTACGCAAGGTAAGGCTTCGTTTACGCAACCGCTACTGTCCGGCGGTACCGATTAGGGGCATGGACCAGCGGGCGATTGGGACTGATCACGGTGATGAAGTTGAGAGGGAGTTTTACTGTAACTTCTTAAACGTGAACTCTCGGCAATTACTGGCCGGGAGATTTGTCAAAGCGCAAAAGCGATATCGAAGTGCCGGTGGCGTCGAGGGATAACGCCACGATGCGCACTTGCCGCCCGCGTCCCGCGAGGAAGGCTATGTCGCTGTCTGAAACGCGCGTACTGCTTTTCGAGGCGAAAGCTTCCTGCCGGAGTTTTTATCGTGCCCTTACTGGTAGCTGCCGCCAGGCCATCCACAAAAGTGATTTGGATGAAGACGAGCCGTCCGCCGCCGATTCCGCCATTCCCTTTTTTCCGCGTACCGGCCAGATCGCTATGCGCTGCTGAAGACGGAGGCGAAAAGAGATGGGGCGTGCACCGACTGGTGCAAAAACTCAAGAGCGTTGGTATGAAGCTCGTGATAACCCCCACCCTTTATGCCCAAGAGTTTGTAAAGTGCAGAAAGCAAAGGAGAAGAGCGTGCCAAAAGAACGCACAAGAGTCTGTAAAGTATTGAAATGAAAGGGTGCGTATTTTGCACAAGAGCGCAGGAGTTCGGAAGATGTTGATAACAAAGGGGAAGAGCGAGAGCAGGAACGAAAGGGTGCGTAGCTGCATGAAAAAAAGGAGACTGGGTCAAGACAGGGGCGATTGCGGGACTGCGGTGGAGGGGAGGAGGCGAAACGGATATACCACGCTTCCGGCTTCAAAAGCTTTGGTGCGAATAGAGTTGCGTCACGGCCATGTGGGACTTTACTGATTAGATACAGGAACAACTACTGAGCGAAAGGATAGATTTGGGGCAGGGGAAAACGGCTGGCATTCGATAAAGGTGATTTGAGCCTGGTGGATGAATCAAAATTGAGAAGAGTTAAAATCGGCGGCAACAAAGGAAGGAGAGGAACAGCCCTTGAAACGCCATGGTCTTCACTTCAAGAACCTGAATGAATCGAGCGCTTGCCTGAGATGCCCATAGACCTGGTTCCTGTCTTGCGTGGTAAATTCCTTGATGGTGCCGGGATCAAAAACCCCGGGATTGATCGTCACGATCGTGACACTGAGTTCATAGCACCTGTCGCGATGAAAGTTTCTGAATATGTATGCGCTCGAACTATGACTCGCCGCGGCGCCGGTAAGTTCGAAGGCCTGGAACCTTAAGCCGTGGATCATTGCAATTCGGCCGCGCGGGTCGACAGCCAAATGTCGTAGGTCGCTGCTCAAGCTTATGCACGCCTCCTTTGTGGCGGCTTGCGCGATTTCGGCCACCGAGAATGTTCCTGCTTCGAAAGTGGGCGAATCTTTCAATCTGGTTTTCGGATATGCGAAGCACACCAGTGTGTTGTCAAGCGGGCTCCAGGAGGCGCCACAAGCAGGAACGTAGGCCTGACAATCATCCGGGAACCACGATCTCGCTTGGCCTTCTTCACGCAACTCTCCGGTACATCGAATCAGCATGTTCGAATACTGGAACCGAAAAACACCATCCTCGCTGGTAAAACTACGCAGCGCCTCCGCCGGTGAACGACTATTGGTATTTTGCGGGTTCGGCACGATGGGAAATGCACACAACAAAAGAGCAGAAAGAACAGCGATGATTTTCATCGACTTTCCAGCGATTGGCCAGCATAACACAGCAGCTTGCACGCTGCTCGGCTTGGCCTGCTGCTCCGATGAGAATCAAACCGAGGCGATACATTTGGTTCCTAGTTGAATCGCACTTTGATGTCGGAGCGCTTTTCGAGGTGCACGGAATCCACGAAGCGGACCTGGCGATCGTCGAGGGTTAGAATCATGGATTGCGTGCGGACGCCTTCGCCGAAAAAGCGGACGCCACGCAGCAGGTTGCCGTCGGTAACGCCGGTGCACGCGAAAATCATTTTCTTGCCGGGAGCCAGGTCTTCCGTGCCGTAAATGCGTTTGGGATCTTTTACGCCCATTTTGGCGAGGCGTTCTTCGTGTTCGGGCTTGGTGACTACCAGGCGGGCGACAATTTCGCCATTCAGGCAGCGCAGCGCCGCCGCGGTCAGCACGCCTTCGGGCGCGCCGCCCGTCCCCATCACCGCGTGGACGCCGGTTCCCACGACCGCTGCAGAGATGCCGGCCGACAGGTCGCCGTCGCCAATCAGGCGAATGCGCGCGCCTGCGGCGCGAATATCGGAGATGAGCTTTTCGTGACGCGGTCGGTCGAGCACGATGACCACCAGGTCTTCGACGTCGCGCTCGAGGCGTTGCGCGATGGCTTTCAAGTTGACGGCCACGGGGGCGTCCAGATCCACCGCGCCTTTGCACGAGGGTCCCACCACAATTTTTTCCATGTACAGATCTGGTGCGTGGAGCAAGCCACCGCGCTCGCTGGCGGCCAGCACCACGATGGCATTGGGCGCCCCGGTGGCGCACAGATTGGTGCCTTCCAGGGGATCGACGGCGATATCGACTTGGGGGAAAAGCGCTTTCGGCGCGTGCGTGGCGAGTCCGACCTTCTCGCCGATGTACAGCATGGGCGCTTCGTCGCGTTCGCCTTCGCCGATGACGATGGTGCCATCCATCTGCACGGTGTCCATGGTTTTGCGCATGGCTTCCACCGTGATTTCATCGGCTTTGTGGCCGTCGCCAAAACCCATGGTGCGTGCGGCGGCGATGGCGGCGGTTTCCACCACGCGAAGAAATTCGAGACTCAGCTGAGCTTCCATGTAGGGGGGTCTCCGGTGTGTCCAGAGAGAACGTGGACGGACGCTAATGATAGGGCAACCGGGCGCTACAGTCGACAATAGCGGGAGCGGGGAGTCGCTATATCACAACTGTTGCAACACAAGACACCGCGCGATGCAGGCGCCGAATCTTTTACATGAAGGCGGCGATGCCGGTGATGCGTTCGCCGATCACCAACTTATGGATGTCATGGGTGCCTTCGTAGGTGGAAACACTCTCGAGATTGTTCATGTGCCGCATGATGGGGTAATCGTCCACGATACCGTTGGCGCCGAGGATGTCGCGGGCTTTGCGCGCGGTCTCCAGCGCGATAGCCACGTTATTCATTTTCAGCATGGAAATATGCGCGGGATCTACCTTGCCATTGTCTTTGAGACGGCCGACGTGCAGCGCGAGGAGTTGGCCCTTCACAATTTCCGTAATCATCCAGGCCAGTTTTTCCTGCACGAGTTGATGTGAAGCGATGGGCTTGTTGGCAAATTGCTTGCGGGTTTTCGCGTATTGCAGCGCAGTGTCGTAGCAGGCCATCGCCGCACCCAGCGCGCCCCAGCCAATGCCGTAGCGGGCCTGGTTCAGGCAGCCCAGCGGCCCTTTTAATCCGGTTACTTGCGGCAACAGGTTTTCTTCGGGAATTTCGCAGTCGGTGAATGACAGGCCCGAAGTGACCGAGGCGCGCAGCGACCATTTGCCATGCACGTCGTAGGATTTAAAACCGGCGCGCTCTTTTTCCACCAGGAATCCACGAATTTTTTCGTCTTCGCACTTGGCCCAAACTACTGCCACGTCCGCGATGGACCCGCTGGTGATCCACATTTTTTCGCCGTTCAGTACGTAGCTGCCGCCTTTTTTGACCGCCCGCGTCAGCATGCCTCCCGGATTCGAACCGAATTGGGGCTCGGTCAAGCCGAAACAACCGAGGGCTTTGCCCTGCTGCAGCAGCGGCAGCCACTTATCCTTCTGCGCATCCGACCCATAGGTATAAATGGGATACATCACCAGCGCGCTTTGCACGGAAATAAAGCTGCGCAAACCCGAGTCGCCGCGCTCGAGTTCCTGTGTAACCAGGCCATACGCCACGTTAGACATCCCCGCGCAGCCGTAGCCATGCAGGTTCGCGCCAAAAAATCCCAGCTCGCCCAGTTGCGGCACCAGGTGTTTGGGAAACGTGCCCTCGCGGCTGCATTTCTCAATAATGGGGATGACTTCGTGGTCCACGAACTGCCGCGCCGTCTGCCGCACCAGCTTTTCTTCGTCATTCAGTTGCGAATCGAAATCGATGTAGTCCACTCCGCTGAATCCAGCCATGCTGCTCTCCTCGCGCGCGCCGCTTTTGCCGCGGCTCTGCTTCCCGTATTCAGAACTAGCTTTCGGTTGGTTAGAAAATTGCGGCCCTAACACAGTGTAACAAGGCGGTTCCAGCGGCAGCAAATACGCCGACGGTGGGGCCAGATCGCGCGAGATATCAGCGGGAGGTGATATCGGCGGGAGGCGGCATATTGCGATGCTTGAGCCACTCCATGCTGATGGTGTGGTTTTTCTTGTCCGCGGGAATCTGATCCAGGCTAGGCATGAAAATTTGCAGGCCGGCCTGGGGAGTCATTCTGGTGTAACCATTCACCAGCTGATCCTGGTAGTTGCTGAGGTCTAGATCAAACCATGCGTTGTTGGAAAGGTCGACCATCATCAAATCGACCTGGCGCATAGTGAGCTTCCCAAAATCGATAGTGCCACCGCGGAGCTGCAGATAGTTTCGCCATTGCTCCACACGCGTCACGTCTTCCTGAGCATTCCCGTAGATTTGCTGAAAGTCCGGGTTGATGATGCGCACGCTGGTCAGTTGCCCGCGGATGTGCGGGGGCGGAACCGCCTTTCCGGAGTCGAGGAAGATGTCATTGTCTTTGACTTCCACGCCGGAGAGATTGGTGGCGCGGAACAAGCTGGCAACCGTCACATTGAATCCGCCCAGCAGTTT
Source organism: Acidobacteriota bacterium (assembly GCA_030774335.1). Taxonomy (GTDB): domain Bacteria; phylum Acidobacteriota; class Terriglobia; order Acidiferrales; family UBA7541; genus Acidiferrum. The sequence goes on along the minus strand of JALYLI010000138.1, from coordinate 31,416 downwards.
TTTGAAGGGAATTTTCAGTACATTTATTTTCGTGACATGAACCTGGATGCGATTGTCGGGAGCGACTCCCAGTGTCGCGATGACCTCGATGGGCATGGGAATCACTTTGTGCAGGGTACCGTTGAGCTTGAGCTGATCCCCGTCGCCGGAAAGTCTAATGTTTTTCAAGGGCGAATCGGCGATGCCTTCGTTGAGAAAGTTCGCCAGGTCGCCGACGTTGGTGTGGATTACCCCGTTTTTCACATCGATAAAAAAGGATTCCGGCTCGTCGAAAGAAGGATTCACATTGCGCGAGGTCCGCGCCATCTGCCCGCGCAGCCACCGCACGTAGACGCGGAAGCCGGTTGAGCCTTTGCGCAGCATCAAATTGTGCGCATAGATGGCCGTTGGCGCGGTAGCCGAAGCGCGGGTGTCGGGCGTGTCGCCGGAAATCACGGCGACCGGCGGCGCACCGGTAAAAGCAGGAGGTGCGGCAAGCCGCTTGGCACGCCACACCCACCAGCCCAGCAAAGCCACCGCCAGCACCAGAATAATACCCAGGACACGCCGAGCGCGCATGTTCTCAGCTAAACCGAAAGCAACGCGACCGTCAAGACTTACTCAGAGTCATCCCAGGTCATGGCTAGATGGCCGGCCACCCAGAACGAAAATCACCGAAGCCGCGGCTAGGTTTGAAATCTAAAATCAGGCTTCGATCAGGCCTTGTTCGGCCATTTGCTCGTCGGTGAGCCAGAGGCCGGGGATGTTGGCGGAGCCGAGGCGCAGGATGTCTTCGAGAGCCTCACGCACTTCGCGGACATCGAGGTTTACGCCGAGGCGCTCAAGCAATTCGATGAGCAGGCGCGCGCCTTCCGCAAGGATGGGCTTGGGAATAACACCGACAAGATCGAGCCGACGATACGTGACGACATAGAGCGCGGAAGGGCCAGCGCCATGGCGGATGATATTTAGAAATCCGCGCGCGGTCGGCGGCGGCGCGGGATCCTGTACAGAAATGGGTGCGGATGAATGCGCCTCCGAGTGCATCGAGGAGGCATCGGCCGTGAAACTGGATTGAGAGTCTGACGAAGAGTGTTTTACGGGGGACGGTTGCGCCGGAGCGGATCGACCGCCGTGTTCCCATCCCAACGGGGTTACGCTCATTCGCCGGGAACTCCCCTCTTAAGAACTAAGATCAGCTGCAGCCACTGGTGCTGCCGCAGTTCTCGCACTTGTAGCACGCGCCGTTCGGAACCATGAGCATGCCGCACTCGGAACAGGTGGGCGCGCCTTCGTGAGCGTTGCTGGGCTTTGACGACGCGATCGAAACCGGCAAAGCCGCCAAGGCCTGTGCGACTACGGGAGCTTGCGTGGCAGCGGCAGCAGCGCCCGCAGCAGCTTCGGGCATGGCCGCGCCGTTCAGCTTTAGATAGTCCGCGGAGATGAAGCGGCCACCCAGCCAGCGCGCGATGTAGTCGAGCACGCTGGAGACGAAACGAATCTTGGGATTCGCAGTGATGCCGGAGGGTTCGAAGCGGGTGTTGAGCAGCTTGTCGACATACACTTTCAGGGGCACACCGTACTGCAAGCCGATGGAAACGGTGAGCGCGAGGCCGTCCATGATTCCGGAAAGCGTGGAGCCTTCCTTGGACATCTTGATGAAAATCTCGCCGGGGCGCCCGTCGTCATACATGCCTACCGTGATGTAGCCTTCGTGGCCGCCGATGCTGAACTTATGAGTGACGGAAGCGCGCTCCGCGGGCATTTTTTCGCGTTGATTGCGGCCAAATAGTTCCTGCTGCATGGCGGCCACCGCCTCTACCCCCGGGCCGCCTTCGGATTTCTTTTCATCTTTCTTCTGGCCGGCAGCGGAGAGCGGTTGGGAGCGCTTGGAGTTGTCGCGATAGATGGCTACAGCCTTTAGGCCGAGTTTCCAGGATTCGATGTAGGCATCCATGACATCTTCGATGGTGGACTCCTCGGGCATGTTGATGGTTTTCGAAATGGCGCCGGAGAGGAAGGGTTGCGCGGCGGCCATCATGCGCACGTGACCGGTCCAGGCGATGGAGCGGCCGCCGCCCGCAGGAGCAAGCGAGCAATCGAACACCGGAAGATGCTCGGGCTTGAGGTAAGGAGCGCCTTCGATCTTGCCGTTCTGGTCGATGTGCGAAACGATTTCGCTCATCTGCTCGGGGGTATAACCGAGGCGCAGCAAGGCTTCGGGCACGGTGTTGTTGACAATTTTGATCAGCCCACCGCCGACGAGTTTCTTATATTTCACGAGCGCCAGATCCGGCTCGATGCCGGTGGTGTCGCAATCCATCATGAAGCCGATGGTGCCGGTGGGAGCCAGCACGGTGACCTGGGCGTTTTTGTAGCCGAATTTTTCGCCGTGAGAGAGAGCGGTGTCCCACGATTCTTGGGCAGCGAGGAATAGTTCGGTCTGTACGTGGTCGGGCTTGATGCCCCGCATCGCGTCGCGATGCATACGGATCACCTCGAGCATGGGTTCGCGATTCACGGGATAACCCGGGAATGGACCCATACTTTCGGCGACACGAGCGGATTGCGCGTAAGCTTCGCCGCACATGAGCGCGGTGATGGCGCCGGCAACGTCGCGGCCTTCATCGGAGTCGTAAGGCAGCGCCATGGACATAAGCAGCGCGCCAAGATTGGCGTAACCCAGACCTAACGGCCGGAAATTGTGGGAGTTTTCGGCGATCTGCGGCGTCGGGTAGCTGGCGTTGTCCACCAGGATTTCCTGCGCGGTGATGGTAACGTCCACGGCCTGCTTGAAGGCGGTGACGTCAAACTGGCCGCCGGAATTTACGAACTTCATCAGGTTGAGCGAAGCCAGGTTGCAGGCAGTGTCGTCGAGGAACATGTATTCGCTGCAGGGATTCGAAGCGTTGATGCGCGCGGTATTTTTGGAAGTGTGCCAGCGATTGACGGTGGTGTCGTATTGCATCCCGGGGTCGCCGCAGTGCCAGGTGGAATCGGAAATTTTGAAGAGCAGATCGCGAGCACGCAGTTTGTCGGCGGGCTGGCCGTCGATCACGTTCTTGGTCCACCAGTCTTTATCTTCCGCGGCGGCGCGCATGAAATCGTCGGTCACACGCACGGAGTGATTGGCATTCTGGAAAAAGATGGAACTGTAGGCGTCGCCGTCGATGGCGGAGTCGTAGCCCTGCTCGATGAGCACGTGCGCCTTGCGCTCTTCTTTACGCTTGCACTCGATGAATTCCACGATATCCGGATGATCAATGTTGAGGATGACCATCTTGGCGGCCCGACGGGTTTTGCCGCCGCTCTTGATGACACCCGCGAAGGCGTCGAAGCCTTTCATGAAGCTGACCGGGCCGGAAGCGATGCCGCCACCGGAAAGAGTTTCCTTGCTGCCGCGCAAGCTGGAAAAATTCGTGCCGGTTCCGGAACCCCACTTGAAGAGCATGCCTTCCGTGCGCGTCAGGCCCATGATGGATTCCATGGTGTCTTTGACGGAGTTGATAAAGCATGCCGAGCATTGCGGGTGAGCCTGCACGCCCACGTTGAACCACACCGGGGAGTTGAAAGCCATTTTCTGTTCGACGAGAAGATGCGTGAGTTCGTCACGGAACGTGTCGCGCGAAGCGTCGTCGGCGAAATAGCCGCCTTCCTGGCCCCAGCGGACGATGGTGTTCACAACGCGGGCGATCAGCTGGCGGACCGAACCTTCACGCTCGGGCGAACCGGGCTTGCCGTGAAAATATTTGCTGGTGACGATGTTGGTGGCGGTCTGCGACCAGCTCTTGGGAACTTCCACGCCTTCCTGGCGGAAAATGGTAACGCCTTTTTCGTTGCCGATCAGGGCGGTACGCTTTTCCCATTCCACCAGGTCGAAGGGGGATTTTCTGCCATCGGTAAAGTAGCGCTGAAAGAACAAACCCTTGCCGCCTGCGGAGGGATTTTTCTCCGGCGTCACGCCGGTTTCCAGTGATTTGCCGTTCAGTGCACTTTTTACAGTGGCCATCAATTCCTCCACGCCTTGAGGCTCCCTTGGCAGGAACCTTTAATTTTACTCCCCTGCGGTTTGCGCCGCAGGGCCGGACGCCGTGGTAGAAGTAGTGTGAAACGCGAATGCTCTGCCCGCGGGCTGGAAAATTACGCCAGCCTGCACGTACCACGCCCCAAATGGCGCGCGGAAGCTGAGACTTCGCGCTCGGTATTTTTGCTTTGAACCCGGCTTGGTTGCGTCCTACTCCAAACGCGCCGTGGTAATCCTCGACTTGGCTCGCTTGGGGAAAGCACGTCCCCCGAATCTGGATTCGCAGTATCGGCCCGCGCGAAATAACTGTCAAGCAAAAATAACAGGAGAAAAGGGAAAAATCGCAAAATGTTACGGTGACTGTGATTAAACTGTCTATAAGTAGTGGTACGTATACGGTATAGCCAAAGGGCTCAAACACTTAGAAATATAAGGAAATTATTATGCGGCCCCAATTGATTATGGCAACTCCATCCTTCCAAGGGCGCGGGGCATCTAATTTTTATATGGAACGGGTTCGATTATTTCTGATCGCTGCATTGATTTTCTCTTGCGCGCCGCCTCTTCGCGCGCAGGATAACGCGCAACCGATGACGCCCTCGGTGATGTCTTCGGCGTACGGCGACAAATTAAAAATTCGAGGCGTTCCGAATCCGGGAAAAATTAGCGAGTGGCTTTATCGCGGCGCGCAACCCAATGAGCAGGGGCTGGAGGAATTAAAGAAACTGGGCATCACCACGATTGTGGACCTGCGAGCGGAAGACCGGTCAAAATCCGATTGGGAAAAGAAAGAAGCGGAGCGGCTGGGCATGCATTTCGTGCACATTCCCATCGCCGGATTCGCGGCACCGACGAATGAAGAAGTCGTGCAATTTCTTTCGCTGGTGCGCAGCAGCACACCGCAGGACGGGGGGCAGCCAACCACATTGCCTAACGGGCAGCCGCAAAAAATATTCGTGCATTGCCTGCTGGGGGAAGACCGCACCGGCGTTTTTATTGCGACATACCGCATGAGCGTTCAGAGATGGCCAGTGGAACAGGCCATGCGCGAGATGAACAACTTCGGTTTTAATGGGTTCTGGCATCCGGCAATGAAGGCGTTTGTAAGGGATTTTCCGGCGCGGTTGACTTCGGCGCCGGCGCTGGCAGCGCTGCAAAACCCAAAATCGCCGGTAGCCATCGTGGCAGCGCCCAAATCCAACTAACACTTCTGGTAGCGTACTGCCAGTGTTTCACCCCTGCGTTTTGCCCTAAACCAAAGGTGTGTTGGCGTAGTACGGTCGTACCCTTACAGCCTGCGAACGCCTGACGTGTAATGGATGGTGCATCAGGAGCGCACGGGAGTTCCCGGACGCGGAACCGCATGCCGCGAGTGCAGCGGACAGGAAGACTATCTTGCAAGTGGGCCGCTACGAAATTCTGGAAATTATCGGTAAAGGCGCGAACAGCCGGGTGGCGCGGGCGCACGATCCCATGATCGGCCGGCTGGTAGCGATCAAGCTGTTATCGCCGGAATTCGCGGAAGGCGAGGCGCGGCTGCGGTTTTTGCAGGAAGCTCGCGTGGTGGGGCAACTCTCGCACCCTGCGATCATTACGCTGCACGATATGGGCATCGAGGAGGCCACGTCGACAGCCTACCTGGTGATGGAGTTTCTGAACGGCCAACCGCTCGATCGCATACTGGAAAAAGGCAGCGTACCGATGCCGCGCGCTTGCGCGTGGGTCGCGGAGGTAGCCAGCGCGCTGGCGGCCGCGCATCGTAAAGGCGTGATTCACGGTGACATCAAACCGGCGAATATTCTGATCACCGACGACAATCGCGTAAAACTGATGGATTTCGGAATGGCCCGACTGACGAAGCGCGAAGCCGCGGGGAATTCGCTCTCGGGGACGCCCGCGTACTGGTGCCCGGAACAGATCATGGGCAAGCCGCAGGACGCGCGATCCGATATTTTTTCGCTCGGTGTGGTCTTGTATGAATTGGTGACGGGAAGGCGGCCTTTCGACGCCGACACTCTTCAGGGCGTGTGCAACCGTGTGCTTTCGTCGGTGCCGCTGCCGCCGTCGCAAAGCAATTCATCGCTGCCAACGGCCTTTGACGAACTCGTGGCACGCTGCCTGTCCAAGGATCCGGCGGGACGCCCATCCTCGGCAGACGTGCTGGCCAACGATTTGTATCCTTTCGCGCGGCGCAAGGCGTCGCCGCAAGTAGTTCCGCAAAGCATGAACGCGCAGTCCATGAGCTTCGGATCGCGCGCCGCAAAACTGCTTCGTTCGGCATAAAACATCAGCGTTTTTTGAAATTCAATCTCAGGTGTTCCACTTAGTCCTCCGGGACAGGGTACGAGAGTTTCTCTTACTGGGACCATCGGGTCATTTCCAACAACCATCCAGAAGCTGAAACTCTCTCTATAGCAAAGGTGGAACGCTCGCTCGCCTGGCGAAAGAACATATGACAACCCCGCAGAGTCGTTATGAATTGATAGAAACACTGGGTACCGGCGCCACCAGCCGCGTGGATAAAGCTCGTGACACGCTGATTGGCCGCACCGTCGCGCTGAAAACTTTTCTTCACGGTTTTGGCTCCAGCGACGTACAGAAGCAATTTTTGCGCGAGGCGCAAATTATCGGCGGCCTAGCACATCCCTTTATCGTGGGCCTCTACGATGTGGGCACGAACAGCGATGGCGTGCCGTATTTCGTGATGGAGTACGTGGAGGGCAAGACGCTGGAGAAGGTTCTGGACGCCGGGGCGCTTCCATTGGAGAAGGCGGTCGTGTGGACCACTGATCTGGCCGCGGCGCTCTCTCGCGCGCACCGGGCGAAAGTAATTCATGGCGACTTGAAGCCTGCCAATGTTTTGGTGACCAAGGAAGGACAAGTAAAACTAGGAGATTTTGGAATCGCGAGATTTGCGACGCAGGTTTCCGCTTCGGGAAACCTGATGGGAACTCCGGCTTATCTGTCCCCGGAACAGATCCAAGGGCAAACGCAGGACACGCGCTCGGACCTGTTTTCGCTGGGCATCATTCTGTATCAAATGACCACCGGGGTGCGGCCGTTTAATGGCAGCTCGGTGAGCGCGGTGTGCGCGCAGATCGTTGCGGTTACGCCACCTCCGCCGTCGCACCATAACCCCAATTTGCCGGCGGCGTTCGATCGTGTTGTCATGCGTTGCCTGGCGAAAGATCCCGCAGATCGTTATGCGACCGCGGAAGCGCTGGGAGCTTCGCTGTATCCCTTTGCGCACGCGAAGGAGAACGCTCCAGCGGTTGCGGAGAGCGTTTCGGCGAAGCGACAGATGGTGCAGCGTTCGCAGGCCTGGGCGGTAGCGACGCTGAAATCCTTAGCCGGAACATTGGAAGAATTGTCGCGCCGGGCTCCGGGCGCGCTGAAAACGATGTGGAACTCCAAGGCCATGTGGTGGAACCGGCCGATGCAGCGAAGGGATCTGTACGCGGCCGGAGGAGTGGCGCTGGCGCTGATCGCGCTGGTGCCCATTGCACGGGCGTTGCGAAATCGTGAGCACCAGGAGCCGGTGGCAGCGGCGCCGGTGGTGAGCGCCAACTCGTCGCCATCCCCATCGCCGGAAGTGGCCCGGGCCGCTTCTCAGGCTCCGATTATTTCGAACGCTTCGATAATTAACGTGAGCGGAACGGTTGAGCCGGAACGGACTTTGATGACGGTCGATGGCGATGCAACCGAAGCTGACAACGCTACTGTGGAACCGAAAGAGGAAGCCGTGAAACCGGTGGTGGCGGCGCACGCATTCGAACGCCATACCGTCGCGACGCCGAAGCCCACGCGGAATGCCGAGAACAAAGCCTCCGCGCTCAAGAACAGTTTGCCGCTGGTATCGCCGGGAATGCTGGCCACTCCAACGCTGGTGAAAGCTCCCGTGCCTGCGGCGGTGGCGCACACCACGTTGCGGATCGACATTCAGTCCGGGGTGGGGGATCAGACTCTGGAAGTTTATTCAGGGGACGAACTGCTGCTGACGACCCCCCTGCAAGCGGCGCATGTGGGCGACACGCTGCGCTTCAACTGCCCAATAACCGCGGGCGAACATGCGCTGCGAGTAGTGTTGTATCGCGGCGACAAGACGGTGTTCCTGCACAAAGAGAATAATTCCGAGCTGCATGCGGAGAGCACCAACACCATGGCAGTGAAAGTGCATCGGAAGTCGAAGATGCTGTGGAAGCATGAGACTTCGCTGGAAGTGGTATGGCCGAGCAGCACGACGTCATCGTCCGTGTTGGCCAAGCCAGGAATCAAGACGGCTGGAGCGTTGGCGCTGCGCTAGCTTCTGAGGAACACTTCGCTGCTCGACAGAATATTCAAAAGTTCGGAACACCGTGGCACCGAAGGGAGCGGCACGCGAAAGAATAAGCGAAATCTGATGTGGCTGATGACGAGATTCGTTACTCGTAACGAAGCGCTTCGACGGGATCGAGTTTGGCGGCCTTCATGGCTGGCCAGACTCCAAAGAAAAGTCCCACACTGACGCTGACGATCAGGCCGGCGGCCGCCGCCCATACAGGGACACTGCCGTGCCACTCCAGCGTCAAGCGAATCAGCAGCACCAATCCATTCACGAGAATCAGCGCAATGATGCCTCCAGCACCGGTGAGGGTCATGGCTTCCAGCAAAAATTGCCAGGTGATGTCTTTGCTCTTGGCGCCAATGGCTTTGCGGATGCCAATTTCGCGGGTGCGCTCGGTTACGCTGACCAGCATGATATTCATGACGCCGACGCCGCCGATCAGCAATCCCACGGAGCTTAGAACGACGGCAGCAAGGGCGACCATGCCCACGATGCTGTGAAATTGCTCCACTTCCTGCTGCGCGGTGCGAATCACGAAACTGTCTTTGGCGTTGTAAGCGACGTTGCGGCGGCGGCGCAGGAGCTCGGTGGCCTGATCAACAGATCGTTCCAGCATGTTGGGATAGGCCTGGAAGCGAATCTGATTCTCATAGGCACCCGGATAAATTTTGTGGAAAGTGTTGTAAGGAATGAGTACGCGGCGGTCCTCGTCGCCCATTCCGAAACCGCCTTTGGGCTTTTCGACCACGCCAATCACCCGAAAATCCGAGCCGTCGATCAAAACGTCCTTGCCGACAGGAGAGCCTTCCGGGAATAAGACGGGAGCAACATTTTCTCCGAGCATGACCACTTTTTCGCTGTGGAGATCGTCGCCTTCACCGATGAATCTTCCGGCGAGCACCGCGGCATTGGCGTAAACCTGGCCAAAATTAGGTTGCACGCCGCGAAAATCGATGGCGGTGACTTCGCCTCCTTTGGTGCGCACGGTATGGTTGCGTTCCCACCAGGTCAAAAACACGGTGACGTTTTTTATCGCCGGACACCCTTCTTTCAGAGCTTGGGCATCTTCCAGCGTGAGCGGCTTGCGAAGTCTTTCTTCGAGCGGCCGGCTGTTGGGACCGCCGTGCGGGCCCTGATCCCAGCGGGAGACGAAGGCGGTGTCCGCGCCATACTGCCTGATATTTTCCTGAATGGTTTCGTCGAAGCCGGTGATCAGGGCGGAGACCAGCATGATGACGCTGACGCCGAGCACGACCCCGAATACCGTGAGCGCGCTGCGCATCTTGTGCGCACGCAAAGTATCCATGGCCTGCTTTAAATTCTCACCGTAAGCTTGAGCCATAGTTATTCCTTACCCGTCGGCGCGCAATGCCTCGATGGGATCGAGCCTGGCAGCGCGCATGGCAGGATAGATTCCAAAAAAAAGTCCGACAGCGGTGGACATGGTGAGAGAAATAATCACCGCGCTGAGCGGAGTTCTGACCGGGATGGGGGTTACGGCGCGGACGATGGCGACGATGCCATACGCCAGGGTCAGGCCGATTATTCCCCCAACAGCCGCGAGCACGGCGGATTCGGTCATGAACTGCAAAACAATGTGCTTTTTTCTGGCTCCCAGGGAGCGGCGTAAGCCAATCTCGCGGGTACGTTCGGTAACACTGGCCAGCATGATGTTCATGATAACGATTCCGCCCACGACCATGAATACCGCGGTCAGGCTAACGACCACGGCGAAGAGGTTGCCGGTAATTTGCTTCCACAGCGCCATGATGGAGTCAGAGCCAAAGACCGCGAAATTGTCCTTGGCATCGAAGGGCAGATGGCGCCAGGCGCGCATCAACATACGCGCTTCATCCTGCGAAGCGTTCATAATTTCGGCGTTCTGGGCCTGCACGAAGATGGTGAGCCAGTCATTCTGCTTGTGCCAGTCCTTGTAATAGGTGGAGAACGGAATAAGGATGTAATTGTCCTGCGACTGCCCAAAAGCGCTGCCGATTTCGGTGGCCACGCCGACGACTTCGTAGGTATTGGTCCCGGCGCGGATGGTCTTGCCGATAGGATCGACGGTGGGGAAAAATTTCTTTACCACGTCGGTGCCTATAAAACATACGGGCGCATGGTGTAAGTCGTCGCCTTCGGTCAGGAAGCGTCCGGCGGCAAGATTGAGGTTGCGAATGTCGGCGTAGTTGGGTGTTACGCCGGTTAGGTCGGTACTCTCGAGCAGGATATTGCCGGAGCGCACATCCATGACGCGGTCATCGGTAGCAGCGACATTGGCCGCGGTCTTCATGTTTTCGCGCAGGCGTTGATATTCCTCCAGTGTGACCAGCGGGCGCTTCTGCGCTTTAATCCAGGCATCCTGACTCGTGATGATTCCGAAGCGGTCCACCAGATAAACATTGGCGCCGAGGTTGGCAACCCGATCGGCAACGTAAAAATTCAGGCCGGCGACGACGCTCATGACCGCGACCAAGGTAGCGACGGCCAGGATGACGCCGAGAAGCGTCAGGAAGCTGCGCAACTTGTGGGCGCGCAAGGCATCCAGCGCCAACCGAAAGGTCTCAAGGACGGTGACCGCCGCGGTGGCGATCCGGCCGCGGCGCTTCCTGGCCTTGCTTCCCGGAACCGCCACAGCGGGCAGGCCGGTGAGTCGGTCGATAGGAGCTACACCCAGAAAATCCTCCAATGGTTACTCAGTAAGACGGGAATCGGGGTGAAATCGTTCCCTGCAAGGCACACTTATTAGACGCAAGTCTGGCGATTTTATAACCAGACATCTCGATTTTAACCCTTTTCAGACAGCCTTTTTACACAGTTGTCAAGCCCAGGGCCCAGACTCCTCTGAAGCCCCTACGCTCAGCTGCCTGTGATTTTCAGGGCGCGTCGCCAAAACGAGTCTCGTGCAACAATTGAATCGCAGACGGAATCCTATATGCTCGACTCAGACAACCATCCAGCCATGCATACAGCGGTTTTTATACTTGCCGGCGCGCTGTTCATATTTGCTGCCAACAGAGGCCCGCAGGAGATGGCAGCACCCAATCCCCGGGACAACCAATGGAATCATGCGCTTTTTGACCGCGTGATCGAGAACCAGAAAAGGAATGATGCCGCGATGGATATGTACGAGCGCATCGAGCGAGTCGAAAGCCACAAAACTGCCGGAGAGCGTCAGACCACGGAGACCAAAATTGCCCGGGTGGTTCCCGCGGGAACAGGCGCGGCTCACCTCCCGGTAGGGCCAGATGGAAAGATTGCGGATGCCGCGGCTTACCGTATAGAGCTGGAAAAGCTGGAGAAGTCGCTAGTGTGGGCCACCGACGCCGGGCGAGCGCAACGCGACGCGTACGAGAAAATCGCCAAGAAAAGGAAGGAGCGCGCGGAGCTGATCGGGGCGGCGAGAACGGCGTTTATTTTTACGTTTGTGGCACGCGAGGCTCGGGGCGCCCGAACGTTGCTGAAATACCGCATGGACCCCAACCCGGCGTTCAAACCGACTTCGCGATCCACCTCTGTGTACACCAGAGTGCGCGGGATAGTGTGGATTGATGAAACCAGCGTGGAGCTGGCGCGCATTGAGGGAGAAGTGACCGAGGACATTTCGCTGGGACTTTTTCTGGCAAAAGTTTATAAGGGGAGCCATTTCATGCAGGAACGCTACGAAATGGTCCCGGGCCTGTGGTTGCCGACGTTTTCCCAGTACGATTTCGATGGACGCAAATTTCTTTCCAGCTTTGCAATCCACGAACGCACTTTCTACTCTAACTATCGGCTGGTGGGAACTCCTAAAGAAGCATTGGAGCTGGTGCGGGCTGAATTGAAGCAGGGTCGCGCGTCGGGGACGGCCAGCCCGTAGCTGAGGGCTCTGCTCACTGGCTGTGGGCCACGAGGCTGCGTTGGTAACCGGTTCGGGAATGTCTTTCCGGCGAAAATCTCTTGCGCGTCATGAACGCCAGCTGCACGCCAGCTGCGTCAGGAGTTTTAACTCGACACTGTCACCTTCGGTGACGATTTCTTTTTACAATTCCGGCTTTCCCTCGTGTGTTCCGTTTCTTATAATTAGTCAGCCCAGCCCGGGCGCGATCCTGTTTGCAGGATGGCGATTTGTTCCGGAAACTGTTCCGAACGGCAGTTGGGAAACGTGTCCATGTTAGGTTTTTGTCTGGCCGCAGGCGTCAACCGACGCCGGCTTGCGGTTCCAAGATTCCTGTTGCCTGCTTTGCTGTGTGCGATTGCGGGTGGCTCGCAACACGCGCGCTCCCAGACGCTCGCAGATTTGCGATCCGTGAGTATTCGTGCGGCGGGTTTCGAGGAAAGAGCTTCCAGCACCGGGCAATTTTCGCGAAACCTGCTCGGCTGCGCGAATATGGCTGGCGGGGCGGCGCTTCAACATGCTGACGCCTCGGTAGTGGATAAAATTTCTTCGCGATTAGCCGCTACACCTCTATTCGTCGAAACATTTGCCGGACCGCCTCGTTCGTGTGTCAGCGAACCAAATCCACAAGCCGCATTCGCGCGCGAAACGCTGATGCCCGCTAATTTCTGCGCACCCGCCGGTTTGCTAGCCGTGACATCGGAGAGGTCCCTTGGTATTTCCCCGATCTGCTGGCCGCTGACCGGTGGCGTTTATGCGCAGCGATGGGACGTCCTGCGAGCGTCCCCGGTGCCGCCGCTGAAAATTGCTCGCGCTGATCGCCGGGAAGATAAATTCCAATGGCGGCCGGCGCTGCTGCAATCCGTGGAGTTTTTGCTTTTTGAACACGCCTTTCGCCTGGCGGATGATCCGTACCTCCGGTATCTGCTGTTTCACAAACCTTTCTGGCATGACTGGCTGGTATCAGCGGGACAATTCGACATGTCGCGGTGGGGAGACGGCGACAATTTTTTGGTGAACTACATCGGGCACCCGATGCAGGGGGGAGTTACAGGAAATATTTATATACAGAATGATCCGCGAGCGCGTGCTCTGAAATTTGGACGGTCGAAAGAATATTGGCAAAGCCGCATGAAGGCGATGGCATGGTCGGCGGTGTACAGCGCCTATTTCGAAATTGGACCGGGCTTGAGCGAAGTAGCCGTCGGGAATGAGGGAGGCTACACGTACACGCCGGGTTGCGGGCATTACGTGTGTGACCGGCCAGGGTATAAACCGCCGACGAATAATACCGGATGGGTGGACTTCATTGTGACGCCGACGATGGGCACGGGATTGATGATCCTGGAAGATGCCATTGAGCGACAAATTGTCGACCGGATTGTCAAAGACGATCCTCGATTCAGGTACAAGGCGCTGCGCGCGACTCTGGCTCCGACGCACAGCATGGCGAACATGCTGGCTGGACGCATGCCGTGGTTCCGCTTTGCCGAGGATTCTTTTCAGCCGGCGTCGACATACGAACCGAAGCTGCAAAGACGATCGCAACCGTGGCTGTACGAACATCGCTGGGATGCCGGGGTGCATTACACCAATATCGATTTGCCGATGGATTGGCAGGAATGTCCCGCATGCCGCGTGCATAGCTCCGGTATCGGGACGAGCCTGGGGTATCGGCTGACGAACCTGCTGTACTTTGATTCCGAGTTCAACGTGTTTCCCGGCTCAGGGGCTGCGAATGCGAAAGGCCGCGCGGAAGAATTTCTGGCGGGTGTAAAGGTGGGTCGAACTTTTGGTTCGTGGGGAGTTTTCACCACGCTGCGGCCCGGATTTATTCACTATGGGAAAACGCTGGCGCCGGGGAGCCAGAGCGAATACGAAAGCGCGAATCGCTTTGCGTTCGACGCGGGCGGAGTGGTGGAGTATCACGCGTCTTCACGCTCCGCGATTCGGTTCGACCTGGGCGCGACCTTCGTGCGCTACCTCACCGGACATCCCGACCCGCGACAATTGCCGGATACTGTGCTGTCGGGCGACTACATCGCGACGCAAGGGAGTTTTCATCTGGGAAGCGGCTACATATTTCGTTTTTAGCCCTAGATTTAGAAAGAATACATCGAGCTTGAAAAGCATTCCAACCGCACAAGTGTGGGATTGCCGCCTTTGTTGCCCCAAGGTGCGTTTTTGATGTTCAATGTGTGTGGCATTTTGAATGACGGCGCCGCGCAGCCCCGGCCGGTCCGCATTTTTCTGAAACTGTCGACGAATCAGCTAATAGGGTGGAGGCCATAGTATGAGGAATTTTATCGCAGCGATTTTGTGTGTGTGTTTGGTTGGCGGAGCAACGCCGGCGAAGGCCGATTTCAAATACTCGGATACATCGAAGATTACCGGCGGAACGCTGAAGAGCATGATGAAAACCGTAGGGATTTTCAGCAAACAGGCGTCACAGGCGATGAAGCCCATCACCACCACGCGCTACATCAAGGGTGACTTCATGCGCTCCGATGAGGCCGACGGCAGAGTGCAGATCATCGATCTGGCCGGCCGCCGCATCATCCACATCGATTCCCAGCAGCACACCTATACGGAAATGACTTTTGAGGAAATGAAAGCGGCCATGCAGAAGGCGCAGGAACAGGCGCAGCAAAAGATGGACAAAGAAACAAAAAAACAGGATGTGCAGGCGAACCTCAACGCGAAGATCAATGTTACCCCGGGGACCGGCAGCCGGCAGATTCAGGGCCTAACCGCGAATGAGATGAAGATTCAAATCGATCTGGAAATTCAGGCGCAGCAGCAAAATCAGCAGGCTTCTGGACAGCCCAACCAGCCGGTGAGCGGAACGATTTCCACCAGCATCGATTCGTGGGTGGCTCCCGCCGTTCCAGGATACGAGGAAGTCGCCGACTTCTATAAACGAATGGCCAAGGAAATCAACTGGGTGCCGCCCAGCAATATTCGCATTGATCCGCGTGTTTCGCAAAGCATGGACGAGCTGCAGAAAAATCAGGCGGCGTTCAAAGGCTTGCCGCTGCTGCAATATCTGAGCATGACGATGGTTGGGCAACAGGGCTCGGCGGGGAGCACTACTGACAATGGCGCGGGAGCATCGAACCCCGATTCCTCCTCTTCGAATAGCAACAACGCGCCCTCCAGCGCGTCCGACGCGATGGTAAAGGGACTTGGCGGACTTTTCGGCAAGAAAAAGAAAAAGGATGACGCCGCGGAGCAACAGAATAGTCAGAATCCTCCGCCACCTTCGACGCCCGGAGCGTTAATCGAGATGACGATTGAAGTGACCTCATTTTCGAACGCCGCGCTGGATGCCAGCTTGTTTGAAATTCCGGCAGGGTACACGCGCGTGCAGCAGAGTCCGGATATAATGTTTAAGCAGCAAGGCAAACCTTAGGTAATTTTAGCGGGATGACGCCGCGAGAAAGACGGGATTCAGTCCCCGCCGCACGCGAATCCGATGGCCTGGTAGGGCGCAGCGCGGCGATTTCTCGTGGACCAATTTCCGGAAAGATTGGTGCGGTCCGTGGGGCGGCACCGGGCGAGCGCCTCTCGGCGAGCGGGCTGGCGAAGATTTTCGCTTCGCTTTCCGTCCAATGTTTCGCGGAGGCGGCGGTGGGCGCGGAACAGTCGCAGGCGCACCGCCACGTTCGAAATGCCCAGGCGTTTAGCCACTTCCTGAGTGGAATATTGCAAAACATCCAGCAGCAGACACACCTGGCGCAGGCCGGCTGGAAGCTCGGCGATGGCCGAGGCGAGTTGCCGACGGGTTTCCTGGCGGAGGAAACGTTGTTCCGGGTTGGCTTGCTTCGACGGAATCTGCGAGGCCAAGGATTCGCCGGAGGAGTCACCGGAATGATCGATAGAAGATATTTTGCCTTCGCGGCGGCGCCTGATGACGTCGATGGAAGCGTTGGTGGCAATGCGTGAAACCCAGGCGTGCAAGTCGTCGCGCGTCGAGGTTTGAGTGCCGGCAAACTGATGGAGGCGCGACAACGCCTTCAGAAGCGTTTCCTGGCGGACATCTTCGGCGTCGTAAAGATTGCCGGTCAACCGCAGTCCAGAGCGATACAGGCTGGAGGCGTAAGGCATAACGAGTTCGGCGAGTGCGGCGCGATTGCCGCCTCGGGCGCTGCGGAGAAGCGCGGAGCGATCCCGCGGCTCGGTGATATTCGGCGATGGCTCAAAAGTTGACCGTGCGGGTTGAGCGTTCATGACGTCAAATGGATGGCAGTTCGGTAGCCACGGAGCCGGGCGCCGGAAGCTGCTCAAAACACGCGGCAAGCAGCAGCCTGAAGATAAAAAGGTGTTTGGGATTTGACCGCTTATGGGATTTACAACCACGAAAGCGGTCACTCCATTTCGTGGAAGAAGCGGGATTGGCAGTGGTTATAAATATCCGGATTTCAAATCAAATTTTACAGCGATGGGGCATCAGGATTATTCGCCGGCATCGGCAGAAAATTCCTTCTCGATGGGCGCGAACATTTTTCCTTCGAACATATTCAGCAGCACGCGCTCGGCCGTAGCCTCAGCGCCGGATTGCATGCGTTGCAGCAATTTGGCGCCCTGCCGGGTGAGGAAGCCAGCGTGTGCTGGCTGAAGTAAAGGGGCATCACAACTTCTTAGAGAATTACAGCGGGGGCATCCGCAGCTTGATAGTCGGTTCATCCACCTGTACAGATAGGCAGTTAGTTGCCGCAACACAGGATTTGTAACGCGCGCGCAGTTACCGGCCGGATAGGACTACACTCGTCTCGAAATAGGGGGTGCGCCAGATGAGACACTCATGCAAGTTTCTCGCGGTGATGCTAACGGCGCTGGTCGCCGGAAGCTCGATGCATGCCAGTCCCCAAAGCCGGCACAGCGCCACGCTGAGCGGCGTGGTGGTAGGCCCCGACGGGAAACCGGTGGCCAACGCGGTGGTGACGTATCAATCGGGCGGTGGAGACACCCCGCACGCGGTGCACGCCGACGCCAGCGGGCGGTTCACCATCGTGAAGCTGCGCCGGGATAACTACGATTTACGGGCTTCCTCGCATGGGCTGTACTCCACGTGGCTGAAGAACGTGATGGTGCGAACTGGACAGCAGAAGACACTTACCTTGCAACTGACCAATGGTGCGGATCTGACGAAGACCGGGATGAAAGCTTCTCAATAGACGATTCGCGTTCGGGCCGCTTGCTGTTACCAAGTGCCAAATATCGGACAGCGAACAGGTACCCCGTTCCAAGTCGGGACGTTTCAAATAATTAGAAATAAAAGACTTACGATCCGAGACTCATTTGCGATTGGTTTGACTGGCCGCTGGTACTAGCTGGCGGGTACTGCCGCTGGTGGGCCGGGTGGGCCATTGAGCGACACAGGACGCATCTGTAACTTACTGAGAACGGGTTGGGGGCCGCGCGGGGACAGCGGCTCCGCAAGGGGTCGTGTGCGAGCTACCCAACCCGCCAGTTTTTCCTGGCTCTAAATTCTCCAAGACATTCGACCTTAGCTTACCGATCGCGGATCGCGGACCGCGCATAGGATGACCCCTCCGCTGGTAAGTAAAGGGTGCAGCCAACTGCGAGACCTGGTTTGGTCAGCAGGGATGACGAAGACGCGGTCGGCCCATTTTGCAATCTGGTCGAAGTTGTCGTAAACGCTGTAGGAGTACGCCAGCCCGTCGCCTTCCGTGATCTGGTAGCCCTTCCCGGATGTCCGCAGGTAGTTGAAAGCGTCCCACAGCCGGGCCTTATAGAGAGCGAGTTTGACTAGGCGTAGAAACATCGGTCCTTGCCCGAAGCGGTTGCTATCGGAGATGATGACCGCCTTCCTCGCCACCCGCAGCATCTCGCCGATGACCACGCGCGGCTCCGCGACATGATGTAGAATCGCGAATTCGCACACGGCATCGAAACTATTGTCCGCGAACGGCAGAGCGTCGCCTTTGCCCTGGAGAATGGCGTCGCTTTCAGCATTGCCCAAGTTGACCGCCTGGTCGAGCAGGGCCGCAACCGGCTCGATACCGCACACAAACAATTCCGGAATCGCTGTTTTCAAAATGCGCAAAGTGCGCCCGGAAGCCGTGCCAACGTCGAGCACGCTGCGGATCGCCAGCATGCGCAAGGTCGCCACCACGAAATCAGTCTGGAACGGATCGCCGGCAGCTTCATGCCCGTGCATCTGTTCATAACGCCCAGCGGTGTCCGTGTAGTATTTGCGCTGAAGTTCGATGGCACGATTTACTTCTCTGGGCAATGGAACCTCGCTAGCGCTTCACTTCCGGAATCATTGACGCGTTCAACCTAAACAGCCTTAACTGTTGGCTGGCGCGGACCATTTTTCTTTCGATCCACTTCACACAGCCACTCCCACGCCGCCACGGCGTTGCGGTTCCAGGAATGTTCCCGCGCGGTGATGGCCCCCTGCGCTCCTAGCCGTTTGCACAACGCAATATCCATCATCAGTGATCGCAAGACCGATGCAATTTCCTGGGCATCTTGAGGATCATTCAAGATAATGCCGTCCAGTCCGTTGGAAACGACCTCGCTCACTCCGGCCTGCGCGCTACATACGACTGGCAAACCGCAAGCCATGGCTTCAAGTACCGGCAATCCAAAAGCGTCTTCCAAAGATGGGCCGACGTATGCATCCGCCGCGGCATAAAATTGCAAAACATCCGGCAAGGGCTGCAGAATTAATACGCGCGCCGCGATCCCCAAGTCGCGAAGAACATGCTCATAGCCGCTTCGCACATCGTCCCCTACCACCAACAGCTTCCATGGCAGATCGCGCAATTCAGCGAGCGCTCTCAGAAGAGCGTCGAGCCCTTTATTTTTGAAGTCATTGCCAATCAGTAAAAGAATGAAGTCTACGCCTGACAACCCCAATTGTTTGCGAGCTTCCGGCCGTGCCGCACTCCTTCGCAGCACAGAAAAATCTTCCGTATCTACACCGTGATGAATTACGCGCACGTCCTGGCGTTGAAAATGCCTGGCCAACTGCTTACTGACCTTAACGGAAACGGCGGCAAGCGAAACGTCAGGCCGCCGGTAAATTTTTTTCTCCAACGCCATAATCAAGCGGTAGTAAAGACGCCGGTGGATAAGTCGCGGCCAGTCACGAGCCGGTGTGTCGCGAAACCTGTGTTTTGAGAACACTAGAGGATATAACTCCTGGAATACCACGTGTACGGCTATAGCGTCAGCACTCGAGGCGTTAATCCCAGGTGAGTAAACAAGACCGCTTTTCACACCGCTATTGGCGCTGCGCCATCGGCTGATGGTGTTCGCGTAAAACCAGAAAAGATATTGGAACAGGTGCGGCCCGGGCAAGGAAGCAACTTTGTGCCAGAAACGGTTTTGGCCGGCTGCCGCGGCAGCGCCAGATTTGTAGCGGATCACCCCATGCACATCCTGAACCCGCTGGGAATAAATGTGAATTTCATCGCCTGCTTCAACAGGAAATCTTTCAAGCTGCTCGATGATGCATCGCTCCGTGCCATGATGGCGATCGAGAAACGGCGAGATCACAGCGATGCGCATGTCATCTTGTCCGGAAGCGGACCTTCTGCGCACCCACTACATTGGCGAATTGAGCGGAAAGCGCCAAGCTTGGCAAACGGAATAAAATTCCCAGAGACAACCAGAAGTAAGCATTAATAATAAAATCCTCATACGCCACCATGGATGTAAACGTCATGGGCAAAAGTAATACGAAAGAATAAAAGAAAATGACAAACGCGACCGGAAACCACGGCGAGCCTTTCAATTTTTTAACCACCTTCCAGCCGGAAACGAGGATGGAGATGCTCATAATGAGCCAGAGAGCCAGCCCGCCTACCCCCATCTCCACAACCAGCGCGCCGAAACCACTTTCGACGCCGACACCCATCGGTTTTTCGTGAAGTATTTTAGCTACGTATTGCACACCCAAAGAGCTTGTTCCGATGCCATACCCATAAGGCCAGCGTTCATAGTTAAAGGCTCCGAGGAAATTCCGCAATGGATAGTCCCACGTCCGGAACTGCAATTCACTGGCGGAGCTCCCAGGTGTCAAGGTTTCCGAATAAATAGCAAGCCGGGCCATGAGGGCCTCGGGGAAAACAAAAAAAAGCGCGACGATAGCCAATGCTATTCCAAGAGCGGCCCGCTGAACCGTGCGAAAAACTCGTAGAAATTCCTTCTGCCGCCAAGGCGCCCCCCAAATGAAGCCGAAAACCGAAGCGATGGCGACCCCGGCGCTCCACATAAACATTCCACGCGAGCCTGACAATAGGATGGCGGCATAAATGCAAGCCACAGCAACGAAGGCCAAGTTGCGTCCACGTCGATGGCGTAATAACAAGTACCCGGTGTAGGCGAGCATCAGACTCCAGGCAATCAGAAGGAAGTTGGTATACCGCCCGGCACTGACAAATACGGAAGGGGCACGATAAGAAACCAGGCCTGTAATCGGCGAGGTTCGATAAAGCTGGCTCAACTCTCGAATTTCGTCCGCTGGCCTGGCGGGGTTAAGGAAAGAAGGTCCAACAATGGACTGCGTGACACCCACGGAAGTGATGATCAAAATCAGCACGGCGTTTACCTTGAAGAACCGGCGAAGTTCCACCTCGGAATTTACTAGCGCATAGCCGACAAAAAATAGCGGAACGTATAGATAAAACAATTTTACCCCGAGAATTCCGTATACCAGCGCGGTAGATGCCGGGTTGAAGACTTGCAATATGCCAAACCACACAAAGCAAAGCAGCGGTATAGCAAAAGGGGGACGGATGGTTTGCACCGACTTGCGTCGATAGGCGATAAAAAAAGAGAGGTAAACCACCGCCAGCAGGAAATCCTTGGCGAAATAAATGGCCATGTTATTTCCCAGGAACTTGCGCGCGAGATCCTCAAATACCAGCCAGGTGAAGAAAAAATAAACTCCTCTTTTCCAATCATTCAACATGGCCACGACAAAGGCACCGCCCAGCGATATAAGAGCGATATACGCCAGACTGGGAATGTCGTCATTAATCACATACTGAGAGAAACTATACGCAGCGACTGCGAATACAATCAGAGTTACGAGAATGAGGATGGGGTTCCCGCGGGACTCCCGCAACATCGGGTGAGGAGAAAAATTCATACGTTGAACTCCGGGTAGGCGTATTTAGCCCCTAACGCGAGAGGCGCACGCTTTCGAGCACACTTGAACATGCTTATCTTTCATTCTCCGCGGCCGTAAACATTGTCGAGCATAGCAGCCACAATCCTAACAAGACCTTGTTAGAAGTCCGGCTCGAGCCCCAGGCCGGTGCTGCCGAAAGTGTACCATCGCGGCCAACGATACTCGGCCGCCCGGCGACATTCGCAATGGCTAGCGTAGGGGGTCTGTATGGTTATTGAGAACGATAAATCTGGGCATGATTGGCGATCATGCTTGGCCAGTTGAATAGATTCAGGGCGCGCTCCCGCGCCGCTTGCCCGAGTATAGTGACCAGAACGGGATTGGTGATTATGTTGCGCAGGCAATGCGCGAGTGAGGCGCCATCGCCCGGGAGAAATTTCATTCCGGTATCGCCGACGACTTCGCGCAAACCGCCGATATCGGCGGCAACCACTAAACGGCCGCGCATCATTTGTTCGATGGCCGCGAGGCCGGCAGTCTCTTCCCAGGTGGAAGGCATCACCACAACGTTTACGTCCCGCAGTGCAGCCGCGAGGGCGTCACTGCTTAAAAATCCAGTGATGAAAACGCAGGATTGAAGGTTTTCTCTCTGGATGAACCCCTCCAGCCTGGGACGCTCGGAGCCATCACCAATAAGTCGAATTTCAAAATCGCGGCCCTCGAGTTTGAGAAGCCGGGCGGCTTCGAGGAGAACTGGAATTCCTTTTTCAGGGACCAGGCGGCCAACGCAAGCGATACAGAGCCTGGCTGCAGGGAGGGACGTCGATTCGCGCTCCCCAGGGAGAGGATCTTCAATGCCGTGATATACGACTTCGGTACGCGGCAATTTTTGCCGCTGGGCGACATGATGGGTCACGGCGATATTTTTCCTGGCGTCACGTGCGAGCCAATACCGCGGGAACATCAGCAGCAAAAGTTGAGCTGCGACCCGGCGGCTTGAAAATTCGGAGTGCAGGCACTTAAAGCATTCGCCATAACGGGCGGCTTGAAAGTATCCGGGACAAATCGAGCGAGCAGGGTGCTGGACAAGAAGGCCGTTGGGGCAAATCGCCTGGTAGCCGTGATGTTCTATGACGTATTTCTTGCGCGAGATCCACGCCAGCAACATCGGCAAAAGAGCCGGGCCGGCCAGATGAACCACGTCGGCATGGCGGATCAGGCGCCATAGGGTCAGGAAGTTCGGCTGACGGATAATTTCAAACGGAAATTGTTTGTCGTCGGTGCTCCCGGCGGGAATTCCGGTGGCGAGCGTAACGTGAAATTCGCGATCACCATTGATGTTTCGCAGCTTGGCGATGCCGGTGGCCAGAGATTGGACGATGTTCTCTACGCCCCCAATACTTGGCGAGAAGAAATGGGAATAGATGAGTAAGTTCATGCTTGAAGTTTGCGGAGTTCGTGAGAAACCGCCGTGCCTGGCGCACGCTGCGCGGTCCTGCCGCGGTTAGATGTTACGCTGTTCCGGGTAAAATTATATCTCATGGAATGCATCGCAGTTCTCGGACGCCGCGAAGAACCGACGGATGGGGTGGAGGAGTATTGCAGCTATCTGGGCCAAGCGTTAGCAGCGGAAGGCATAAATCTTAGCTGCACACGGGTGAAGTGGGCTGAGATTGGATGGCAGGCGAGCCGGAAGGAACTTTCCGCAACCAGCAGCGGCAAGCAAAACGTTTTCTTTCTGCTGCAGTACACTGCGCTGGCGTGGTCGCGCAAAGGGTTTTCGATGCGTGCCGTGGGCGTTTTGAAATTGTTGAAGAAAAATGGCGCGCGCTGCGCGGTGGCATTCCACGATCCGGACGGATACGCCGGAAATCGAGTGATTGACCGCGTGCGGAGAAGTTTGCAGCGGCGCACCATGCGACGGCTGCTGCGATTGAGCGAGGTGGCGATTTTTACTCTGGCGCTGGAAAAAATATCGTGGCTGCCTGCCGGCGCGCGAAACGTTTTTTATATTCCAGTGGGCGCAAATCTCCCCGCGCCGGAAGGAGCGTGGGCAGCCCCGCGGAATCCAGCGGGAGGAAAACCGGTGGTGGCGGTCTTTTCGCTGTCCGATCAGCCTATTCGAAAGCACGAAGTGAGCCTGATCGCGCAAGCGATCAGCTATGCGGCGAAACAGGCGGGGCCGCTCAAAGTGGTGCTGATGGGGCGAAATTCCGAAACCGGCGGCGAAGAATTGCGCGCGCAGCTCTTGGGCGCGCCGGTGGAGGTGACAACGCTCGGGCTGATCCCCGCGGAGGACGTGGTGAAGGCCTTGGGTTCAGCGGACGCAATGCTATTTCCCCGCGGTTCAATTTCGACCCGTCGCGGCAGCGCTATCGCGGGCATCGCTTGCGGTTTGCCGGTAATCGCGCAGGACGGTTCGGAAGTTGCGCCTCCCATCACCGAAGCGGGAGTGGCGTTGGTGCCGGAAAATTCGCCGAATGAATTTGGACCAGTGCTCCTGCGAGTTTTGACAGATCATGCATACCGCGCGTCCCTGGCGGAGCGCAGCCGCAATGCGCAGGCGCATTATTTTTCGTGGAGCGTGATCGCCAAACAATATGCGCAGGCTCTGCGGGCTGGCGAAGTGAAACCAAACATGGAGATCCCGCAAAAACATTGATGACACTGGAAGAGCAACGGCTTCGGGCGGCCGAGGCCAGCGGGGGCGTCAGCTCCGAAGTCATTTACGACCAGATACTAAGGCTTGTTCAGGGATATGATTTGCGCGGACGCGCGTTGGACTACGGGGCGGGCGTTGGAAACCTCGCGCGCAGGCTCTTGGCTCTGGGGCGATTCGAACGGGTAGAGGGGGCCGATATTCTGCCGCGGCCTGAGAATTTGCCGAGCGAGATAGCGTGGCATCGTTTTGATTCCAACGAGGCAGGAGTGCTGCCTGCTAGAAGTTTCGACGCCGTCATCGCCGCGGAGGTGCTTGAGCATCTGGAGAATCCGCGGCAAGTGGCTCGGGAATGGTTTCGCATTTTGAAACCGGGCGGCAGGCTGATTTTGTCTACGCCCAATAATGAAAGTATTCGATCGCTGATGGCGCTGATGCTGCGGGGGCACTTCGTAGCATTTCAGGATAGTTGCTACCCCGCGCACATTACGGCCCTGCTTCGCAAAGACCTGGAGCGCATCTTGAATGAAGCGGGATTTTCAAGCGTAAGATTTCACTTCACCAATTTTGGCGGCTTGCCGAAATTACCGGCGGTGACCTGGCAACGGGTTTCTTTCAGACTGCTAAAGGGTTGCCGGTTCAGCGACAACGTCATCGCCACCGCGACAACCGGCGCGTCGAATCATTAGACCGGCGGTTAGAATTGTCGATCCCTGACCTACGGCCACCGCGCGGGAGCCGTAGTTCCCCACCTTTATATGGGTGTGCTAAACTGCCTACGTTTTGCAGGGGTAGCGGTCCGCCGTAGTCTCCGCAGCGTGTATCGCAGCATTAATCGCCGCAGATCTTGCGGAACCATTCAGCGAACCAAGAGGATGTGTCATGTCCGGGCATTCAAAATGGGCAACCATCAAGCACAAAAAGGCGGCTACTGACGCCAAGCGCGGCCGTGTATTCACGCGGTTGATCCGCGAAATTTCCATTGCGGCCCGCATCGGGGGCGGCGACCCGATCACCAATCCCCGCCTGCGCACCGCGATTCTTGCCGCCAAGAACGAAAACATGCCGGGCGACAACATCGAACGCGCCATTTTGCGCGGTACCGGGCAACTGGAAGGCGAAGTCTACGAAGAAGCGGTTTTCGAAGGGTACGGGCCGGGCGGCGTGGGCATGTTGATTCAAGTGGTGACCACCAATCGAAACCGTATCGTGGGGGAGTTCCGCCACTTGATGAGCAAAAATGGCGGGAACATGGCAGAAGCCGGAGCGGTGGGCTGGATGTTCAGCCGCAAAGGTGAAATTACCGTAGCGAAAGAAGCCGCGACCGAAGACAAGCTGCTGGATATCGTGCTGGAAGCGGGCGCTGAAGACATGAAGGACGATGGCTCCATCTGGTATATCGTGACGCCGCCGGAAACGATTGAGAAAGTGAAAGAGGCGCTGAGCAAGGCTGGCATCACCCCCGCGTCCGCAGAAGTCGGCATGGTGCCGCAAAACTACGTGAAGTTGACGGGCGCGCAGGCTACCCAGATGGTGCGGCTCGTGGAAGCTCTCGAAGAGCACGATGACGTGCAGCACGTGTATGCCAACTTCGACATCGATGAGTCGGAGATCCAGGCGGCGGTGGGAGCGAACTAGCGGTCAAGAGCTGCGGTGGTTGGTTTTCAAGATGGCCAGCGCGATGGCATCCGCCGGCCATTTTTTATTTAAAGCCTTTTTTGAAGTGCTGTCATTGCGCATGCAACCAGAAATTTTCTGGCAGGGATAACGCGAACGCCGTAGACTTGTGGCCGTGAACGGGACCGGCGGAAACAAACGAACCGAGGGTGCTATCCGGGTGCTGGGAGTGGACCCGGCAGCCGCAGGGCCCACTGGTTATGGCGTGGTCGAAAGTGACGGGCGAAACTCGCGGATTTTGTGCTTCGGCGCGCTGGTGATCACGGCCAAGCGGCGGAAGGAATGCGGCGGGGCGGCGCTTCAGGATGTGCACGAACTACTCTCGCGGCTGATTGAGGAGTATGCGCCAGACGCGATGGCTGTGGAGGCCGTGTTCGCCGCGCTGAATGTGCGCACCGCGCTGCGACTCGCGGAGGTGCGCGGGGTTGTCTTGCTGGCCGCAGCGCAGCACAATATTGCGGTGCACAGTTATTCCCCTCGCGCAGTGAAGTCCTCGGTAGCGGGCTACGGCCACGCGGACAAGCGGCAAGTGCAGGAAATGGTGCGCGTGTTGTTAACCATGGATGAGCTTCCCGAGCCCACGGACGCGGCTGACGCGCTGGCGGTGGCTTTGTGCCATTTGCAGGTGGAACAGACGCGGCGACGATTCGACCTGCCGCGCGACGATCGGAAGCAGCCGCACCGCGTGAATGTCGCCGCTGTGGCTGCGCTCGACGGAGTATCCCCGGCTTCCGGCGTCGGAAATTACACAACGCGCTTGAACTTACCGCGCATCATACCGACACGATGACGAAATATTCTCTGCGACCGGTTTTGGGGTGGCTGGGGACGGCGGCACTGCTGGCCTCAACGTTGCCGATTGCGGGGCTTTCTTTCGCCGCCACATCCTCAAAAGGCGCCACTCCCGTCGAGGCTGGCGGCCTTCCAGCGGAAAGCGCGAAACTCACGTTTCGGCGGGTGTTCAAGTCCAGTTCTCCGGAATTTATAGAAATAGTGGTGCCGGAGGACGGGCGGCCGGCAATGTACGACATCCGACAACTGGACGAAGATGCGAGCGCTTCTCCATTTGAAGTGAGCGCCAGTCTCCGGGCGCACATGTTTGACCTGGCGGGACAACTCAACCATTTTCAGGGACAGGATCTGGACGTGCACCGAAAAATCGCGAACCTGGGCGAGAAGACCTTTCGCTGGGAAAAAGGGGCAAGTTCGCACCAAGTAAAGTTCAACTACACCCTGAATTCGGCAGCGACTCAGCTTTTGCAGATATTTGAAGGGCTGGCTCGCCAGCAGGAGCATGTGATGTTGCTGACCCGGCGCATGAGATACGACCGCCTGGGGATAAATGACGCGCTGCTGCAATTCGAGACAGACTTGAACCATAAGCTGTTGCCGGAACCCCAGGCAGCTTTGCCGATGCTCGACCAGATTGGCAGTGATTCTCGCTTCGTGGATATCGCCCGGCAGCGGGCACGCAGCCTGGCCGAACGCATCCGGCACCAAAGTTAAGCGGCCAACCAATTAAAGGTCATTGCTTGCGCAGATCTGCGCCCCGGCCACGGAATGATGGCCGGGAGACGCAAACAGCCATATCTAATCTCGACTCTTTTGTGAACTGCCCTTCGCTCTCGCGTAAGAAATCAAGTTCTTACGTTTACTTCCTCGCTTCACATATAAATTATTTATAAATAGGTATAAACCTACAGAAAATGGAATGTGGATTCTGCATCAGGATATAAATTACCAATATCGCATTTAAATTCAGTCAGTTAGATGACTCTACTAATTGGCCTAAAATGTGCTGTAGTTGAGCAAAGCTGATCGTTTGGGTACTCGCGTATATCTATTTAGTCCCAATGAGGTAGATCTAACGATTTGGATTAAGGCCCCTTTAAGAATTCCCATTGTCTCAAACGCCAAAGGAGGGCGAGTTAGAAATGCGCAAAGCTATTGTTGGAATTCTGGTTGTGCTGCTTGTCGGCGCAGGCAATGCGTGGGCACAGAGGCTCACAGGTTCGCTGAGCGTACAGGTCACTGACCCCGCCGGAAAAGCCGTTTCAGACGTGAAGGGTACCGTTGTTAGCAAAGGGCGCGGCAACACAGTGGACGTGATGAGCAATGCAGACGGACAAATGGTCGTTCCCGATCTCCCTCCGGGCGACTACAAGATAACGCTGGAGCGGGACGGCTTTCGCACCATTAACGCGGATGTGGCCATTCGCGTGGGAGTAACAACCTCCCTGGACCTCACGCTGGAATTAGGCTCGCAGGCGTCGACGGTGATGGTGGAAGCCAATGACATTACTGTGGATACCGATAAGTCGACAGTCCAGGGCACGATTCAGGCGGATGAAATTCAGTCATTGCCGCTTAACGGCAGGAACTTTCTTGATCTCGCGCAACTCGCCCCTGGGGTGCAGGTTCTCGACGGCGGGTCCTTTGACCCCACCAAGAATCAATTCGTGGGCGTTTCCATTGGTGGACGTTCCGGGCGGAGCACGCGTATTCAAGTGGATGGCGTGGACATTACGGACGAGACCGTGGGAACCACGGTAATGAATTTGACCAACGAATCGATTCAAGAGTTTGGGATCGCCCAATCTTCGCTTGATGTCAGCACGGACCTGACCTCAACCGGTGCCGTCAACATCATCACGCGGAGTGGAACTAACCAGTTTCACGGATCCGGCTTCGGCTTTTTCCGCAGGTCAGAATTCGCAGCCAACAACGGACAGCTAGACGAGCTTAATCCTGCGAAGCCCGCTTTCAGTCGCGATGACTATGGCGGCCGATTGGGTGGGCCTTTCATCAAGAACAAGTTGTTTTGGGAAGCGGAA
The DNA here is from genome assembly GCA_030774335.1 of Acidobacteriota bacterium. Lineage (GTDB taxonomy): Bacteria > Acidobacteriota > Terriglobia > Acidiferrales > UBA7541 > Acidiferrum. Next base: position 2,933 of record JALYLI010000138.1, on the reverse strand, counting down.
TACGAAAAGCAACAACAAGCAGGTCAAATAACGGCCAGCGAGCCTGCGTTTACCGGCTTCGGCGGCTCCTTTGCAGTGCCCGAAAGCGAGCACTTGGGTGGGGGGCGACTGGATTTAAACCTGACAAATAACCAGCACCTGTTTTACCGCTTCACTCACGACGACAACATTGGTGTGACTGGATTTGGTGGAGTGGGGTTCTCCGCATTCGCAAACAAGAACAGCTCGAACGCCCATTCCGTGGGCTGGGATTACACAAAGGGGCGCTTCACAAACGCGGTTCGCTTCAGCTCCCTGAAATTTGTGAACGGGATCGTGGACGCAAATGCCCTGGCGGGAACTCCAACCACGGTTGATCCTGCCGGCGACGTCGCACAGATCAACATTACCGGGCTGGGCGGATTCGTTTATGGCCCGAATGCGAATGCGCCTCAGGCTACTTACCAGCAGAATCGCCAGATCAAGTACGACGGCAGTGCAACCTTCGGCCGTCACACGCTGCAGTTTGGGGTGGAATACAACCGGATTGACGAAGCTGGTTTCGCTTCGTTCTTCGGCCTGGGACCACGCGTGCGCGCTAGATTCTCCCAAGGCGTCGCCGCTATCCCGTTTAACTCCAACGGTGACACCGATCCACTGAACTATACATTCTCGAGTGTGTTTGAGGGGAACGGTCTGGGCGCGGGCAGCGAACAGCCGGCACTCGGTCTTCCGAATGGTGGATTTCACAATAACCGCTTTGGCGTCTACGTGCATGACACCTGGAAGGTTTCTCGCACGTTCACTTTGAATGGCGGCCTGCGTTACGATCGCGATGACGGTTTGACGAACCACAACCTGCCGCGCGCCCCGCTGGTCAGTTCGTTCGATTCTGAACTCGGTCAGACCCCGAGGAACGATAACAGCCGTATTGGGCCGCAAGTGGGCTTCTCGTGGAACGTTCGTGGAGATGGGAAAACTGTGATCCGTGGCGGTGGCGGCATCTACTACGAGACCAACATTTTTAACAACATCCTATTCGACCGAACCGTCAATCTGGCGCCAGGGTTGGGCAATAGTACGCCGCTGATTACGTCATCTAATCCGTTCCTTCTCGATCCGAGAGACGGATCGCATCTCTTTGATTTCACTCAAGATTGCACAAACGCCCAGCCGGGTGCCGGTGCCTCGCAGAACAGCTGCTTTGGTGCTTCGATCGGCGCGGCAACTCCATTTGCGGTGCAAGCGGAACAGGCGTTCATTGCCGCCAGCGCGGAACTCGCAGCCAACTATCCACCTCCGGGGGTTCCTCCTCAGTTCAATCTAGACCGCGGTGTTATCGGCGGAGACATTCTGGACCCACACTACAAGTCGCCTTACGGTGTGCAGGTTAATATCGGTGTTCAACGGCAAATTAGGAACGGGTTGGTTCTCAGCGTGGATTATGTAATGAATCGAGGCATCCACTTCAATCAGGTGGTAGAACGCAATCGAATTGGGGCCGCGAATACTCTGAATGTGGCCGCAGCCAACGCCGCGATTACGAGGACCCTTGGGGACTTCGGTTGCCCCGATATCGATTGCGTCATCACCGCTGGAGGGACGATCGACGACTTTGCTAATGAGGGTCTTGGCGCCGGCAGCGGAGTGGACGGATTCGCCTTTAGCGGCAAGAATCCAAACTTTCGCCAAGTCTTCGTCATCGAACCCGATGGACAATCCCGTTATCAGGGACTGCAGGTTGCCCTGACGGGGAGGTTAGGAACTTTCGGACCGTTTAGGCACGCAACGACAAACATCACCTACGCACTGTCACGCTTTAAGACTACGGCGGTGGATCAAGACTTTCTGTCGGCTTCGATCAATAACGACATTCCCACTCAGTTCTATGGCCCCGGAACCCAGGATCGTCATCATCAACTTGGGGTTGCCTTCATTACGGAGTTGCCATGGCACTTCCGATTTTCGACGACCTCTCAATTCCGGACCAACCAGCCTTCCAGTGTTTTCCTGAACACCAGCGGCGGTGCTTCTGACATTTTCTTCTCGGACCTCAATGGGGACGGCACCACCGGTGATCCTCTGCCGGGAACGAGCCGTGGCTCGTTCGGGCGGGACTTTGGACCGAACGGGTTGAATAAACTCATAAACGCCTTCGACACGAATATCGCCGGAACGTTGACTCCCGCCGGAGACGCTTTGGTTTCTGCCGGTCTCTTTTCTGCGGATCAACTTACTTCGCTCGGCGCGGTGATTTCGCCCGTCGATCCTGCGCCGTCGGACCAGAAAAACAATCCTCGGTTCTTCACAACGGACATCCGGTTATCCTGGCGGTGGAGAGTCAAGGAGCATCTGGAGATCGAACCAAGCGTGGATTGCTTCAACATTTGGAACAAAAATAACGTCATCGGCCCGGCAGGACCGTTGGATCCTACGCTGTCTGGCGCCCCGGGCTCCATTAATGGCACGACGTCGTTTTTCACCCGTGTGGGTGCCGGTTCTGGCTCGTTCTCGAGCGGCCAGCCACGCGCATTCCAGTTCGGCATACGCGTCAGCTTCTAAGCGATTCGAACAGTAATCGTGACGGCGGTGAGTGCCCAGCGCTCATCGCCGTTTTTCTTTTACACGCAAGGTGCGTTGATGCGGCTGGGCTTTTTAGCGCGCTAGCACGACCCGGCCAGGCGACGATGCAAGCGCGTGCAGTGATTCGCCGTACGGCGCGCGGGCTACGCCGCGCTCGGTGAAGATGGCGGCGATGTAGCGCGCGGGGGTGACATCGAAGGCGGGATGCGCGGCGTGGACGTCGGGAGCGATACGCACCCCCTGGAGATGGGTGACTTCGGCGGCGGAGCGTTCTTCGATGGGGATGTGATCGCCATCGGGAATGGATAAATCGAAAGTGGAGACGGGCGCGGCGATATAAAACGGGACGTTATTTTCTTTCGCCAGTACCG
>JALYLI010000137.1 GCA_030774335.1 Acidobacteriota bacterium | reverse complement strand
AAAAATTCTCACCTTCGGACGCTGCAAATATCTCACCAAGACCGGCCGCCGGTGCCGCTCTCAAATCGTTTATCCTGACGGCCGTTACTGCCGCCAGCACATTCTGACCCAGGAATCTAAGGACGATTTCGAGTTGCTGCTCACCGATCAGGCTCTTCGTTTCCGTCACACGCGTGGCATCCATAACTCTCTCCAGCGCCTTTATGGCCTGCTCGCCGCGGGAGAAATTTCCCCACGCCGCGCTGCTACTCTCGCCTACATCAGCAACCTGCTTATCCGCCATCTTCCTGATGCCCTTGAGAGCGATTCCCGGGCCTGCCGCTGCACCGGCTTCCCTCATGCCCGGCACGAGGTCTACCCCGCGCCCGCCCCCCAAACCATCGCCACCGAAAACATCGCCACCGAAACTAAGTCCGCCCCGCACAAGCCCAACGACAACCGCGATCACCACCGGAACGCCAACCACAACGGAGCAGCCGCCAGCGATCTCCACGCCCCGTCAGCCGAATTCACCACCTCACCCGAATCCACCAACGTAAATTGAACGCACCCTTGCTGATTACCGCCAGGCATCAAGCGGTGCTATTCGGCGCAGGAGCTTGCTGGTGCGCGGGCAAAATTCTATTGTGCGGAAAACTTTATCCGACCCTCAGGCTGGCGCGGACCAGGGTGCCATTTCCATCGGATTCGATGTTCAGGGTGCCGCCGAGTTGGCGCAGGCGTTCGCGCATGCCGGCGAAGCCCACCCCGGTGCGGCCGGAGTCGGTGATTTCGCGGATTTTTTCCTGGGGTATGCCCTTGCCGCTATCCACAACCTCGACAATGATCTGATCGCTCTGGCGATAGATGCGGATGGACGCGGTGGCGCTGCCGGAATGGCGGTGGATGTTGGTCAAGCATTGCTGAATGATGCGGAAGATGGCAATTTCCGCATCGCCGGGCAGGCGGCTGAGATCCGCGGCCAGATTCAAATCCACCTTGATCTGGCTGCGCTCCGCAAATCCTTCCGCGTACCAATCGAGAGCGGCGCCCAGACCGGCTTCATCGAGCAGCGGCGGGTGCAACAGGTAAGACATGGTGCGAATTTCCTTGCTGACCTGATCGAGCAAATGGGCGTTGTCGGAGACGCATTTTGCGGCGGCAGGGCTGAGCTTATGTGTTTCGGTCTGTACCACGCTGATGTTCATGGCAATGCCGACCAGCAATTGCCCCACGCTGTCGTGAAGTTCGCGGGCGAGGCGGCGCTGTTCATCGTCGCGGGCCTGCAGAAGCTCGGCGGAAAGCTGCCGCAAGTTGTCATTGGCGGCGTGGAGTTGCGCGGTGCGTTCCTGAACGCGTTTTTCCAGATGGTCGCGCGCTTCCAATAAAAATTGATTGGATTCGCGAAGCTCCGCGGATTTGAGTTCCAGGGCCTCCTTGGCGGCGATGAGTTCGCGCTCGGCCTGCTCGCGAGCGAGGAGAATGGCGCGAGCATTCTGCAGCGTGACCGAGCGCAATAAGTGCTCTTCGTTGTGCTCGTCCTTGCGCTCGTCGTTGTGGTCGGGCGGCATTACTGGATTCCGAGAACTTTTTCGGCCAGCAGCGTGCCTTGTACGCGGGCGCGAATCTTGGCGAAGGCGGTTTCGCGGGTGGTGGAAGTGTCGTCGCTGAACGGGGAGAACCCGCAATCGTCGGTGGTGCCCAGTTGGTCGAGTGGAATGTATCTGGCCGCTTCAAGGACGCGGTCGCGCACTTCTTCCGGCGTCTCCACCCGGGGATCGATGGGCGCGACGACGCCGACGAAGGCGCGCTGGTCCGGTTTGAGATACTGGCGAATAATTTTCAACACGCGTTCGCGGTCTTTTTCGCCGGCCAGCGCGATGTAGAAATTGCCGGCGCGCAATTCAAACAAGCTGGGCAGCAGTTCGGCGTAGTCCACGTCGGCGCTGTGGGTGGAGTCGCGATCGCCGCCGGGGCAGGTATGGATGCCGATGCGTTGGCGTTCTTCCGGCGAGAAGCGGGCGAGCGCAAGGTTATTGAGACTGATGAAGGTGTTGAGAAGGTTGCCGGTGTGATCGACTTTGATCGCCAGGCGGCCTTCGGTGAAATCGATTTGTACTTTTTCGGCGCCCTTTTCGAAGCAGCGGCGAATTTCGTTTTCGTGTTCGCGCAGCAGGTCGTCGATGAACTGCTGGCGCGTGTAATTGGGGATTTCTTCCGCGGGATACATGAGGCTGAGCGCGGAGGGCGAGATCACGGCCTGCTTGAGCGGCCGGTGCGCGTAGCGTTTGGCGATATCGAGGTAGCGATCGGCATAAACCCGGTAGCGAAACGGGCCGGCGGTGAGGCGCGGCATGCGGCGTACGTGGCCGGCGGTGAAGGGAATCTGGAATCCATCGGGCGCGGTGTTTGGCAAACCGTGCACGGAGTAGGTCCAGAAATTGTGATACTTGCGCTGCTCTCCGTCGGTGATTATCGGGGAGCCGGTGGCTTCAAACTGATGGATGGTGTCGCGAATGGCGTCTTCATAGAGGGGATCCAAATCGGGGTCCTCGAAGTTGCCGCTGGCGGCAATGGCTTCGATCAATTTGACGGGCCTGGGAATGCTGCCGATGGGTTCTGTGGGGATTTTCATCAGGCTTTTTTGTCATCCGTTCGATTTTAAATTCACATACCCGTAGTTTATATCTTGGCAAGTCAGACGGGCGAGGCAGCGGTTATATCCCGCATGTTGGTAATCATGCTAGCAGGTATTGGGGTTTGTAGGATCGACGACCGGCAGGAGAAAGGCGAGCGCATTGCGAATGCCTATGTAAAGAATAGGCCACCCAGGAGCAAGACCGGTTCACCGCGTGGGATTACGCCGCACGGGCGGTGATGGATTGGCGGCAAGGCGGGCGGTTTGCGGTGGTGCGCGGAGAACTGCGATAATATCGCAGCACCCTTCCATGCAGCATCTGCAACGTATTTCATCGTAGGACCCCTTCCCGCAAGGGAGCAACGCATGCAAGTTGACCGACGGCGCGAAGCGCGTTACCCGTTTATCGCCATGGCGGAAATCGTGGATGAAAAAGAAAATGCGCGGACGTCTTCGCGGGTCAGCGACCTGAGCCTGCACGGATGCTACGTGGAGCTGAACAATCCATTTCCGCAAGGGACCAACGTGATGATCGAAATCTATACCGAAACAGAATTTCTGGAGACTCCCGCGACGGTGGCCTTTCTGGAGGCCAAGCAGGGAATGGGGCTGATGTTCCGGGAGATGCCGGAATATTTCACCAGCGTATTGAATCGCTGGCTGGTCAAGGCCAAGAGTAAACCCAACTGATTTGGAGGCTCGAGTTTGGGGATTAGTTGCCGAGCGGCAAAACCAGTGGAACGTTAATACCAGGACGGACGTACCCGTGACAGTGCGGATACGGAGCCGTAGTCTATCAGGGATGGATCCTAACTCGGACAATCGATTTACTCCTGATATACAACGGGCGCTGGGTCAGCATGATCAGGTGCTGCGCCTTTCTTACATGGAGATAGCTTCGGGGATAAACCGGTTGCTGCGCAGCGGTATCCCGAAGGAAGTGGTCGCGCAAGTGTTGAACCAGGCGGTTGAAGCCTTGGCTAACGAAGTGCCACACCAACCCTAATCGCTTATAACTGTGCTGCGGAAACTCGTTCGCCGAAGGCGCTTCTTTTTTGATGAACAGCTTCAGCAGTCGAAGAAAACTGTTTCGTCTGGACCTTGCAGGATGATGTTCCATTCGAGCAGGTTTGTGTTGGTAGCCGAGCGTCGCGCGATAAGCGTGTGCCGCCGGTCAGCTGCGACTAGCTTCAGCGCGAAGTCCTTTGCGTTTGCTGCGGTCTCCGGGAAATAAATGCGCGTGGTCAGCCGGCGAAGTAATCCGCGCATAAAAATAGACACGGCGATGTGTGGCGCCTGCATGGTGCCGTCCGGCGCAGGCACTGCGCCAGGCTTGATGGTTTTGAAATGGAAGGCGCCGTCTTCTGAGGTGGCGATGCGACCGTAGCCGCGGAACATTTTTTCAATTTTTCCCCCGTGCGGTTGGATCTCTGGATTCCCCGCCACAGCTTGTTCGTTGAAAAACTCTCCGCACGCGTCGGCTTGCCAGATTTCGATTACGGCGTCGCGGACTCCTTGCGCGTCGCCGTCGAGGATACGACCGTGGATTTCGATGTGTTCCCCGGGGACGCTTGGTACGGTGAGGTCGTTCAGGTAGAAGCGCTCAAGGCCGATACGGCAGAAGGGGCCGACGGTTTGCCAGGTAGTGGCGGCAAGTTTCATTTGGATTCCCAGGGGGTGGAGTCGCGGCCGGCCAGGACGATGTCGAATTTATAGCCGAGGGCGTGGTCGCAGACGGTGGAGTCCCAATCGAACTGGGAGATGAGACGGTTGCGAGCGTCTTGGTCGGGGACGCAATTGAAGATGGGGTCGTCCGGGAGCAGCGGATCGCCGGGAAAATACATTTGCGTGACCAGGCGCGTCGCGAAGGCCGGACCAAAAACGGAGAAATGAATGTGCGCGGGACGCCAGGCGTTGTAATGATTGCGCCACGGATAGGCGCCGGGGCGAATGGTCACGAACCGGAAATTGCCGGCTTCATCGGCGAGCATGTGCCCAGCACCGGCAAAATTGGGATCGAGCGGAGCGTTGTGCTGGTCGATGGCATGCCGATAGCGCCCGGCGGAGTTGGCCTGCCAGATTTCCACGAGAGTGTGCGGGACTGGTCGCGCATCTTCATCCAGCACGCGGCCGCTGACGATGATGCGTTCGCCGAGCGGAGGAGCGGCGTGCTGCT
>JALYLI010000136.1 GCA_030774335.1 Acidobacteriota bacterium | reverse complement strand
AGACTGAAATCCTCGAATCCGTGAGTCACAAAAGCTGTCAGTCTTACCAGCGCGTGGTTATAAATTTTCGGGTCTTTAGCCAGGTCGCAATAGGTGACGCTGAGTGGTTCTCCAGCCTCATCTGAGTGGGAGTGCACGTAATCGTTCCGCGCTCTCTCCGCCCAAGTGCTGCCCGCTATCATTCCTGCAGTCGAAAGCAGCAGCGCAGCCGTGCGCATGAATGGCGCTATGTTACTCAGCGGCATATCTGTTCAGACTCCGTAAACGCATCATTAGTTCCCGCGGTGATGGGGCGAGTACGGGTTTGAGTTGAAGTTTCAGCGCAATCTTCGAAACGGATCCCACCCGCTGGCTTTCAATATTTTTTTCTTTCCGTCTTCATCCACAACCATCACCTCACGCCCACGCGTCATTTCCCCAATCGCGGTCAACGTCGTGCCGCCGATCGAACGCGGCACCCGTCGAGCGTTCTTCTTCGCCACCGTAAACAACAGCTCGTAATCGTCGCCGCCGTGCAGCGCCAACTCCACCCCATCCGCTTCATCCGCCCGGACCGCAGGCAACTTGCCAACGTCCACCACCACCCCAACTCCACTGGCCATACACAATCTCCGCAAATCACTCGACAATCCGTCCGACAAATCGATGGCCGCGGAAGCCACCCGTTCCTCGCTCAACCATCGCCCCAACGCTAGCCTCGGCTCCGGATACAAATGCTTCCGCAATCGCTTATCGCGCAAGGAAACCAGTTTAGCGCCGCGCAACAATCTCAACCCCGACTCCGCTTCCCCCAACTGCCCACTCACAAAAATAATGTCGCCAGCGCGCGCCCCCGAACGAAGCAAAGCGCGCCCAGACGCCACCTCCCCGACCACCGTCACGTTGATCAAAACGTCTCGCCGCTCGGTGCTATCCCCCCCTGCCAACACACACCCAAAACGCCCGGCCGCCCGCTTCAATCCACCCAAAAACCCATCCAGCCAAGGCCCAGCCAACTCTTCCGGTAAAGCCAAACTCAGCAGAAAGCATCTTGGCACTCCACCCATTGCCGCCACATCACTCACCGCCCGCGCCAGACACTTCCACCCCACCGAATCCGCCGGATGCTTGTCCCGCAAAAAGTGCGTCTCCTCCAGAAACCAGTCGCAGGTCAGAACTATCTCGCGTCCCCGCCCGGCCTTCACCAACGCAGCGTCATCCCCCATCCCCAGAGACACAAATTTTGAGCGATGCAGAGTCCGGACACCGGCCGACCTCCTCCCAGCGGGCTCGAAAGCTTGCCGTATCCGCTCCAGCACTCCCTCTTCGCCGCTGCCAAATCGCTTTCCCAATCGAACCTCGCTTCCGCCAAAAGTAGTACATTGCCCCAAGTCCGCAAAAACCCTGCCCTTCCGTACAGGGATCAGTTTTCATCAACCTGTTCCACGACCAGGAAAATACAGGGTTGACTCTACGACCCCCTCGCCCCTAGTATGCCGAGCGATGCAAACCCAGCTCGCCGCTCGGATTTGCTACACTTGATTATGCGGCCGGCAACATGGGGAAGCACGCTGCGTATATTAGGCTGAGGGCCTTCTGGCAATGTCCGGTAAGAATTACACATTCTACATTGCGTCCACGCCCGGGAAGATGCGCAAGCTCATTGTACCTTCTTACCTGCTGCACGCGGTGGCCGCGCTGGCCCTTATTGGAACAGTTACCGTAACGGCCGCCATCGGCTCCTATTCGCGCATGCTCTGGAAAGTCGGCAATTACAACGCTCTCCGCCACGACCAGGAAACCCTCAAAAAGCAATATCAGCAATTACAGGGCACTGTTGTTGACACCAACCAGCGCCTGGATTCGCTCCAGTCTCTCGCCACCGAAGTGGCCATGACCTACGGCGTGCTCCGCTACCATCCCGCCGCTTTCGACGAGCCCGATACTCCCGACAACGCCCAGGACGCCTTCGACCGCTCCGTCGAGCAATACACTTTTTTGAAGCGTAACGCCGCCGCCATCGCCGTCTCCAACGCAGGCTTGCGCTTGATGCCCGCCATGAGCTTTGCCGACTCCGCCTATACGCCCGCGATCTGGCCGGTGCTGGGACATATCACCGACAGTTTCGGCGAACGCCTCGATCCCTTCAGTGGAGAGGGCGCATTCCATCGCGGCGTAGATGTGGCCACCGATTACGGGGCGCCCGTGCACGCCACCGCCGACGGTGTAATCACCATCGCCGAAACGCATTCCGGCTACGGCCGCCTGGTCGTCATCGATCACGGCTTTGGCATCACCACCTGGTACGCGCACCTCTCCAGTTTCTCGGCTATCGCCGGCGCCCGCGTCAAACGCGGCGAAGTCGTGGGCTACACCGGCATCAGCGGCCGCTCCACCGGCCCCCACGTCCATTACGAAGTCCGCATGAACAACGCCCCCGTCAACCCCTGGCGCTACATGCGCACCAATCCCACCGGCGACTAATTCTTTTCGCATATTTCCTGGCTCACTCAACCGATGCGGCGTTTGGGGCGGCGGATTACTCCGGCTGGACGACTGGGTATTTTGCAAAGGTGTGTTATTCCTCGCCTGCCGAAGAAATTGAACCACTCGGCAGTATTATTGGGATGTTAAGTCACAAATGCAGCCAAATTTCGCACAATACGGATTCGCGCATCAAGAAAATCTGATCATGGCCTGTATTGGCGGTTCACAGGCACACGGTGCGAAGCTCGGTGCCACCGACGATACCGATTGGTACGGTTTGTACATTCCCCCTCCCGACAAGTTTTTAGGGCTCGAACGTGAGGAACATTTCGTTTTCACGACTGGAGGCAAAGTCGGAGGCAACGGACCACTCGATGTGGATGTCTGTCTCTATACTCTTACAAAGTGGGCCGGACTCGCCGCGAAGGGCAATCCATCCGCCCTACATTTTCTATTCATGCAACTCCAGTTCACGACCAACACGTGGGATTACTTTTCCGCCCGTCCTGAGCTTTTCCTCGCGAGGGGGCATGTTGAGCCATTCCTCGGATTTGCAAATGATCAGATGAAACGACTGCTCGGGCAGAAAGGGCAAAAAAACGTCCACCGTGCTGAACTTGAACATAAATATGGATACGACACCAAATACGCCATGCATGTAGTACGTCTCTACGGCGAAGCCAAGGAGTTGATGGAATCTGGGCGCATTACACTCCCTCGCCCAAATAGAGAAGAGTTGATCGAGATTCGTCTTGGCAAGTACACCCTGGCGGAAATTCGGGAGCTCAGTTTGCAACTCGAATCGGAAGCGCGGGCTGCACAGGCGACGTCGCCACTTCCCGATGCGGTTGACCGGGATGCCATCAACAGGCTCCTCGCCGATACTCACCTTCGATTCTGGAGCTCCGGTATTTTTTCGGAATCTTAATCAGATCATCTTCAGCGAGTGCCGCTGGATGAAACGGACGCGTTCACCTTCTCCAATTGTGCCAGCCGCTCCCGTACCTGCTCCGCGTTTTTCCCGTGCGGAACGTACTCCAGGTAAGTTCGTATTTCTACAATCGCCGTATTGTAATCATTCTTTTTCTCGA
>JALYLI010000135.1 GCA_030774335.1 Acidobacteriota bacterium | reverse complement strand
AAGCGGCCAATCTAGCCTGGCAGGCCTTGCAGTCCAGGGCGAAGTCATACATTGACTTCAAGTCCTCGCCTGGGACGATGGCTTGGAGATTCGAAGCTTCCGCGTCGGTTATCGGGCTGCCAGCCTTCACAGACCGCTCGACGCTCTCGTTAATTAGCGCCCCCGGCGCTGCGGGGACGTTTTGCAACGCGATATCCACCGGCAAATGCATTTGCAGCGGTAAATCCTTAACGATCTGCGCAGGGGATCGCACCGCGCGCTTTTGTTTAGCGATGGCCGCCAGTGTATCCGCAAGTTTTGCGTCTCGTTCGCGCTGCCGGGCATCAGCAGCCGCGAGAGCAAACTTGGTGGCGGCGAGTTCGGCCGATAACTCCGCGCGGTTGCGCATCTCCACGCGCCAGGACACACCAATCGCCGTGAAGGCCGAAAGCACCACAATTCCGGCCATCACCCGGATCCACACCGTCAGAGTCATCGTCTTCGCCTTCAAAACCTTTATATCGAGGTCGATATTATGTAAAGCAGCCGGCAGCGCCACTCTGCCTCTTTCATAAATAATGTGGCCGCCGCGCCAGCACCTGGGTCGGATACGCCGCGTTCCCGCCGCCATTCCACGCCAGCAGCGCGCGCGAGCAGTCCCCGCCCACGGCATCAAATTTCTTGCGCAGCACTTTGCACCCCAGCGCCAGGCTCTGCTCCGGATCGCACAGCGCGGAGAGAAACGGTCCGTCGAATCCTGTTTCGCGCGCCACCTGGCCCATCACCTGCATCAAGCCCCAGGAAAATCCCCGCGCATACGCTTCCGAAGCGGTTACTTTGTAATTGGTGTACAGGGCCGCTACGTACTTAGCAAAAAAAGCCGGCTCGAACCGCAGCGCCCACGGATTCCATGCCGATTCCTGCTCCACGACCGCGCAGACCAGCGCCGGGTCGAGCGATTGTGCCGTTGCGGCTTTGCGCGCCAGCGCGATCAATTGTGGCGGGGCACTCACCATTGCCGCCGGTATCCATTCAGGTCGCTGAAGCGTACGGGTGGAGCTTGCTGCAGTTCAATTCCCTGCCGCCGCGCGATCTCTCGCAGCCCCGAATAAATGTGCGGCAGATGCGTGACGGCCAGGTCTCTCACAAAGGCGCGCGCGATTTCATCGGCGCGCATGCGCCGGTGCAGCCAGCGCAGAAACAAGACAAATTGCACGAGCACCGGAACCATGGCGCCGAGTAGACCGAGTAGATGCGTGGGCATGGGGAATCCTTGCGAAGGGAAATATACAACGGCGTCGGGCTACAACGGCGTCGGAAACATGAGCTTTCTTTTTAATGAATAAGATGGGAGAGAAGACTAGAACAGTGCGCCCGGAAGCCCGCCCAATGTGGATCCGAGACCCGAGGCCAAGGTAGAGAAGAATCCGTTGCCGCCGCGCGACGCGTTGGCGCGTGTGTTCAGAAGCTCCGCGGGAATTCCGAGCGTGCGGCCGAGCAGACTCGAATCCACGCCGAACAATCCGGACAGCCCTTGCAGCGCCGCCATCTTCCTTTGAAATCCCGTATTGGAGAAATCCAGTTGGTTTTGTTGTGCTTGGCCGGCTTGCGCAATTCCCTTCTTGCGCGCCAGGTCGTCGGTAAGTTCTCCGAAGCCGGCGGAATTGCGCGTGCGCGCCAGGCGGTTTTGCGCTGACTGCTGCAGCGCATCAAACGAACTCGCCAGCGCGCCTTGCGACTGCCCCGTCACCGCCGCCTGGTCCGCAGGACTGAGCCCCGGATTGTTCAGGATGCTTTGATACTGCGGCAAAAGCAGGTTGCCGAGCTGCTGCTGCTGTCCTGTAAATTGCTGGTTCAGCGCATTCGTATTCGCCAGCTGCTGATCGGTTAGTTGCCGCGTCTGTGCCTGTGCGCCACGTCCCATAGATTCCTCCAGTGCGTGTTTCGCCTTCGATTCAATTTCGAAATTAGCCGGAAAGCTTGTGGCAGTACGGCGTCCAGGCATCGTCGCGCACCCAGCCGAGTTGCTCGATCCGCTTACCAAATTTCTTCTCGAGGCCGGGCGGCAACCACGCGTGTACATCTTCCAACCCGCGACGCCACGCATCTCGTTCCGCTGCGGCGTGCAGGCTCAATAAAGCCTGCCAGCGCTCGCGTGGAGTTCCATACCTCGGATCGAGAAGCAGATACGCTTCCGCGGTCAACCGCAGCAAAGCCGCGCCAACAATATCTTCTTCAATGCCGCTGGATTCTTTGTCAGTGACCACCAGCTTGGTCACAAACAGCGGCTCGTTCAGATCGGGCAGTGCGTACTTAAATCCCTGCCGCGCATGAATTTCGCGCAGAGCGTGCAGATCCCGCTCCGAGTATTCGCGAATGCACACGGAATGTCGCTGTTCACAATTACCGTGGCGACGCCCTGGTTATACGCGCGCCGGGATGCAAGCCAAATCCGTTTCCTCCATGCGACGTTCCATCACGCAGCGCTCCGCTTCCGCTCGATGGCAACGGCGCCGGCCCTGAGGAGCCTCCACCCACAACGCCTGTTGCGGGAGATCCAAACGTAACCGGTGTGGATGGCAGCGAGCCCACGTATTGGGAATACGCGCGCCAGTACAGCGTCTGGTTGCCCAGCTGCCCGTAAAAGTTTCTCGACGCGCCCATGAAATACACGCGTGGTGCGCTGAACGCGGGGGTGGTGTCCGACTCCGCGAAATAAAACAATCCCGGGCGCGAATCCGAAGGATCGCTGATGGAAATATCAAACCAGCCATTGGCTGCCTGTACTTGCAGCGCCGCGATCGGCGACGGAGCAGCCGCTGGAGTGCTCGGATCAACTCCGGCGTGCTGGCTGGTGGTATTGACCGCGGCCACTACTTTCACCAGCGTTTCGTAAAGATACGGGTCGCGATCCTTCAGCGGCGCGAGTTGTGCAACCGTTAGCATGATGTGTGATTAATTTAACCCTCGAACCGGCGCCCACGGATCCACGCGCACCGAGGGCGTAAATTTCTGCAATCGAAACCACGCGCCCGTCTGATTGGTGCTCACCTGAAACGCCACGCGCTCGCCCAGAACATTGATCGGCAACTCCAGATCGCGTGTTGCCGGCACACTCAACGGCAAAGGCTGCTGCGCCTGCGGAGCGCTCGCTGAATTCGTAAAGCTGGTCAGCGCCAGATTCCCCGCGCCTTCCACAAACATAGTCAGGTAGCTGAAAAGTTTGCGATGCGCTCCAAGGCTCAAAGCCTGCTCCACCGTGCGTTCCGGGAAATAATGGGTGGTGTAGTAG
>JALYLI010000134.1 GCA_030774335.1 Acidobacteriota bacterium | reverse complement strand
GAGGATCGAGCCGTTCACAGTCTTCGTGAAGCATTATGGTTGGGCTCACACCAAGATTATAGCCTAAAACTCGTTTGTTGCTTAAGATACGTTAGTTATGTTAATTTATGCGACGATTGTTGGTTATGCGGCATCTGATGTCTGGAGGCTAACGATGGCTGTTTTACTGAAAGTGGATTCTAGTCCGATGGGCGAGCGCTCTGTATCACGAAAGCTGACGGGAAGGTTCGCGGAAGCTTGGCTGGACTTTCATCCAGGCGGTACGGTTATCGAACGCGATTTGGCCACTACACATCTTGGCGTGGTGAACGAGTTCTGGGTCGGGGCGGCGCACACGCCGGAGGCAGAACGCACGGAGGAACAGGCCAGCGCGCTGCGTGCTTCCGATGAGTTCATCGCCGAATTGCAGCAGGCCGACGAGTACGTCTTCGGGGTGGCCATGCACAACTTCAGTATTCCGTCGACGCTGAAGCTGTGGATCGACCAAATCGTGCGTGCGGGCAAGACTTTTGCTTACGGCGCAGACGGGCCGAAAGGATTACTAACCAGCAAAAAAGCTACAGTGTTGCTGGCGTCCGGAGGAGTGTACTCGCAGGGAACTTCGATGGCGGCGCTGGACTTTGTTACGCCGTACTTGCGGACGGTGCTGGGCTTTATCGGTGTCACCGACGTTACGGTGATTGCGGCGGAAGGCACGGCGCAATTGAACTCCGGCGCCGTGGATGCAAAAACATTTCTCGCGCCTTCTCTGGAGAAGGTGCAGGCCCAGACCAGCATTTGAGAATCGTCAAAATTTACATTCAAGGAGAAATAAGATGAAAATTGCCGCGTTGATTTCGCGTTTCCTTTTAGGTTTGATTTTCGTGGTGTTCGGCTTGAATGGATTTTTGCACTTCATTCCGATGCCGCCACCGACGGGAGTGGCAGGTCAGTTCTTCGGAGCGATATTTGCTTCCCACTACTATGTGGTGATTTTTGGGCTGCAGGTTATCGGCGGGTTGCTGCTGTTGATCAACCGTTTTGTGCCGCTGGCGCTGGTGTTACTGGCTCCGGTCATCGTGAATATATTTTTCTTTCATGTGCTGATGGCGCCGGCGGGTCTGCCGTTGGCTATTGTGGTGGTGATTTTGTGGGCCATTCTCGCGGTGCGGAACAAACAGTACTTTGCGGGAATCTTTGCGCAGCAGGCGGGATAATACGGCGTGCGTGAGGCCAATCGCGACCGGGGAGTGTAACGTAATGGAAATCGGTGTGGACAGTTTCGCAGCTGCTATTTCAGATCCGGTCACGGGCATAACTATTGCGCCGGTGGACCGCATGGGGCAACTACTGGCTGAAATCGAGCTGGCAGATAGGGTGGGGCTGGAAGTTTTTGGCATTGGCGAACACCACCGGGCGGAGTTTCTGGACTCCGCGCCGGCAATTATTCTTGCGGCAGCGGCTTCGCGTACCAAAAATATTAGATTAACCAGTGCGGTAACAGTTCTTAGTGCCGCTGATCCGGTGCGGGTGTTTCAGGAATTCGCCACGCTGGATTTGATTTCGAACGGTCGCGCGGAGATTGTCGCGGGACGCGGGTCGTTCATTGAATCGTTTCCGCTCTTCGGTTTGAAGCTGGAGGATTACGATTCGCTTTTCGCGGAAAAGCTGGAACTGCTGCTGAAGATTCGCGAAAATACGCATGTGCATTGGAAGGGGAAGCACCGAGCGGCGCTTACCGGCCAGGCTATTTTTCCTCGACCGGTGCAGAATCCGCTACCCGTCTGGGTAGGAGTGGGAGGCACGCCGGAATCTTTTGTGCGTGCCGGAGTCCTGGGCATGCCGCTGATGGTGGCGATTATTGGCGGCGAGCCGCACCGATTTCGTCCGCTGATCGATCTGTACCACGACACAGGATTGCGCAGCGGGCATAAGGAGGAACAACTCAAGGTGGGACTGCACATGATCGGATTTGTGGGCGATACCACCAAAGAAGCTGCGGACGATTTTTTCCCCGGCTATGCGCACACGTTTACGGAAATCGGCAAAGAACGCGGGTGGCCGCCGACCACTCGAAGGCAATTTGACGCCTTGCGTGGGCCGACGGGTGCGTTGCTGATCGGCGACGCAGAGACCGTGGCGAAAAAGATTCTTTACGTCAACAAAGCACTCGGCGGGATAGCGCGGCTCACTTTCCAGATGGGCGTGTCCACGCTTCCACATCCAAAGATGCTAAAGGCCATTGAGATTCTGGGTACGCGTGTTGCGCCTGCGGTGCAAAAAGAATTGATGGCGGCGGGATAAAGATTGGGGAGTTGCCAGTTGTGTCGCTGCTAGTTCTGGCGATCTTCGAACTCTTCGTGCCAAGCCATCTGGATGGCTTCCAGTTTGGCTTCATTAGAGGTGGCAGGATCGCCGGTGAAGAGCGGAAGCTCGGTAATCCATTTGTGCATGTCGGTGAAGCGCACCGTTAACGGATCGACATCCGGATATTTGTCGGTCAGCGCGATGGCAATGTCTTCCAGGTCGTTCCAATCGAAACTCGGCGGCATGTTTTGAACTCCTCGATCGTAAAACTAATTTTAAATCCTAGTGATCGGCTTCCTTGGCATAGTTTTTGTTCCACTCGGGAATTTCCACCACGATGTCGGTGGTGCCGTCGGGGACGGTCTGGCAACCGAGGCGCGATTTCGGGGTGATGCCGGGAGCTTCATCGAGTTCGTCGAGTTCTGCGTCGGTGGCTTCGTTGCAGCATTCGAGGCCCTGCTTCACGAAGACGTGGCAGGTGGAGCAGGCGCACACGCCCCCGCAGGCGTGGTCCAAGCCCATCTTGAAGCCCTCGGAAATATCCAGGATGCTGCCGGGGATACCGTTGTGGCCGTAGGGGATTTTTTCCGGGTCGACTTCCACTGTCTTGCCGCTGGGCAGGAACGTGACTTTATATTTCTGCGTGGCGGGCTTGTATTTGACTTCGTCGATGTAGGGATTACTGCCGCCCATTTTTTCTTGCCTCCATGCTGCCAATTTCCATTCTAATTTTCTAGTTTCAAACTTCAGCCAGCTTGCGGCCTTCCAGTGCTGTCGAGACGGCGGAATTCATCAGCAATTCCGCCAGGTGCTCGGTCACGTGATTCAGTTCGTCGATGCGCTTGCGAATCAGTTTGTAATCAGCGCCGGCGGCCCCTTCTTTCAGTGCTGCGACAGACGCTTCGATGGTTAAACGCTCGTCTGCGGCAAGATCAGCCGACTGCGGATTATTAAAAGCCTTTGCAGTCGCGGCTAAAATGGCTTCCGATTCCGTGCGCGCTTCGATCAATTGGCGTTCGGCGAAATCCTGCTCGGCGTACTCGATGGATTGTTCGAGCATGCGCTCGATTTCGCTATCGTTGATGCCGTAACTGGGCTGCACTTCGATGGAGTGCTGCTCGCCGGTGCGCAGGTCTTTGGCGGCGACTTGCAGGATGCCGTTGGCGTCAATCAGAAAGGCAACTTCGATGCGCGGGAGGCCCGCCGGGGCCGGCGGGACTTTCAGCGTGAAGCGCGCGAGGGAGCGGCAATCTTTGGCGAGTTCGCGCTCGCCCTGCAGGACGTGAATGTCTATGCCGGTCTGATTGTCCACGCCGGTGGTGTATTGCTCCTGGGCGCTGGCGGGGATAGTGGAGTTGCGCGGGATAATTTTGGAGACGGCGCCGCCGTAGGTTTCGATGCCGAGCGAAAGTGGGGTGACGTCGAGCAGCAGCATGTTGCTGACGCCGCGCTCGAGAATGTTGGCTTGCACGGCGGCGCCGAGGGCCACGACTTCATCGGGATTCAGTTCGGTGTGCGGCTTGCGGCCAAAAAAATCCTGCACGGTGCGGCGAATCATAGGCGTGCGCGTAGTGCCACCAACCAGCACAACTTCTTCCATGGCAGCGGGCGTGAGATGCGCGTCTGCGAGAGCCTGTTTCACGGGAGCCATGGTGCGGTCCACGATCGGCCGAACGAGTGCTTCGAATTCGGCGCGCGAAAATTCGTGAGCAAAAATCTCGCCATTGGGGAGAGGAAAGTTCAAAATGGCGGAATCTTTTTCGGACAGCTCGTGCTTGATGGCGATAAGCGATTTGCGAAGTTCCTGCGTCGATTCAGCACTGGGAGAAAAATCGAAATTCCCGTTTTGCGAAACTCGATGATGGACGAAGGCTTGCAGAAAATTGTCAATGTCGTCGCCACCAAGGTGGGTATCGCCGTTGGTGGAGAGAACTTGATAGATGTCGCCTTCGCTGGTGGAAATGAGTTTCAGGATGGAAATGTCGAAGGTGCCGCCGCCGAGATCGTAAACGGCCACGTGCCCACGCTGCTTTTCATGCAAGCCATAGGCGAGAGCCGCGGCGGTAGGTTCGTTGACGAGGCGGAGGACTTCGAGGCCGGCAATGCGGCCGGCATCCTTGGTGGCCTGGCGTTGCGCATCGTTGAAATAGGCGGGGACGGTGATAACCGCGCGGTCCACCGGCTCGCCAAGGTGCGCTTCGGCCCAGTTTCGCAATTCGCGTAGAATAAAGGCGGAAATTTCCGGCGGGGTAAACATTTTGTCGCCGAGCATGGCGCGAATCACGTTCTTGTTTTGCGCATCGATGCGGAAGGGAAAAAGCGCCAGTTCATTCTGCACGTCGGCGGGGCCGCGGCCCATGAGGCGCTTCACGGAATAAATGGTGCGCTCTGGCTGGGTGAGCAAGCGGCGGCGCGCAGCTTCACCGATGATGACGCTGCCATCGGGATCGAGGCTGACGATCGAGGGGCAGAGGGTCGAGCCATAAGGGCCGGGAATACATTTCGGCTGGCCGGTTTGCGCGTCCACGTACGCAACTAAGCTGTTGGTGGTGCCCAAGTCAATTCCAACGATGCGGCCCATTTAACTGATTGCTCCGGTTAATTCTTTTTCCACGCCGGCTACCAGGTTGCGAATGTACGAGCGGCGGTTCAGCAATTCATTCAGGCGCTGCAGGATGGCTTCGCGATCGGCATCACTGGCATTGGCTTCAAGGGCCGCGTCCCACTGTTGCGCTGCGGTCTTCATCTCGTCGTCAACTTCATGAAGCTTCTCGCCAAAATTCTTTTCCGCGGTGCGCAGCCGGCCGGAAAGCGCGTCCAGATTTGCGCCGACGGATTTGGCTTCGCGCAACTCGTCGAGTGATTCGTTCAACTCAAACACTTCTTCAAGAAGCTCGGGAGGAGCCTGTTGCTTGTGCTGGCCTTCTTTGCGCATGCCTTCGAGTTCGAGAAGGTATTCGACGCGGGCCACAGGATCCCGAAGGACGCGATAGGCGTCGTTCAGCTTGGAGCTGCGCTGCAAGGACATCGCTTTCTCGCATTCGGTCATGTTTACAAAATTATCAGGATGCAGCTTCCAGCTGAGTTGCAGGAATTTCTGTTCCAGTCCGTCCATGCCAACCCACAATTTGCGGGGAAGGCCGAAATACGTGAAGTAATCTGCGTCGGGCCGCAACGGCTGGATTTTTCCGCATGCCGGGCAAAACGCCGCGCTGCTGGCTGGAGCATGACAGCGCCAGCAGGAGGTGGCGGAAACCGTTGCGGATTTTGGCGCGTTCATCTTTTGTTGGGACCAATCAAGTCAAAAACCCCAGGTGCAAGGTCGGCACCTGGGGCACCAGAAGACTTTCGACACTTTTGTGAGGCACCAATCGCGGCGGCCGAGAACTAGCGGCGATTCGCTCCCTCCAGAATACGAAACTCAGGCGGTGAAGGAACTGCCGCAACCACAATTTCTTGCCGCGTTGGGATTCTGGAAAACGAAACCCTGGCGCATCAAAGTTTCTTCGTACTCGAGGGTGGTGCCATTCAGATACAGAAAGCTCTTGGGATCGACAAACAAACGCGCACCGTGCTCTTCGAAAACTTTGTCGCGGTCGCGGGACTGGGTGTCGAGGCGCATCGCGTAAGACAGACCGGAGCAGCCGCCACCCTGCACGCCCACCCGCAGACCACCCAACTCGGTGGAAACGCCATCCTTCTCCAGGAGCGCGCGGATTTTGCGGGCGGCGCGTTCGGTGAGCGTGATTTTCGCGGTTGGAGGAGCAGCTACTTCTGTGGCCATTACAATCCCTTTCCAGAATATCCGACTGGTGCGCACGCAGTTCTAAACTGAGCCGCGTTGCAAGGCCAGGCACGACCATCGTAGTGGGCTAGTGCGCGACTTTTTCGGTCGCGGCCACTTCGATGCCGTGCTTCTTTTTCCA
>JALYLI010000133.1 GCA_030774335.1 Acidobacteriota bacterium | reverse complement strand
GGTAGAGGCAATGCGCGTGGTGGTCGCCAGGCAGTAGAAATGCTCGAAGCGGTCGGCGTGCGTCCAGGACGGAAGTTGCTGCCGGCGCAGTTGTGTGAAACGTTTTTGAAAGCCGGCCATGTCTTCGCCGGTGCGCGGATCGCGCGCGGGGTTGGGGCAGCGAATGCACGGGTAGCTGCCTTCGAAGGCCACTTCCCCTAGACGGAAACGGACCACGCTGCGAAGTTCCGCGCCGAAGAGTTGGTCCTCCCAGAAGGCGGGGACGCCATCGAGCTCAAGATTGGCTCGGAAGCGGAGGCGGGCTTCGGCAATGCTCATACCGGGAAACCACGCTGCCACCGTGTCGAACGATGCAGTGGAAATGACGGTGGGACCGCCGGCAATGAGGTCGTCGGGGATGCCTTTGGGATCATGGCGAACCATGACCGGTAGGTTCAGAAATTTGCTGAACCAGGTTGCAGCGGGCTTTGTATCGGCGGGGAATGCGAAAGTGGTGGGTTCGATATTTTCAGGATGGGTGGGGACCGCGAGCGTGACACGCGAAAAGTCTGGAGAGTAGGTGGCGCGGATCAAATGCATCGCAGGCACGCGGGTGGCACTGATGATGCGGCCGTCTAGAGAATGCAGGGCCCAGGCCCGATCGAATTTCAGGCTGCCTGTGGGACCGATGACGGTGGATTGGACTTCGACGGGGTCGAGGGTCTTGATGGGGTGGACCTGGATGCGGGTTAGGCGGGGAGCTAGCGATGTCACAAGACAATTTTATCAGTGAATCGCTCGACAGGTTGAAGGAACTGCTGGCACTCGATCCGCCCAATTATTGAAGAGATGCGAGAGCTATGGTTTTCGTCCCCAAAAAACCAGTTGGATACAATTCTTTCTTACGTGTTAAAGTTTATATTGACATCAAATAATATTGTGGTACACTTTGACTCGTAAACAGCTGCGCCTCGGCGATGCCGGGGCGTTTTCCTTTTTAGGGCCTGCCGCGAAGCGGAATTCAACTTGGGTTTTTGAAGAGCGGTCCACTTGTGCGCACGGGTGTATTCGGAACCTGTACTTAACTTGATGACATCTGTTTTTAAGGAGCTGAGATGCCGAGCTATCAGAATTTGACACCGCCGATTTCGCTGGCGCCTGGGGATGTGGGGTTCAGCTTTAACAATGAGGCATTTCCTGGCGGCGCGCAGGCCGGGAGCCAGTTTGCCATTTCGAGTTTTGGCGGGCAGCCGGACACCGGAACTACCGTGCGCTGGCAGACGATCTTTGGGTCGGCGCCGACAGGCGTGAATATTGTGCTGCAGGCGGCGATGGCCGACATCGATGCGGAATACCAGACGCTGGACACGACTACGGTGGTTGGAGGCGAGGCGCGGACGGTGACGGGAGTGCAGGCGAAATTTTTGCGGATCAGGTTTGTGTCTTCGACCGGCGGGTCGGGATTGACGGCGAAACTGCTGGTGTGAGTCTCGAGGTTGGAGATGGGAGGTTCAAGCAAGAAAGATTCGGAAAGGGAAGGAACATGCGGAAGGCGATGGCGTATTTGGGTTTGATGCTTTTGTTCGTGGCGGTGGCGGCGGATCGCGAGAAGGCCGCGCTGTATGGAATCGGACCGAAAGATGGCGCCGGGGCGGAAGTGTCGAAACACCGCCGGTGAGGATTTTGCGAAGTAGCTGAGCAAAATCCCCAATACGTCAAAACGACGTACGCGGCACCCAGGTGCAACTTCGGAAGCGTAGGCGCAGCACCGCTGTGCGGCTAGAACTTTTATGACTACTGCTGGATCTTTTGACGCGCCGATCGAGATTTTTGGCGGGCTGGTGACGGATATGTCGCCGGCGGACTTGCCGCACGGGGTGTCGCCGGATTGCCAGGATGTGGTTTTTAGCAATGGCGGTGTGGCGACGCGGCCGGGATTGCAATCATTATTTGGACCGTTGGCAGGGAATCCGACCATCAATTATTTGAAGACGTATGAAACGTTGAGCTCCACACTGCGCGCCATGCTGCTGGACGCGGACGGCGTGCTGTACAAGGAAATCTCGCCGGGAATACTGAGCGGCGTAGCGACTGGGCTGGCGACCAACGCGTACGCGCAGTCGACAACTTTATTCGGGCGAGAATACCTGGCGTTCAGCGACGGGCGAGCGGGCACGGATCTGCCGCGGCAATTCGATGACACAAATTTTGATCGTGTGAGCCAGGGCGGACCCGGAGCCGGGCCCACGGTGATTGACGAAAATATCGTGGTCGCGATTTCGGCGAGCCCCAATGGCGCATCGCAGCCGGCGGCCGTGGCCATTGCTGCCAGTCCCACGGGCGCTACGCAAAACGGATTTCTGGTGACCATCACCACGAGCCTGGCACACGGGCTCTCGGCGGGACAATCCACCACAATTTCTGGAGTGGGGGTCGCGGGATATAACGGCACTTTCGCTGTGCTCAGCGTTTTAAGCGCCACGCAGTTTACTTTTGTGGCCGGTGTGTCCGGCCTAGCGGTGTCTGGGGGCGGGACCAGCGCTTCCGCGACGGCCACGATTCAAACCAACGTGGCGCACGGTTTTGTGGTGAATCAAATCGTCAGCATCAGCGGCGTGACTGTGGCCGCCTACAACGGCACCTTTACGATTGCGAGCGTGCCAGACTCCACGCACTTCCGCTATACCGCTGTGAACGGCGGGTTGGTGTCGTCCGGTGCGGGTTCGGTGGCCGCGGCGGGCAGCGTGAACGCAGGCGTTCATCAAGCGTGCGTAATTTTCAAGACGCGCCAGGGATATTTGACGCAGCCCGGGCCGGCGACGAAATGGACGGCCAGTGGAAGCAAGCGAGCGGTCGTCTCGAATATTCCAGTCGGCCCGTCGAACGTGGTGGCGCGGATCATTTGTTTTACGGGTGCGGGCGGCGCGAGCTTCTTTTATACCGGGAATGGCGCAACGGTTTTCGGCGGAAGCATGGTGATTGGCGACAACACCAGCACCTCGACGGTAATTGATTTTTCCGACGCCACGCTGCTCGCGGGAACCAATGTCGACGATTTGTTTCGCCTGATCGAGCTCAGCGATTGCGCGGGGGTGATTGACTACGCGCAGAGACTTTTCTGGTGGGGCGAACGCAACAAACAAAATAACTGGGTGAACCTGGGCTTCGACGGCGGCTTTACGGGACCGGCGCTGCCGCATTATCCGCTGGGCTGGACACCGGATGCGGTGTTGGCTCCCGGCGGAACGGATGAACAAAGTTTTGTGGTGTGGGGCGCAGCGTATTCGATTGTGGGCAACGGAGTGGTGGTGACGCGCGGCTTGATGACGCAAAGCGCGGTGCAGGATGCGTTGGGCGCGGATCTCATCGAGGCAGGCACGGCTTATACCGTTCGCGCGCGCTGCGCGCGCAAC
>JALYLI010000132.1 GCA_030774335.1 Acidobacteriota bacterium | reverse complement strand
CGTGCGCGCAGCTTTGGGCTGCTCCGATCGAGGAAACACCGCGATTTCGCATCTAAAGGCTGGAGAAATAAACTGGGAAAAGATTTTTGGCGAGCAGGGAAGCCGGTGGTTCCACACCGGTGGAATTTTTTGCGGACTTTCTGAAACCACGCCGGCGGTTGCCGAAGAAGCGATGAAGGCCGCGAAGAAATACGGCGTGACCGTTTCTTACGATCTGAATTATCGCCCCTCGCTGTGGCAAGCCATCGGAGGAAAATCCAAAGCGCAGGAGGTAAATCGCGCACTGATGCCCTATGTGGACGTATTGTTCGGCAACGAAGAGGACTTTACGGCGGCGTTGGGATACGAAGTTGCCGGCACCGATGAAAATCTCGCGCATCTGGAGCATGCGGATTTTCAAGCAATGATGAAGAAGGTGAAGGCGGAGTTTCCAAATGTCGGGGTTGTGGCGGTTACGTTGCGCACCGCCACATCCGCGAGCCGCAATGATTGGGGAGCCATGGCGCTTGCTGACAGCGCTATTTATGAAGCGGCTGCGCGCAAGGACCTGGAGATTTACGATCGCGTGGGCGGCGGAGACTCCTTTGCGTCGGGCTTGATCTATGGACTGCTCGAAGGACGAGAAATTGGCTGGGCGGTCGAGTGCGGCGTGGCGCACGGCGCGCTGGCGATGACCACGCCGGGCGACACCTCGATGGCCAGCGCGCAGGAAGTTTTCGCCATGATGAAAGGACAGAGCGCCCGGATTTCACGGTAGAAACGCCAGAAAAGACTACGCGACGACGTCGCCAAACGGACAAAACAAAGATGAACGCTCAAGAGGCCCTGAACGCCATTCACAAAGCAGGCATCATTCCGGTGATTCGCGCCCGCAGCGCCGCCGAAGCCATACTTGCCGCGGAAGCCATGGAGGAGGGCGGCATCCCGGTAGTGGAAATCACAATGACGGTACCAGGCGCGCTCGAAGCGATCCGCAAGGTCCGCGCCGAATTTGGTGATCGAGTACTCGTCGGCGCAGGCACGGTGCTCACCGAGGCACAGGCGAAAGCGTGTTTCGACGCGGGAGCAGAATTTCTGGTCAGCCCCGGACTGAGCCTTCCGGTACTGCATGTCGCGGCCAGCCTTGGGAAGTTAGCAATCCCCGGCGTTTTAACTCCGACGGAATTGATGGCCGCCATGGAGACGGGAGTTTCCGCGATGAAGGTCTTTCCGTGCGGAAATGTTGGCGGGCCAAAATACATCAAAGCGCTACGCGGACCATTTCCGAATGCATCACTAATTCCTACTGGCGGCGTGAACAACGAAAATGCCGCCGAATACTTCGCCGCAGGAGCCTTCGCCATCGGAGCTGGCGGCGAACTTGTGAACGCCGCCGCTCTGCGGGATGGACGCAAGAACGAGATCGCTGCCGCCGCACGGGCACTCGCGACTATCGTCAACGCAGCGCGTAAGGCCTGAAAATTCGGCGTTCGTGCATTTCGTGGGTCGGACGTAATTTTTGGAAGGACAGCTTGCCTCTCTGAACGGCTGACGTAGGTACGGTCCATGGCGTAGTCGTTGCCGCTCTCGGAGTCCGGCTCATATCGATTAACTCCGCGAGTGCTATCCTCTCCTCGTGCAAAATCGTCAAGCCAAAATTCAAATTAATTCACTCGGCCACCCGGCCAACGGGGGCGAGCGCCCATGGAACACCGATGGCACGCGCCTGTTGTGCGGTGACCGCGGCAAAATTTTCCACTTCCTTCACATCGCCAACGGCGCCAAATGCCATCGGCCAGGTGAAAGATGGGACATCGTGCACACGCGAGGCGACTCCTCGCTCGATGTCTGCGGCGAGGAGCAAAGGGAGCTTGGAATCGCGCTACAATTGGTTGGCGACTTTGGCGGCGTCCAGTGCAGAAGTCCTCACCGAGCCCTGCTGGTTGATGTGCATTCCAAAAACGACGGATCCGATGTGATATTTCTGCAGTTCGTCGCGAAGTTCCTTGTAGTCGTGGTTCTCGAAGTCTGCATAATCGGCGTAATAGCGGACCTGGAGCATTTGGCCAACTTTTTCTTCCAGCGAGAGTCCTCTCAAGATCCGTTGAGCCCATTCGCGGCCATCCTTGGTTAGGCTTACGAGACCGGGTTCATGTTGCTTGGCGTTCGTTTGGGCCAAGCAAAAACAGGGGAACATGGCGAGAGTCATGACTATCTGAAACGCAGTGCGCAGTGGTCGTGGTCCTACACCATTGGAATATCTCATAGCGGTAGACACACCTTCGTATTCGATGGAGTTTCCGCCGATCCACTCGATTCTGGATTTGGCCATTCTCATCTAGGTAGATCGCCCCACAAATGTCTCGGAGAACGATTCGATCACTGATGACCTCAGACCGTGCTATCAAGCGAACACATTGCCGGACGTGACGCTGAAGTTAAGAAT
>JALYLI010000131.1 GCA_030774335.1 Acidobacteriota bacterium | reverse complement strand
ATCAAAAGCGTGGTGCCCAATTCCCCGACCGTGAAGATGGTGACGAACGACAGCGGATTCATGCCGCTGATGTAGGCCTTGCGATAAGGGATGTACATCGTGCCCCACAGCGCGCCAGCACAAATGGCGGCAAGGATGCCGAGGGTGGAACGCGCGGAGCCGCCAGCGGCCTGATGCGAAGTGGCATAGGCCAACATGCAGGCGCCGACCACGAGCGCAGTGGTGCCGCCCAAAACTTTCAGCCATTGCCTGGATCCCGCACCGCGCAATTCGTTGAACAGCAGCCAGCCCCAGAAAATTCCCACCAGGCTGTTGGAGTTCCACAGCGGGAACGCAATGGACAGTCCCACATTTCGAATGGCGAATACGGTCAACGTGTTGGCCACCGCCCAAAGCATCCCTGCGAGAATGGCCCACACGATCAAGTGCGGTTTTTCACGGAAGTCCAGCCAGATGTAATGCGTGCCCTTCAACATCATTGGCAGCGTCCAGCGGGCGACGAAAACGCCGGCGACCATGCCAAGGGAAATCAAGAAGGGAGAAAATCCTACAGTGACGAGCTTGGTTGGGGCTTCCGCTGCGCCGAGCCAAGCCCCTGCGCCCAGGCCGCAAATCACGCCCAGTTGATGCAGGGAGCGAGTGGAGAGGCGGGTGACTTCTCCTGCAGAAGGCGCATTCATGGCGTGACCGCGAAGATCACCAGCAACCACGATCCCAAAATCAAGACCACTACCGGAACCCATAAGTGAGCATCGGTTAGTACGGCGCGAATCATGGAAGTTTTCAAGCAGTTCTCCGATGCCAGCCATTCAATCGCGGTTCGTGGAACGGCTGGCAGTATGGTGATGTCGTGGCCGTTTGCCAAGAAAAATCACGCGCACTCGAGAGGCTGAAAACACGTCGCGGTAAAACCAGAATTTTCCAGCTACTCGAAAGTTCTCATGCTTCACTTCAGGTTCGGATTTTTAGGAAGGCTGATCAAATTTGCAAAAATTCGAAAAGCTCCGGGCACTCCTTCGGGCAACTGGCGGTAGAAAGCATAGGCATTGTAGATGTAAACACCTTTTCCGTACCTGGCGTAGAGCAACCCGCCCTTTTGAGCTTCCTGTCCTTCGTCGGCGGTGGACAGCAGCGGCTCGTAATGTGAATCCCAGGACTTCAGGAATTTAGAACCGCGTTCTTCCACCCAGCCTTCGAAATCGCGGGAAGTAATCTGGTTGGGCCAAAGGAAAACAGGATTTTTAGGATTGAGAATATCCATTTTTGAAGCTTCGTTGGTCACTTCTTCGGGATTCGAACCCATTTCATAAGGATAGGGACCGAAGTTGTGATCGAATTCCGGTGTGTTGTATTGCACGATCATCACGCCGCCATTTTTCACATAGTCCAGCAGGCGGCTGTTGTAGGTCTTCAATTCGTCGCGAGCAGCGTAGGCGCGTACACCAAGAACAATCGCACTGTATCGCGAGAGATCCGCGGAAGCCACATCGCTGGGCGTCAAAAATGTCGCGTGTATTCCGAGATTTTCAAGCGAAGCGGGAACATCGTCACCGCTGCCGGTGATGTAGCCAACGGCTAAGCCGTCCGCCACTTTTACATCCACGCCGGAGACGCGCAGCACCGCCGGGCGATACAAATAATCGGGACGCAATCCGGGATATCCGGTTACCTCGTATCCTTGTTTGTATTGCTCCCCCGCGTATTCCACTACGGCGGTCAGCTGATAACTTTTCTCGGTGAGATTTGCAGGCGTCACTTGAAAGGTGACGAACTGCTCATCTCCATCGCTGACGGAGGTGAAGTCGGCTGAAGCGGGGGCGCTTTTCCAGCCTGCGGGAAGATCGAGCTTGACGGTACCTTTGGCGGGGCCCTTCACATTGCTGCGTACCGCGGTGGTTACGAAAAATTGCTTGCCACTTAGAGGCACGATAGCAGCTCTGGGATTGATGGTTACGGAAACTGCCGGACCCACGACCAGTGGCTCGGACACCACGCCTAAGCCGTTCACGCGCTTGATGGATTGCACCACCTCCGCGACGCGAATGGGAACGCCTTCGAAAGTAAATTGCGCCCAGGCGGCCAGCGGATAGGGCGAAAGCGGATGGTTCAGGTATTTCTCATCGGAAATGTCGTAATAGGATTGCTCGATATTCGGTCGGCTGAAATACGGTTGCGTGGATTTGGCGTCTTTCGGAGCGGTCAAGTCGAAACGCGCGTCCACGGGCTTTCCTTCCGCAAGAGGTTGCGCGGCGGCTGACCCGGTGATGCTCCAGTCCTTGCCGTCGGTGGCTTTTATTTCGACATGGCTCAAGGCCACGGACAACGCGGACTGATTCACGATGTGAACCTTCACGCCAAATTTCTGGCCGGGGATTATGACGCGGGTGGTGTCGGGATCACCGATGAACATGGCCCAGAGCGGGTTGGGTTCTTTGTCCGGCGCCAGCACGGCGGAGACGGAAAGGCCCAGAGCTTCCGAGAGCGCGTTGTTGAACTGGGCTTTCTTGGTCTCCAGTTCGAAGGTCACATTGTATTTTTCGTCGGCGGACAGATTGCTGGCATTCACCTGTTCAATGAGCTTTTGTGTTTCTTGATAGCCCTGCGCCAATTGAGAAGCAATTTTGTCGGGGTGCGCGATGGAGAAATTTGCCATCGCATTTTCCACCAAATCGTTGACTTGTCTCAGGCCGGAACCTAAAAAATTCTGATTGCCGCTCTTGGCCAGGGTGGCGATGCCCATCAGGGAAATATCAATGCCGTCAAAAAAGGACTTTTCTTTTTCCTCGGCGGGCGATACGGAGCCGAAGCGGTGATAGGGAGTGCTGACGGCGCCGGCCTTGGGAACCATGCCGCCGCCGGTCTGGCTTTTCTGGTAGCCGAGACCTTCTCTGGCAATTTGCACATAGGACATTCCGAGGACCGGATCGTAGTGGCCTTCAGGGACTTCCACGTTGGTAGAAAGTTTTCCGTCGTCATTACCGAACCACGGGGTTCTGGCGTAATCCTTCAGCGGCGTCCAGGGACGAAGGCCCGCAGCGATCTGATCGGGGAACGCATGGGGATCGCCGGCGGCTTTGAATACTTCCTGGGCCATGGCACCCGCAGTCTGGTGATTGCCGTGGCCGTCGGTGGGGCCGCCGACGAAGACGGAAGTGATCACCAGCGGACGAGTCATGCGTACCACGCGCACGACGTCGGCGAGCACGCGATCGTGCGTCCACTTGGAAATCGATTCCGCTTTTGTTTTAGAAAATCCGTAGTCAATCACGCGAGTCCAGTATTGATCCACGCCGTAGAAACGGTCCGCGGCTAACAGTTCTTCCGTTCTGACCAGGCCGAGCCCGTCAAAAAAATTGGAAGACATGACGTTGGCGCCGCCTTCACCACGGTTTAGCGTGAGCAGTGTTACGCGCGCGCCCTGGCCGCGGGATTCGTAGGTCAGCATGCCGCCGTCTTCATCGTCGGGATGGGCGGTGATCATGATGAGACTGGCGCGCGTGTGCAGCTTTTTCAGACTTTGCCAGAGCGCGGCCGAACCTTGATTGATCGGAATCTCGCGATCGTCCACGGCGGGCCGGATCGACGAATGATACGGCGGCTGCGCGAGCGCGCACAGCCCAGCGGCCACGATCCACGCAAACAAGATTCTGCTCATCTCGACCACTATTATCGCGTTCGCGAAACGAATGCAACCTCGTAACACAGGCCTCCTGGCCTGTCGCCATTGCCCTTACGGGCCACCAGAGGGGATGAAAACCTGAG
>JALYLI010000130.1 GCA_030774335.1 Acidobacteriota bacterium | reverse complement strand
GCCATGTCGGCCGACTCGCGCGGATCGAAACTCACAAAGACCACTTCGTAGTCGCGGCCGGGCGTGAAGGACAACATTCGCAGGGCCCCCACAACGCCTTGCTCCACCTGATTGCAGAGCATCGGACAGCCGTAGTAGACGAAAGCCAAAACTACCGGCTTTTGGTGGAAATAATCGCGCAGCTGCACGCGGCTGCCGCTCTCATCGACGAATGCCAGATCGAGAGGAATTTGCGCGTTAAGCGGCGGTTCAAACCCGACATTCTGCAGTTGCGCGGGCATGACCGCGGAGCTCTGGCCCACGTTCGCGGGAACGGTTTGCGCACGCATGCCGTATGCTGCCAGGAGCATGACGCAAACGGCCGCGATGCGAAAACTTTTCATGAATTACTTTTTCTCCGGCGCTGCTGGCGCCGCGTTCAATCCCTTGGCGGCAATAATTTTCATCGCTTCCTTCACGGGAATCTGCGCGACCCCGGATTTCTGATCGATCCAGCCATATTTCTCGTTGGCGTCGTTGTCGGCCTGCGTTTTATCGCGGCGATCCTGTTGCGGGTCGGTGTCATGGCCGGGCACACCCTGCAGCCGCGGTTCCGGCGGCATAGTGTGATAATCGCGGCCCATGGCAGCGCGGGCCGGCATCATCGGAGCGTCGGAACGGGCCACGAAACGCCCGGTGTAACGCAGCACGTACACGCAGACCAGAAAGGACGCCGCTACGGAAATGGTCAACACCACCAGATACCAATAAATGGTGCGCACCTTGACGTCGCGCGTTTCGAACGAAACGGTAGTGTGCCGAGGCAAGTTGCCGGGCCCCACCTGGGTTGTCACGGTGCGATCCCCGCGGCCGGAGGGTTCGAGTTGCGGATCAGTGCTCATGATGCGCAATGGCCTCCGAAAGCTTGGGATCGCCGAGCGGTAGCAACGGCAGTTGCTGCAAATTGAACGCGAAAAATCCTACCCACACTCCTATCAAGGCGATGGGCACCACCACGTCGATCCAGGTGGGCAAAGCGCGCGCGGTAAATTCCGGGCGAGTCATCCAGAAAAGATCGACCAGGCGCATGAAGATCATCCATATGGCGACCTTGGGCAGCAGGCGCGTGTTGCGCTTCAAGTCGCGCGAGAGCAGCAGGAAGAACGGCACGAAAAAGTGGAAAATCAGCACGATTACCGCTACCGCGCCCCACCCGCCGTAAAGACGCGCACGATAAAAAGTGATTTCTTCCGGCTGGTTGCCGGACCAGATGATAAGTAATTGCGAAAAATCAAAATAAGCCCACAGCATCACGAAGGCGAAAAGCAGTTTGCCCAAGGCGTGCAGATGACGTTTCTGAATGAGCCCGGCCATCGGCGCGGTGCGCGAGAGCAGCACCAAGACCGCGATCATCAGCGACATGGAAGAAATGAGCTGGCCCGCGACAAACAAAAATCCGTAAATGGTGGAGGCCCAGTGCGGAGTGATGGACATCACCCAGTCAATCGCCGCGAAGGTCATGGCAAATACATACAGAATAATTCCCGGCCCGGCCAGCATCTTGAAGCGCCGGCGCAAGGAGCGGTCCGCCTGGTTAACATCCTGCTGGCGCGACCAACTGTTGAAGATGAGCATCAGCCCCAGCCAAACCACGAAATAAATCACCGCGCGCAGATAAAATCCGTGGGAGGTCAGATAGCTTTGCTGCAGCCCGGAAAGCGGTTCTTCGTGCACTCTTTCGGGATCGAGCCACGCGCCGTAGAGGTACTTCATGCCGAAAACGATAGGCAAAAACAGAATGGCAAGAAGCGGCAGCGTGCGCGTCGCTGATTCCAGCGGGCGGCGAATGACGATGCCCCAGTGCCCGCCGGTCAAATGCTGCAACATCAGCAGTCCAAGAGAGCCAAGCGCGAGACCCAGTACCAGCATGTAGCCCATCAGATACGAGGGGAAGAAAACCTGCGGCGCCTTGATGGCCGCCACGATGCACAGCAGCAGGCCGATTCCGCCCGCCACCAGAGCATTGCGTTGGAGGCGGCCCACGCTGTCCGGCGTTTTGTATTCCTGCGCCGTCATTTCGAGGCGTCTCCTGAATTTAGTTTCTCTCGCGACTCCGCCGGCAAGTCCGCGGTGTGCGCGTTGCGGCTTAGCTGCAGCGCGCGCACATACGCCACGATAGCCCAGCGATCGCGCGGCGGAATCTGCGCGGAGTAGCTGTACATCTGGCCAAACCCGTTGGCTATCACGTCGTAGAAATATCCGTTGGGCGATTTTCGCAAACGGTCCTCGTGGTAGCTGGGCGGATGCTTCATGCCGCGCATGGCCACCATGCCGTTGCCGTCGCCCTGCAAGCCGTGGCACGGGCTGCAGAAAATCTTGTAGCGTTCTTCTCCGCGCTCCAGCAGCGCTTCATTCACCGGCAGCGGAAAATTATTGGATTCCTTGGCCACCATAAGTCCGTCGTCATCCAAGGCGCCGCGCGACACGGTATTTTCCACCGGCATGCGCTCGGAACGTCCGTCGCCAAAAAAATCGGAAGGAGAAAGCGGCTTGTTCTTGGGCTGATTTCCCATGTCCTGGTGCAGATTGTCGCATCCCGCCAGCATCGCCAGCGCAAAAAGGGCCGATAGCCCCCAGATCACTTTTACTGGCCGCCAAATGGAGAAAATTCTATCCATGGCTGTGCACCGCCGGCGCCTCTTCATCGCGAACTTCGGTGATGTGCTGCGCGTTGAGGCTTTGCAGGAACCGGGCGCTTTCCGTCGCGCTGAATTTCGGATCGGTGGCTTCGATGCAGATAAAAAACCGGTCGGTGGTGGCACGCGCAAACCGCGCGTTGTTGAACACCGGATGATACGGATGCGGCAATTTGTTCAGCGCCAGCATTCCAAACACCGCAAACGTGGAAGCGCCCAGAATGGTCAGCTCGAAAGTGACAGGAATAAATGCCGGCCAGCTATTTAGCGGCCGTCCGCCGACATTCATGGGGTAGGCGATTACATTCACCCAGTATTCCAGCCCGAAGCCGGTCATGCCGCCGAGTAGTCCGCCAATCAATGTGAGCAACGGCACCCACGGGCGGCGCAAGCCCATCGCTTCCGACAAACCTTCCACGGGAAACGGCGCATACGCGTCCATCTGGCGATATCCGGCATCGCGCGTTTTTGCCGCCGCGCGAATCAGGTCCTTGGCGGTCTCAAATTCGCCCATCACGCCGTAGAGTTGGGAACGCTCTTCCATCAATCGTTTTCCTCGTTATGGGCCACCAATTCGCGCATTTCCGCGATGGAAATCGCCGGAAGAACGCGCACGAACAGGAAAATCAGCGTCGTGAAAAAGCCCAACGTGCCGATGAACGTGGCCCAATCCCAAAAAGTCGGTGAATAACGTCCCCACGCGGAAGGCATGAAGTCACGCGTCAGGCTGATCACCACGATTACGAAGCGCTCCAGCCACATGCCGATATTTACCACGATGGACATGAGGAAGAGCACGGTGACGTTAGTGCGCATGCTGCGCAGCCACAACAGTTGCGGCGTCAAAATATTGCAAAGGATCAGTGCGAAGTAGTAATGCGAATAGGGACCATGCAGCCGCTGCTGCACGAGAAACATGTCAAATTTTTGGCCGCTGTACAGCGACATGAAGAATTCAAAAAAGTATCCGTACGCGACGATCAGCCCGGTGGCCAGCATCACCTTGGCCATGTTTTCCAGGTGGCGCATGGTAATGAAATCTTCAAAGTGATAAAACTTGCGCAGCGGAATGGCGATGGTCAACACCATCGCGAACCCGGAATAAATCGCGCCCGCCACGAAATAAGGCGGAAAAATTGTGGTGTGCCAGCCGGGAACAATGGCTATCGAGAAGTCGAAACTCACTACCGTGTGAACGGAAAGAACCAGCGGAGTAGCAAGTCCGGCCAGCAGCACATATGCCGACTGGTAACGGTGCCAGTGCCGCGCGGAACCTCGCCAGCCCATGGCCAGCAATCCGAAAATTTTCTGCTTCCATCCCACGGCGGCACGATCGCGCAACGTGGCCAGGTCTGGAATGAGGCCCACGAACCAGAACAGCAATGAAACCGTGCCGTAAGTGGAGACCGCGAAAACGTCCCAGATGAGCGGGCTGCGGAATTGCGGCCAGACCCCCATGGTACTGGGATAGGGAAACATGTAATACGCCATCCACGGGCGGCCGGTGTGGATCAACGGAAAAATTCCGGCGCAAGCTACAGCGAAAAGCGTCATGGCTTCCGCAAAACGGTTGATGGAAGTGCGCCACTTCTGATTCAGCAAAAACAAAATGGCGGAAATCAGCGTGCCGGCGTGGCCGATACCGATCCACCACACGAAATTCACGATGGCGAATCCCCAGCCGATAGGAACATTGATACCCCAGATGCCGACGCCCTTGATGACCAGCCAACCGATGGCGATGGTCATAACGCCAAGAAGAGAAAAGGCCAGCGCGAAGCCGGCAAACCAGCCAAGCGTCGTTGGCCGGGTCAGAACCGCTGAACTGATTTGCTCTGTGACGGATTCGTAGCTATGCCCCGGCGCAAGCACCGGATCGAGGTGCGGAATCTCCGGGTGATTATTCAGTGGAGAGGCTGTGCTCATGCCTTCTCCGGCGGCACGGCGAGATTGGGGCTGGGATTGCGCACGGCGGCAAGATAAGTGGTGCGGGGGCGCGCGTTGAGCTCACCCAAAATCGAATAGTTGCGCTGTTGCGCTTTCATTTTGGCCACGCGCGTGGTCGGGTCATTGGCGTTTCCAAAAATAATGGCTTCGCTCGGGCATGCCTGCTGGCAAGCGGTCACAATTTCGCCGTCACGAATCGGCCGGTTTTCTTTTTCCGCTTCAATGCGGCCATTATTTATACGCTGCACGCAATACGTGCACTTTTCCATGACCCCGCGGCTGCGCACCGTCACTTCCGGATTGCGCAACAGCTTCAGTTGCGGCGTTTCCCAATCCTGGAAGCGCAGGAAATTAAAACGGCGAACTTTGTAAGGACAATTGTTTGAACAGTAGCGCGTGCCGATGCAGCGATTGTAGGCCATGTCATTCAGGCCTTCGGCGCTGTGTACCGTGGCACCTACGGGGCAAACCTGTTCGCAGGGCGCGTTTTCGCACTGCATGCAGGGAACCGGCTGGAAGAATGTATCGGGATTGGCGAGCGCATCGTTGGTGTTGGTGCTCGGGTCGTTCGTTTCCGTCTGCGCCGTGTAGTAGCGGTCAATGCGGATCCAGTGCATCTCTCGGCCGCGCATCACCTGATCTTTGCCGACCACGGGAATATTGTTTTCCGACTGGCACGCCACTACGCACGCGTTGCACCCGTTGCAACTGGTCAAATCGATGGCCATCGCCCAGGCATATCCTGGATAAGCGAATTCCTTATATAGCGTTAATTCTTTCGGCGGCTTTTCATCGTGCTCGTGAGCGAAGGCAGGATTCTGCTTGTACTCTTCCAGCGTTCCGCTGGCCAGAATTTTGCGCCCTTCCATGTTGAAGTGGTATTGCGTACACGCCAGCGGGTACTCATCGCCGGTTTTCTTGATACTGCCCCCGGTAGCCGCCCACATCGCGCCGGAATTGCGCACCGCGTAGGCGTTGAAGCCCTTATTTGAACCCGTGTAGCCGGCCTTTTTTCGGCCGTATCCCAGTGGCAGCACGATGACTCCATCGGCTTGGCCCGGAAGAATCCACGCCGCCGCGGTTACTTTGCTGCCCGAAAGTGAAATGTCGATGACATTCGAAAGAATTTGCC
Organism: Acidobacteriota bacterium; assembly: GCA_030774335.1. Lineage (GTDB taxonomy): Bacteria > Acidobacteriota > Terriglobia > Acidiferrales > UBA7541 > Acidiferrum. The sequence continues at coordinate 18,543 of JALYLI010000130.1, read as the reverse complement.
CATGCTCACCGCCACGCGAAGCGACCTTGTGCGTCAGTCCCAGCGATTCCGCGGTTTTGGGACTTACCATCGCGGCGTTGTCCCACGTCAATTTCGTAACCGGTTTGGGCAATTCCTGCAGCCAGCCATTGTTGGCAAATCTTCCGTCGTAAACGCTGGGATCAGGGCGGAAAATAAATTCGAGCGTATCGTTTGAAACCGGATTGGTAGGCGGCAACGTGGCCGTGGGCGCTACGGAAACCGCGTTCAGCGCGGAGTTGGCCACCACACCGTCGTGCAGCGATTTGCGCCAGAATTTATCGAAGTCGGCGCCAGCGTGCGCGGTCTTCAGCCGTTCGCGAATGGCGTCATAGGCTGAAACGCCGGGCTTGTCGCTGAAGGCGGCCAAAACTTCATAAGCCGACAGGGTATGGTAGAGCGGCGCGATCAGCGGCTGCACAATGCTCAGCGTGCCGTCGAAAGCGCGCGCATCTCCCCAGGCTTCCAGATAATGCGACTCCGGAACGTGCCACTGACAATATTCGGAAGTTTCGTCGAAGTGGGAACTGAGGTGAAACGCGTTGCGAACTTTTTTCAGTTTCGCGCTGAAATCGAAATCGTGAGGTGCGTCGTAAACGGGATTGCCGCCCAGGATCACCAGGGTGTCGACAAGGCCCGCGGCCATGTCGTTGCACAGGGTACGCAGCGACTCCAGTTGATTGACGGGTGTGGCTTCCACCGGTTCGGTGTAATAAACGGTGGTGCCGACGTTGCCAAGCGCGGCGTTGATGGCATGAGCCAGCGCGTGAATTTCCGCGGGCTGCTGTTCGCCGGGAATTACCAGTGAAGCGCCGCGATGTCTTTGCAGTTCCGCGCGAACCGTTTCCATCCAATGCTGCGCGGCCGGAGGCAACTCCGCAGTTCCACCCAATCCAACTTTGGCAGCCAGGGCGCGCGTGAATATTCCCACATCGCTCGAGCGCAGCGGTAAACGATGATCCGCGGTTGCGCCGGTAACAGAGGGTGTGGGCTCCACCACATACAGGCGGTTCATTTCCGTGGTGTCATTGTCCAGCTTGCGGCGGCGGTGAAACTGTTTCATGTAACGGATGTGGCCCGGCCCGCTGGCCATGAAATCCGCATCCAGCGAAAGAATGACTTCGGCCTTTTCGGGGCGATAAACCGTATTCATGTAGCGGCCGAAAGCCATCTTGGAGCCTTCGCGCGCGCCATCGTTCCCGGCCGCCTCCCACTGGTGCCATTTCGCTTTGGGATAAATCTTCAGCAGCGCTTGAATTTGTCCACTGACCAGGGGGGACGTAACCGTGCCGCTGAGGATGCGGAAATTTTCACCCGCCATGGTTTTCATGGCACTGGCGGCGGTTTGCGCGGCTTCGCGAAACGCCTGCACGGAGCTGATATCACCCAGGAAATTCGGCACCTGCGAACGGTCCGGGTCGTACAAATTTAAAATCGAAGCCTGCACGAAGGAATCGATCGCGCCCATGCTGGAAGGATGATCGGGATTGCCTTGAATGTTAGTAGGCCGGCCTTCGTGGCTTTCGACCAGCACGCCGATAGCATCGGCGCCGAAGGGCATCACCGTGGCGTAAAACTGTGGTTTGCCAAGGACCAGCCCGTCGGGCTGCTTCACGTAAGGAATGATGTGCTCTTCAGGAGCTTTGCCGCAGCCGGACAATCCGGCAAAGGCCAGCGATGCGGCCATTAACTTCAGAAAGTCGCGGCGGTCTACCGCGTCATCCCACTCCGAAGCCTGGCGGGGAAATTCGCGATGTAAAAGTTGTTCGAAGCGCGGGTCACCGGAAAGTTCTTCGAGTGTTCGCCAGTATTGCTTGCCGGTTTTGGTAGCCAGCGCGGCGCGAACCGCAGCCAGATCGAGCGCTTGCCCAGTGCCCACACTGTCGTTCACGCCCGCGGAATCGTGCGCATCGTCTTCATCATGATGATCGTGGCGCGCATGTACAGGCTGATGGCTGGGCGCCTGAGCGGCTCCAGTCTCGCTTGCGTGCAATTTGCCCTCGAAGTTATCGCGCTCTCGCATACCGTCCATTGATGGCATTAACGATGACAGGTTGAGCAGTTCGTCAAATCGTACGAACTGCGAAGATGATTCTCGGCCGCCAACTTTTTACCCAATTCGGCCTGGTTTGCCGGCGGTTGCCAGTCCATATTCACAATCTGATCGTGCGGCCGCAGATTTTTCTGTGGATCCTTGTGGCAATCGAGGCACCACTGCATGGTCAATTCCTTGGCCTGAAACATCAAGGGCATCTGGTTGACCTGCCCGTGACACGACGAACAACCAATTCCCTTGTTCACGTGAATGCTGTGATTGAAATACACGAAATCCGGCAGGCGGTGGACCTTGGTCCACACAATGGATTTGTCGGTGCGATAACTTTCGCGCACTGGCTCGAGATACGCCGAGTTGTTGTAGAGCACGGAGTGACAGTTCATGCAGGTTTTGGTGGGAGGAATTCCCGCCTGCGCCGAAATTTCCACACCGCTGTGGCAGTAGCGGCAGTCGATGCCATCGTCTCCGGCATGATGTTTATGGCTGAATTGAACAGGTTGCTCCCGAACGATGTTCTGCCGCGTGTAATAAGGAGACCGTGCGGCGCCCAGGACACCCACCAGGCCCAGAGTCACCGCCAAAACGGCAAATAGTAGGCTGAATCGTGCGATGGAATTCGCGCTGCGGTGAAAAATCTGGGCCATGTCAAATTTTCACGAGAGTGCGGGACGCGCCGAAGGGAGACGGCTGCCTGAGCGTCCGCGACTCAATCCCGGAACACCACGCCCGGGTCCGTTAACGCGATAGTGTCCAACAAAACATTCGGGAATGCAACCAAGTATCGGGCAAGTTTTTGAAAAATCGGCGTTGAACGCGATGATAATTTCAAATTTTGTGAAATGTGTAAGGACCGTCATGGAGGATGACGAAATTTAGCGTGAATATTGTTTTGGCATCCCGCATCAAACTCTCGTGAGCCTGAATCAGCGCCTCACCAGGGCCGATCCTTTCGCTTTTCGCATAAAGGCGGCATCCAGAGTCTCCAGCTCTTCCATATCCACGGGCCGCCAGGCGCCGCCTAGTTTCTGAAGTGTGGCGTGCACTTCCGGCATGGGCCGGCCGCTTAAGATTTTGCGTAGCTTTGACCATTCTTCACAAGTCGTCGCCGCCTCTTCCAGGCTGGCGTCTCCCAAAAAAGCGCGTGCGGCGCTTGCCGCGGACCCGTACTCATCGCCAAAATCTTCGTGGAGATACGCGGAGAAAAATTCCCGCAAGCTCGGGAAGTCGGCGGCGCTAACGACCGGCGCTTTTGGTTTTTTTGCGCGCGTCATCGCGATTCCTCGGGATAGGTGGTTAACACGTAGAAACTCTCCGGGCCATCGGCTTTGAGGACTATAACCGCTTGCGTGCAAAACGACGAGGTCGCGTCCCCGTGCCGCATGCTCCGGCCAATCACGCGGCCGGCATCAAAGTGCAGCGCCAGGTTGGGCCTGGGATAACCTCGTCGTTCCCAGGCTTCTATTCTATTTTGCTCCTGACGTAACGTTGCAGCCACCGTTTCTTCCGCCGCTTTACGATCAGTCCACGTCGAAGCGGCCGAAATATTGCGTTCTCTGTCAAGACGCTGCCGCAATTCGTCGTCGCTGCGCCCCACATGTTTGTTGAGGGTGTGCCCACCATGTTGCTCGTCGCGCGAAAGGTCGTAGCGAGTGAGGCCGGGCTGTTTTCTTGCGTCGCTTCTTGTGCCTTTGTCCGGACCTTCCCGCGCCACGTCGCGGGGCATCGCTCCGGGCGGAATTTCCGGCGCTAGTCCAGGTTGCGGTGTAGATCCGCATCCGGCGATCGCCAGCAATAACCCAAGAGTGCGAATGGTGTTGACCAGCGCTCGCATGTCTTCTTTAAGCCTGCTATTCCAAACGTTTTACGTCGGCGCGCGTGTTGCGGTCGCGCGGAAGTGTGTTGCGGGCGATCCTGTAAAACTGAAATCGTATGTTATTCTGACAAATCTACTGGGGCGTGGTCCAACTGGTAGGACACCTCACTGTTAATGAGGACGGTGAAGGTTCGAATCCTTCCGCCCCAGCCAAACTCTTCTTCAGAAAATCTTTCCGCAGCCGCTGCAAACTGTTCTGGCAACGTGGATTCAAACTGTCAGCGGCGGTATGGCCGGCGTCTCTTGTTCACTGAACGTGATAGGGCTGCTGTTGACACGCTCCCGCGAATGTAGAAGAGTGCTTTGGGCAATTCCTCAGGTTCCCCGGAGCCGCCAAAGGGGCAAGTCAGCATGGTCGGGACAACGATTTCCCATTACGTAATTATTGAAAAAGTTGGCGGCGGCGGGATGGGAGTGGTGTACAACGCCAAGGATTCGCGCCTGGGGCGCAATGTCGCGCTGAAATTTCTTCCGGACGGGTTCACCCCGGACGCCAACTCCGTGGAGCGATTCCGCCGCGAGGCTCGCGCCGCCAGCGCGCTCAATCATCCCAGTATCTGCACTATCTACGACATTGACGAGCACGAAGGCCGGCCGTTCATGGCCATGGAGTTGCTCGAAGGCCAGACCCTGAGGCATCGCATCGCCGGCAAGCCCATCGCGATATCCGAGCTTCTGGAAATCGGCATTCAGATCGCCGATGGCCTGGATGCCGCGCATGCCAAAGGCATCGTGCACCGCGACATCAAGCCCGCCAATATTTTTCTGGTCACGCGCGGTTCCGCGAAGATCCTGGATTTTGGCTTGGCCAAGTTGGCCGCGCACCGGCAAATGGCTTCGGAATCCCTGGGCGCCATGTCCGCGGGTACGCAAACTCACTTCTTGGGCGACGAACTTCTCACCAATCCGGGAAGCTCGGTGGGCACGGTGATGTACATGTCGCCAGAGCAGGCCCGTGGAGAAGAATTGGACGCGCGCTCGGATTTATTTTCGCTGGGCGTGGTGCTCTATGAAATGGCTACCGGTGTGACGCCTTTTTCCGGAGCCACCGTAGCTTTGATTTTTGACGGGATCCTGCATTCCACTCCTACGCCCGCAACCAAGCTGAATCCCAAGTTGCCGCTGGCGATGGAAAACATTTTTGCCAAGGCTCTCGAAAGAGATAGTGATCTGCGCTACCAGACCGCCGGCGAACTGCGCGCCGACTTGAAGCGCCTCAGGCGCGATCTGGATTCCAGCCGTGATTCCAGCCGCCGGCCCTCCGCTGAAAAAACCAGCTCTTCCGATACCCATCCATCCGCCGTGCCGCACGCGAAAAAATCTGTCGCCGTGCTTTACTTTGAAAATCAAAGCGGCGGAAAAGAAGACGAGTATTTCCGCGACGGCATGACCGAAGACATCATCACCGAGCTTTCGAAGATCACGCAGCTGCAGATTTTTCCGCGTTCCGAAATGCTGGCGTTTCGCGACAAACAGACTTCCGCTCCGCAAATCGGCCAGCAGCTTGGCGCGGCCTTCGTGCTGGAAGGCACCATTCGCCGCTCCGGCAATCGCCTGCGCATCACCGCTCAACTGGTGGAAATTTCCACGCGGCACTCCGTGTGGGCCGAGCGTTACGACCGCCAACTGGAAGACGTGTTCGCCATCCAGGACGAAATCGCCAGAAGCATCGCGCAAGCGCTGCGCATCACGCTCACCCCGCAGGAAGAAAAGATCATCGGCTTGAAGCCCACGGAGAATACCCAGGCGTACGACTTTTATTTGCGCGGCCGGAGTTACACGCGGCGCGAAAACATGGACTATGCGTTGCAAATGTTCGAGCAGGCCATCCAGCTCGATAAAAATTTCGCGTTGGCCCACGCCGGCATCGCGTATCTCTGTGGACTCATTTACGAGTTGCGTGAACAGAGCGTGGAATGGATTTCTCGCGGGCTGACGGCTTGCGACCGAGCCATGGCGCTGGCGCCAGACCTGCCGGAAGTGCTGGTGGCGCGCTCCAGACTTTTCTACGCGCAGAAAAAATATGACGAGTCGGAGTTGATGGCCCGGCGCGCCATTGAACGCAAGCGCGATTGCGATGGCTGCTGGAATATTCTTGGCCGTGCGTTGCTTTCGCAGGGTAAATACGAGGAAGGCGCCGGCTTCGCCGAGCAGGCGCTGGAAGCCAACGGCGATGATTACAACACCTACGTGCCCTTTGGCGTATGCCTGGAAAGATTGGGACGAAAAAAAGAATCGCAGCACATGCGCGAGCGCATGAACGTCGTGCTCCGGCAACAACTGGAGCTCGTTCCGGAAGATGTGCGCGCGCGGATCCTGCTGTCCTCCAACCTCGCTGCCTTTGGCGAGGCAGACGAAGCCATCCGCCATTTGCAGACGGCCGTAGCGCTGCGGCCCAATGACGGCAACACCTTGTACAACGCGGCCTGCACTTACGGAGTTCTTCGCAAAAAAACCGAAGCATTTGAAACGCTCAAGAAAGCCATCAAGGCGGGTTACGGAAATCTAAACTGGGCGGCACGGGATGCCGATCTCGATTGCCTGCACGACGACCCGGAATTTCGCAAGCTGGTGGGGATGGATCAAGCGGCTTCTTGATCGCGAAAAATAATCGCAGTCAGTCTTTGGCCGTGGGCAAGCCCGCGGAGAGCCAGCCTTTCCATCCGCCGTCCATGGATTCCACGTTGGTGTAACCCATTTTTTGCAAGTTGTCCGCCACCAGCGCCGAACGGAAGCCCCCGCCACAATATAAAATTAACTTTGCGTCGGTCTGCGGCACGCGCCCTTCGATGTCGCGCTCGATAATGCCTCGGCCAAGATGAATCGCGCCAGGCACATGCCCTTGCGCCCATTCGTTGTCTTCGCGCACGTCCACCAGCGTAAGTTTTTCGCCGCCATCGATGCGGCGTTTCACATCCGCGACATTGGTCTCTTTTACGCGCGCTTTCGCGTTATTCACGAGCTTCAGAAACCGTTCGGCATGAGCCATCAGAGAACTCCGGAAAGCTAATTTCAATCCACTTCATTATGGCTTAACTGGCATGGCTGCCGCTGTCTTGACTGCTGCTGTCTTTGCGCCAGCTTTCGCCGGAGCAAGTTTGCAGGTGCGCGGCACATCAATGCCGACAGTTCCAGCACGGAACCGGCTGGACTCGCGCACACGAGTGCGCAACCCATCGATCACCGCTGGTATCGGATCGTGGGACACTCCGCGGACGGTAAAAATCATCAGCGCCGCTTCACCCGGCGAATCAATGCTGGAGCCGATACCCACGCCTTGCACTCCGGCTTTCTTCATCAGGGATTCGACGTGAGCGGTATGCACTACTTTGGCGCGTGCCATTTCCGTGTCGGACACTGTGTACACCAGTTGCGGCGTCGCAGCCGCTTTTTCCAGCATGGCGCTGTCCGCCGCGGAAACAGCTCCCCGCTTCGCGAACAACGGAGCCTCCACGATGCGCGTGCGCACGTCATCCACCTGCGCCGGCAAATCTGTTCGCGGCATTCCTTGCGTCACAAAGAATAAAATCGCCGGCTCTTTGGGATTGTCGTAACTTGCTCCCACACCCACGCTCTGCACCTCCGGGTGCGCCATCAATTCCGGCGCATGCAAATCACGCGTAGCAGCAGCCTGTTGCACCAGCTCGGCCGATATCGAACTCGCAACCACGGTCTTCGCGGACTGCGGCGCATTCGGCAACGAACAGCCCACCACTTGGTGAGCGGAGCCGCCAACGAACGTGACGCTGGTGCTTCCGCTCTTGAAAAAATTCAATACATCCGCGACGGGATTCCCAACCGTATCGGTATCTGAACCTGCGTACAACAACGCCACCGGAGCCGCGGTATCCTGAGTGACCATCAACGATCCGGAATCGCCCTGGCCGCTGAAATCGCCGCCCAAAACTCCGATTTGATTCACATATGTCACCGTAAAAGTGGTACCTGTGCCATCGCAGTTGGCGGTGTAATCCACGCTGGTTGATATATTGGTCGCGTCCACGGTGGAGCAGGACAAACCCGTCGATCGGCCGGATTTTGCCACCGCGCGATTAACGGTGACGGTGGTACCTGAGCCGGCCAGGGGCGCGCCCGCCACCGGAACCCCGTTGGCATCCGCTGTGGCCCCCAAATAAATAACTTTTCCGCTGGTATCTACTTTTCCGGACACCACTTGAGCAATCGCGGCGTCGATCTTGGGAGCCGGTCCGGACTGCAGATTAAAAAATTGCGTCAAGTTCGCCACCGTTGTTGTTCCGGCGGTGGTGCAAGTGGAAGTATCGATTAAGCCGGGCTGCACAATGGCGTCACCGACAGTCGCCGCATCGCTGCGTGCCAGAACGTGATTATTGCTCAATATATATTGCACGCCGCCGCGACTGACCAGCGAGCCCAGCGTCCCGCCGCAGCACGTAATGGTGTGCTTCGCCGTATTGTTCACAAAGTCTTTGGCGTTGCTGCCCGTGGTTCCGAGTTCCACGGGCGCGCTTTGCGCGTTCGCGTTGTCGGGAACGATCGTCACGGTAGCCGTTCCACTCGAGGAAGTATCGGCTTGAGACACCGCCGAAATCGTTACCGTGGTCGTCACCGTATTGCCTTGCGCATCAGACTTGGTGGGCACGCCGCTGGGCGCAACGTATAGTCCGTTGGTGGAAATAAACCCTAACTTCTGAGTGCCTCCCGTCGTGCCGTTTACTTTCCAGGTCACCGCGGTATTGGCGCTGCCGATGACGACCGCGGCAAATTGCTGCGTAAGAAAATCGGAGACGCTTGCGGTAGCCGGCTGCACGGTGACTTGAACCGCGGAGGCGGTGGCCGCAATGGTGACCGTCGCGGTCGCGAACTTGGTCGCATCCGCCTTCGAGGTAGCGGTTATGGTCGCTGTGGCGGGGCTGGGCACGGACGCCGGCGCGGTATAGACACCAACGGACGAAATCGTGCCGTTACCCGATCCGCCATTCACACTCCAGCTCACCGCCGTGTTTGTGGTACCTGTGACCGTGGCGGTGAACGTTTTCATCTGCCCTACAACCACAGTGGTCGCGGACGGGGCGATTGTCACATTCACCTGCGTCGACGGCGCGGTGCTATTTCCTCCGCCACAACCGGAAAAGGACAACATCAAGGAAACCACCATTGCAGCGCAAAATAGCATTATGAATTTTCGGGCCATGGACTTTCCTTGGAGGGAGATAACCTTTCTAAGCTAGCATGGGCGGGAAAATGAATCGCGGCGGGCGTCGCGTTCGCATCCAAAGAGTACAATTCATTAACTGTGAATGTTTTGCGTCGTCTGCGTAGATGCAGAACCCCGCCGCTGTAATTATGAACCCGGGCTTCGAGAAAAGGTTGCGTCACGATTTAGCCCGGACGCCATCACGGCAGCGGATTCAGTCCAGATCCCGCCAGTTCGGGCCGGAACACACTTCGACCAGCAACGGCACCGCCATCTCGTAGACGCTTTCCATCTCTTCGCGCACCAGTTTCGATACCGCTTTCAGCTCGTTGTGCGGAACTTCGAACACCAGCTCGTCATGCACCTGCAGAATCATTTTAGCTTCCAGGTTTTCATCGGTTAGACGCCGGTCAATGCTGATCATCGCCAGCTTGATGAAGTCCGCGGCCGTGCCTTGCAGCGGAGAATTTAGCGCCGTCCTTTCGGCAAAGTTCCGCAGCTGAAATTGCGCCGAATTGATTTCCGGAATCGGCCGGACACGGCCAAACAAAGTTTTGGCCACGCCCGAAGCTCGCGTTTCCGCCAGCGCGTTGTCCAGATAATCTTTCACCCCGCGATATCGTTCGAAGTACGCGTTGATAAATTTGGCAGCCTCGCGTTGCTCGATATTCAGTTGCTGCGCCAGGCCAAACGGCGACAGCCCGTAGATGATTCCGAAGTTGATCACTTTTGCCGCGCGGCGGTGCTCGGAGGTCTGCGCCATTTTTCCCACGCCAAAAACTTCCTGCGCCGTGCGCGCGTGAATGTCTTCTCCGCTATTGAACGCTTCCAACAAAACAGGATCCCGCGAAAAATGCGCCATGATGCGCAGCTCGATCTGCGAGTAATCCGCCGAAAGCAGTACTTTGCCTTCCTCAGCCACGAACGCGGCGCGAATCTGCCGTCCCAATTCCGTGCGGATGGGAATATTTTGCAGATTGGGATCCGAGGAACTAAGCCGCCCCGTGGCCGTATTGGTCTGCGAATAACTGGTGTGCAGCCTGTTCGTCTGGCGATTGATTAGTTTCGGCAGCGAATCCACGTACGTGGATTTCAGCTTGGCGATCTCGCGGTACTCGATAATTTTTCGCGGCAGCGGATGCTTGGCCGACAGTTCTTCCAGGATTTCCACCGCCGTGGAGCGCCCTTTCACCCGTCCGCGCCGCTGTGAAGGCTGCAAATTGAGCTTGTCGAACAAAACTTCCGCCAGCTGTGTGGGCGAATTGACGTTGAATTCCATCCCCGCCATTTCCCACACCTCTTTTTCGAGGCGGCGCACTTCTGTTTCCATCGTCCGCGACATGGCCTCGAGTTCTTTGGGATCCACGCGAATGCCGCTGCGCTCCATTTCCGCCAGAACCGGCGCCAGTGGCAGGTCAATCTTTTCGTAAACGTTGGCGGCTTGCTCGTCGCCGATTTGGGGCCGCAACGCGGGCGCCAGCCGCTGCAGAAAATCCGCGCGCTCACCGGGTCCGCCGCCCATCATGGAATTGAATTGGCGCATCACCACGTCGGTGAAGTTGTGATTTCCAGTCGTCGGTCGCAACAAATACGAATAAATCTGCGTGGCGTGCTGAACGTTGGTCATTCTGCCCGCCAGCAGATGAAACAGTTTCGGATCGTGCACGATTTTTGGGCGCGTGGCATCCGCCAGTAGCGGTTTCAAAGCTTCCAGCGCTTCGCCCTTTTCGTCCATCCACACCGCGCGTCCTTGACCGGGCCTGGAAGACACTTCGATCGAGGCGATGCCTGTGCCGAACCCTTCCGATTCGCGATCACCCGGTTCCAGATTCAGCCAGATAGCCACTGGCTGTTTCGCCGGAAGCTGCGCGACATATTCGCGAAACTCCGCGGCATTCGCCAACTGGACATAATCTGTCTGCAGCACCGGCCCGGCGCTTACCGGCGCGGTGGCGGTCACCGTTTCCGAGCCCAATTCTTTCAGCAGCGAATTGAATCCCAGTTCGCGGTAGAGCGCCGCGAGCAGCTTCAGATCCGGCTCGCGTCGCTCCAGATTGTGTAAATCCAGAGTGATGGGCACATCGCTGTCAATCTTTGATAATTCCTTGCTCAACAAAACGTATTTGGCGTTTTTTTGCAGCGCTTCGCGGTAACTGGCGCGTTTCACTTCCGCGGCCCGCCGCAGCGCTTCTTCCGCGGAACCGAACTGCAAAATTATTTCGCGCGCGCCCACTTCCCCGATGCCGGGCTTGCGGCGCTCCCCCGGAGGGGGCTTCTCATTGGGATCGCGCGCTCCTGGAATGTTGTCAATGCTGTCGCCCATCAGCGCCATTACATCGGTGACCTGGTTGGGCGGCACGCCTAAAATTTCTTCTACTTTTTTCTCGTCTACAAACACGTCGCTTTTCGCCGCGCCCGTGCCGGTGCGCAGCACGCGCACGCCGTCGTTCACCAGTTGCAGCATGTCCTTGTCGTTGGTGACCAGCACCACATCCACATTTTCCCTGGTGGCCTGCTTGGCCAGCGCGCCCAGTACGTCGTCCGCTTCGAAGCCGTCCCATTCCAGAATCGGCAGGCGCATGGCTTCGCACAGCCGGCGCACAAATGGCAACTGGATAGACAATTCATCCGGCATCTTGGCGCGATGCGCTTTGTATTCTTCAAAAAGTTTGTCGCGAAAGGTCGGCTTGCTGGTGTCGAAAACGATGCCCACATAGTCGGGCTGATAATCCTTTAAAATACGCCGCAAAATATTATTGAACAGAAACGGAACCGTGGTGGGCACGCCCGCACTGGTGTTCATGCGCACCATCGGGGCGTAAAAAGCGCGGTAAATATGGGCCATGGCGTCCACCAAAAACAATTTTTTCTTCGACGATGGCATGTTCGCGAGTATAGCAAACGCCGCGGACCGAACCCCGGCGGGGGCTTGACAAAAATTCAACGACTCACAGGTAAGGTTAAAAAAAGCGGTGAGTTTATAACTTTATCTATTGGGTGAAATTTTGTTACTGCAAACCAGGATCGACCTCGGGCGGAGGTTGAATCACGATCAATAATTTTGTGCCCGCTTCCAGACGCATGTTCTTGCCGGCCGACAATAGCACCGTTCCATCGGAGCCTTCCGAGAGCGGCGTGTACACCTTGATGTCCGAAGAGCCTAACGCGCCCTGGCTGTCTGGCGTGAGCATCCCTTGTTTGGTCATGCCACCTTGCGTGGGCGCAAGATTCCCGCTCTGCGAGTCCGTTCGGGACTGCAATTCATGACTCGCGGGAACGACTTGCGGCGTGGAGACATCTCGCGGCGTGTAATCATCCGCGGAAGGAAAAGACTCCCGCGGCAGCACCTGTTGTGTGGCCGGAGCGGCGCCACCCGAAATTGGGCCGCGTCCCGTCACCAACGCCTGAATGCCCGCGTTCATCATTACTTCCTGGCCATTTTTCAAAATCGCCTTGTTGAATTGCACGAACAGCGCGGAGCCTTTGCCGCTGCGTGCGGAAGACGCGCGAACCAACCGGCCGTAAATTTTTGTTCCCTTGGGAAAAATAACGGATCGCTCATAGGTGACCGTCTCGGTGACGTCGGCGGTGACCGGGTCGCCGGCTTTGTTGCGGCTGGCGTCCAGCGGCGTCACTAAAGCCGCGTTGAAAACCGTGCCCACGCAAAAAGGCACAATCACTGGATCCGGAATAACGTTTGATTTTCGCGCTTCTGCGGTTATATCCGGTGGGGCTTGGGCTAATCCCAGAGGAACTATAAGAGCGGCAGCGACGAGTAAACTAACGAGCAGCCTCGTCATCGCATCCCCCCGACTACACCACGAAGCCTACCAGAATGCCGCAAGTTTTAATATACCGCGACGTTCCTGGCGTCAGGCTGGGGCCGGCGGGTCTTTTTCTGGTTCCTGCTACCGCGTTAGGCGGCGGCGAACAGTTTAGGGCCTCGTCTGGGCAGGCTGATTTGACGATGGCTGCGCCACCAGGAGCAGTCTTGTCCCGCTATCCAGGTGTACATTCTTGCCGGTGGAGGTGATTACGGACCCTTGGGAATTCTCCCCAGCGTTGGCGCTCAACTGCAGATTGTTTAGGCCCACGACGCCGCGGCTGTTCGCGTTCAATTGCGTGGAGTTGTTCGCGGTCCCGGCCCCAGCTGCGCCCGCTGTTGAATTCACGGTGTTGTCCACTGCTCTCCCGGCTGCGGCACTGGTGTTATTCAACGTTCCCGCCGCTCCGCCCACGGGGGAACCGGCATTGTTAACCGTGCGGCCCGTTTGGCGGCCCGATCCGCCGATGGGCGCGGCATCTGGCCCTGGGCTTACGTCGGCGGAACCGGAAGGTGGCGCTCCTACAGCCTGAATGGCGACATTCAGCGGGATCTGCTGGCCGCTTTTCAATATGGCCTGGTCGAAAACCAGGCCGAGAGAGGAATCCGTTTGTCCGGCGCTGCGCGCCGAGGCTTTGGTCACATGCCCGGTAATCCTGGTTCCTCGCGGGAGGATCGTTCTGCCGTCAGCGGACTTAAGGGCCTCAGTAGTGCGCGCTTCCACCGCTTCATCCTGCTTCACTTTTTTGGAATCGAGAGACCTCGCTAACTCGGCAGTAATGGCGGTTCCGGCAGCCAACGAAGTTTCGCTCGACTCAGACAACTGCGTGGTCTTTTGCACATTCGCGGCCTGCCCCTGTGTGCCGCCCAGCGCGGACTGCTCCCCCAGTTGCGCGCCGGCCTGGGAATCAGGTTGGCTTTGCGCCGGCGCACCCATCGCGCACACCGATGCCAGGCAAACGGTGGTGATGAACCTTGCGGTTACTTCAAATATTTTCATGGCGCCTCCGATACCTCGTCCTTTAGGTGAGGCAAGCAATGTCTGCTGCGACTCCCTTAGTTTTGATGTGCGGATCAGCGGGAAAGGTTTCTAAAAATATCGCGCTGCTTCAGACGATACCGCGAAGAAATCGCTTCAGACTCGCGGAGCCCGCTTAAACAATGCCAAGCGTTTTGCCGACTTCTGCCAAGGTGTCCGCAGCGCGCAAAAGATGCTCACGTTTGTGGGTGGCGCTGACAATCGCGCGCAGACGCGCTTTGCCTTCCGCTACCGTGGGATAACCGACTGCAGGAGCAAATACTCCAGCGTCAAAAAGTTTTTTTGAGAATTCAAAAGCCTTGGCCGCTTCGCCCACGTGAATCGGGATGATGGGAGTTTCGCTGACCTTAAACTGAAAACCGCGTTTCTTCAGTTCGCGCTTGAAGAATTTTGTGTTGGCCCACAATTTTTTTACCAGCCGCTCGCCTTCCGGCGAATCCAGCAAAGTAAACGCCGCCTGGCAGGCCGCCGCGGTCGCCGGCGGATGAGAAGTGGAAAACAAAAATGGCCGCGCGCGCAGGTAAAGATAATCAATCAGATCGCGCGAGCCGCAGACATATCCACCCATCGAGCCGATAGCCTTGCTCAGCGTGCCGACTTGAATGTGCACGCGCCCGTGGCAGTTGAGATGATCCACCGTGCCGCGGCCTCCGCGGCCCAGCACGCCTGACGAGTGCGCGTCATCAATCATCATGATGCAATTGTATTTTTCTGCCAGCGTGCACAGCTCCGGCAGCGGCGCAATATCTCCATCCATGGAGAAAACACCGTCGGTAATAATGAGCTTGTGGCCTTTCCAGTTGGCCGTTTCTTCCAGAATGCGCTCGCAATCCTTGACGTCCTTGTGTTTGAAAACCTTGATGGTGGCTTTCGACAGCCGCGCGCCATCAATGATCGAAGCGTGGTTCAACTCGTCCGAAATGATCAGGTCTTCCTTGCCCAGCACCGCGGAAACCGTTCCCGCATTGGCGGTGAAGCCGGACTGAAACACCACGCAGGCTTCCACATTCTTGAAGCGCGCGATTTGCTCTTCCAACTCCATGTGGAGCTTCATGGTGCCGGCGATGGTGCGCACCGCGCCTGCGCCCACGCCATATTTCCGAGTGGCTTCCAGCGAGGCTTTACGCAACGCTTGGTGAGTGGTCAGCCCCAGATAATTATTGGAAGCCAGGTTGATGACTTCCTTGCCGTCAAAAACGCAGACGGGTTTCTGCTCGCCTTCCAGCACGCGCAGTTTGGGCGCGACGCCTTTGGCGCGTAAATCCTGAAGATGCTCGGAAATATACTGCAGTGAAGACTGCTTCGTGGATGCAGCCGCAGTGTCGGACATGGAAAACTCCTCGCAAAAATTAATTGCTCAGGCCTGGTGACCTTGCCCACGGACTATTAGTGAGGTACTCCGTTGGGATAAAGCAAAATCTTCCCCGCCAGGCCACCGCGTAAAAGTTTGAAAGCGTCTTCAAATTTCTCCAGCGCAGTACGCTCTCCAAACAACGGGTCTAGATTCAGCCGCCCGCCCTTCAGCAGCGCGGTCATCTGCACCCATGTTCCATACATGCGGCGGCCGTAAATTCCCTGCACCGTGGCGCCTTTGAAAATCACATCGTTCACCAGATCCAGCGGCACCGACTCGGTGGGTATGCCCAGCAGCGAAGCCCGCCCGCCGGCGCGTAAAGCCGCAAAGCCCTGCTGTATCGCCGTGGGATTGCCCGACATTTCCAGCAGTACATCCACCCCCGTACCGGAAGTCTCCGCGAGAACTCTCTTCGCGGCGTTTTCTGACGCGGGATCGATCACCACATCGGCGCCCATTCTTTGCGCCATGGCGCGGCGCTGCGCATTCGTCTCCGTGGCAAAAACGGTGGAACTTCCGCAAGCTTTGGCCACCGCGATGGCCATCAATCCAATCGGACCGCAGCCGGTGACCAGCGCGGTCTTTCCAGCAATGTCTCCAGCGAGGACGGTGTGCACGGCGTTTCCCAGCGGGTCGAGAATCGCTCCGTAATGCTCGGGAATGGCCGGGTCCAGCTTCCAGATATTGGAGGCAGGTATTTTCACGAACTCGGCGAACGCGCCGTCGCGATCGATGCCGATGATGCGCAGGTTCTGGCAGATGTGCGCTTCGCCGAGGCGGCATTGATGGCAGTGGCCGCAGTTCAGGTGCATTTCCGCGCTGACTTTATCTCCGGGTTTCACCGCCGCTACTTCTTCCCCGACTCCTTCCACAACGCCGACAAATTCATGCCCCAGGGTCACGGGAGGCTTTATGCGCCCCTGCGACCAGCGATCCCATCCATATATATGCAGGTCTGTGCCGCAAATGGACGCCGCAGTAACCCGCACGAGTACGTCGGTTGGCCCGATCGTTGGCAGCGGCGCGGGCTCAAATGACAAGCCCGGCCCGGCCTGCATTTTGCGCAAGGCATTCATTTGCCCTGACTTAGTTGATGACATCGAGAGCGGCTCTCCGTCGAGGCGCAACTTTTGGATGGTAGCACACCCGTCTATATCATTAATCTTACAGGACACGGGCCGCAGGAATCGCTTTAAGGCGCATAGCGCTCGTGATATTCTCTTCCCGCAATGAACTCCATCGCCACCACGCGAATTACTACCAGCACGCCGGCTACGACGCCGGCTATTGGCGCTTCGGGCGAGTGGAGAAACAGCTAGACCCATAGCAAAAGTTTCCCACCCACCGCCGAAGCACTGGCGGTGGGTTTTTTGTTTAGCCCGCTCCAGAGAACGCTCCGGCGAAATCAGGAGCCGTGACATGAGTCTCGAAAGCGGGAAGCAGGACGCGAAAAGCAAAATGGCTGCAAACGAAAATATCGGACGCAGTGCGCTGCCAGCAGGCCGCACCGCCAAATGGCGCGCCGGTGTACTGGGCGCTACCGGCCTCGTCGGCCAGCGCATCGTCAAACTTCTCGCCGATCATCCCTGGTTCGAGCTCACCGAAGTGGCCGCTTCTGAACGATCCTCCGGCAAACGCTATTCCGAGGCCGTCCGCTGGCATCTTGATACGCCGATCCCGAAGAGAGCGCGCGTCTTGATTGTAAAAGGCCTGGAGCCGACGCTTGATTGCGATTTTGTTTTCTCCGCGCTGGATTCATCTGTAGCCGGCGAAGCGGAAGAGGATTTTGCGCGCGCCGGTTATCCAGTAGTGAGCAACTCCAAAAACCATCGCATGGATCCTGATGTTCCGTTGCTGATCGCGGAAGTGAACGCCGCGCATCTTGACGCTATTCCGGTGCAGCAGAAAAAGCGCGGCTACGATCGCGGATTTATCGTCACCAATCCGAATTGTTCGACGGCTGGGCTGGTGCTGGTATTGAAGCCGCTGGCCGACGCGTTTGGCCTGGAAAAAGTTTTTGTGGTTACGCTCCAAGCTGTGTCGGGCGCCGGATATCCGGGCGTGGCCACGCTGGATATTCACGGCAACGTAATTCCGTTCATCAGCGGCGAAGAAGAAAAAATGGAAACGGAGCCGCAAAAACTGCTCGGCAAGTGGGACGGATCGCGGTTTGTGGATGCGGGCATCGGGCTGGCCGCGCACTGCAATCGCGTTCCGGTGCTGGATGGGCACCTCGAGTGCGTCAGCATTGGGCTGAAAAAAATCGCGTCGTTATATGAGGTGCAGGAAGCGCTGCGCACTTTTGAAGTGGATGCGCAACTGGCGGCGCTGCCGTCGGCGCTGCGCCATCCCATCATCGTGCGCGACGAAGAAAATCGCCCGCAGCCGCGCCGCGATGTGGACGCGGGCGGCGGCATGGCCGCGGTAGTCGGCCGCGTGCGCGAGTGCCCACTGCTGGATGTGAAGCTTACTTTGCTCTCGCACAACCTGGTTCGAGGAGCAGCCGGAGCCGCGGTGATGAACGCCGAACTGCTGGCCGCGCGCGGATTTTTGAGTTCGCGCGTAGATCAACGCCAGACAGTAGCCGAAGAAGTCTCGAAATAATAATTTCGCGGCGAATTGTTAGTTGCGACGTTTACGACGTTTGCGACAAGTTCCTGTAATAGGCCACCGACTGTCATTCCGAGCGGAGTTTAACCGCCGTGGCGGTCGGGCCGACGCATTTCTTCTTGTTCGCTCCTGCCCTGAGCTCCGTCGAAGGGCGAACGAGTCGGCTTGCGTAGGTTTACTCGCCGTGGCGGGCGAGGAATCTCTCTTCGATCTGTCGCGCAAGCCTCCCAGCACCGTTCTACGGCACCACCCAGCTCTGCTTATTACGCGCCGCGGCATAGAGCGACAGCAAATCACACATGCGCTGGTTCCATCTTGCCAGCTCTGACGCGCCGCCAAACGACACAATCAACGCCACAATCTTCTTGGTAGCCGCCGTAACCATGGTGCGCTCCGAATCGCTGGTGGCGCTTCCGTGCGGACCGCTAGCATCGGCAAAGAGCGGCATGCCCTCCAGATTCAAATCGTACTTGCCAATCCCCTTGTAAGTTTCTCCGGCAACGCCAGCGCGAAACACAATATCTCCGTCGACCGCAGCCAGGTCATAGAGTCCGACAGGCAGGCGGCTCTCCACCGAAACCAGGTTGATCACGT
>JALYLI010000129.1 GCA_030774335.1 Acidobacteriota bacterium | reverse complement strand
GGGTGAGGGTATTTCAGAACGTCGAGGAACTGCGATGCGCGCTGGCGGAATTTCGTGAACGTTACAACCAACGCTGGATCGTCCAGCGCTTGGGCTACCTCACGCCCGCCCAGGCTCGCCAGCAGTTCCTTGCACTCGGAGCCGCGGCATGAATACACTCAATTCACTGTCCAAAAAACCAGGCGCTATACACCTGCGACTCTCGCATACAAGCCTCTAAAATTGGAAAGGATGTGCACTGCCTTCATTCGAGATTGTTGGGGAAATTTGCGAGGACTATCAGGGGGACTGTCATCGGAAAGCACGGACGCCGCGACACGTGGTTGCGACATTTCAGCAGTTAAGTCTCCAATGGTATTTATTGATGGTTGCAACGAATGCAGCCGTGAGACTTTTGGGACCGTGGCTCTGCCCATACGTCGAATCGTTCCATGATGTTGAGAAACGTTTCTGTGCAATATGAGACATGCATGCGCACTTTAGGTGCGATACATTGAGCCCGTTGGCCAACCGCATAGTTTGAGCAAACTTTCAGGTCGGTGAGCTTTGAAGGAGAGGTCGTTATGCGCCACAGCGCAAAAACTACGAAGCCTGGAATCGTCCAAAAGGTTATTGAGTCACCGCTTCCGCACGAACCCGAGAAGGCCGAAATTGCAGTAGACGGTGCTGACGATTTATATAGGGAGATTCGCATCGAGAATAAATTGGAAGACAAAAACGGCAACAAGGTAAAGCTAAAACCCGGTGCCCGTGTGGTTGTCACCGTGGAAGCTGATCCTAAAGACACCCGGTCCTAAAACTTCCGTAATAATTGTAAAAAATGAGATTTCCCATAATAGTATCAAGTTCGTTAAGATTAGATACGCGTTGCTACAGCGAATCAAGCCCATGTCCGGCGTAACCCAGATTGATTTCGGCCTTGAAGTTCCAAATGTGCCGCCACGCGAAGTTTTCGTGCTCGGCTGTTCCTCCGGGTTCGGTTTCGGAGCGGCATGCACATTCGATGCGAGTTTGTGGTAGCGGGGTTAAACGAACCAAAAGCGAAACGAGCAGGTGCGTTTAGGTGGCAAGGAAACGCTGATAATCATTATTCCAGCGAAGTGTCAGTTGATACCTTTCGTACAGCCCCGATAGGTGGCAGTGCGGGCAAATCGCGTTGAAACCGCCTTCGGGAACCTCAGGTCGATAGGGCCAGAGCGCATCATAGGGCCTGTTGGACGATACTGGGGCAATCTCGCTGTGGCTGAAAATCCCGTTGCAGTTCTGACAATTCAGAGTCCACTGAGCCATGGCAGTAACTTCCCAGCGAGGGCTGTTTCGCTGTCATCAATAATGCCAAATTGTTGAAGATTGAGGAAGTACAAAATTGAACACCCGCGACGCTTCCGTTTAAGTTGATTCAATTGGAGGAGACAATAGCGGAATGGCGGCGGCAAAACCCGAGGAGTCAATCCCAAGTTTTGTGTTAGCATCTGCCCTTTAAAACGCTCCCGCGCAGACAGGAGAACGCGAATGGGCGAATTCGGAAAGGCTTGGGATAGCAGCAAAGGTTTTCGAATTCTCGTGGTGAGCGGAATAGCTGTCATCATTGTGTTCGTGATCGCGGTAGCGCAGAACGATTCCACGCCAACGCCGGGGGGTACACCGGTAGCCGCAATCTCAGACGCTCCCGACCCCTATGCAGATACCGCAGAAAATCGCGCACACTATGCCGCGACGATAGACCAATTAATGTTGGATGCCGGAATCGAATCCACGACAACGGCCATCGGCCCGAAGAAGGCAACGTTACGCATTAAATACGCGCTAACCGGAAGAGTGGCCGCAAACACGCTTTCGAAGAAACTCGATTTCAATGAACTCCATTTGCGAGGCTTTAGAAAAGTTGTGCTCACAAATGGATTCGAGGGCGACCTCGGTCGAACTTTCACATGGAAAGTAGATTGATGGAATGTTCTATTATTCGCCTTTCCTCCATTTATCCCCGCCATATTTAAGCCGCGTCCAATTCCGCCACGCACACAAAACTCTGATTGACGCCGCCAAATGTGGTCTCCCGCAAGGCGCAGGCTTTTATGTTTTGGCGAGTCTTTATATCACAACGCTCGCCATGCGTATTTGTTCCACTCTGTTCCAGTTGAGTTAGAGTGTGGGTTGCAACGCCGCTTAAACACGAGGCTTACAGACTCGCTTTTTAATTCGACTCCCACACGCCTCCGCCGTATCCGTATAATCTGGCGGAAGTTGCAAAAAAGACGTGGCAAAAGGCGGGATTAGGCCAACCCGGTGTTGTGGCGTAAAAGGGAGCTGATACGAGAAGGTTGCGTTCACCGAGTGAAGGATTAGCGCGCTTTTCTGTTACGGCGCATCAGCCACGTAGCGCCCAAACCGACCAGGACTAACCCTGCTGTTCCCGGTTCCGGAACACCGATCGGAGCCGGAATTGGTACGACCGGGGGTGGAGAACTACCTCCGCCACCTCCGCCGGGAAGCGGAAAGAACGGGGCGATGGGAGTGGAGGGCGAAATGGACCGTCCAGTTGGCTGAGTACCTAACCCTGAGGGAAATGCCGCGCGCAATGCTGGATACGCCGCGAGGTAAGGAGTCGATAAAGGAGCGAATGTCGGGGCGTTAAATTCTTCCGCCGCCGGCTCCACGAGAGCGTTCGGACTGATCGGCACAGCGGAAACGCGATTTCCGCAACGAGTTCGGGCCATTAGATTCCCGTCCGTCAGCATCGTTTCGCCCTTCGGCAGCGTCATTTTGTGTCTGGTCCACAAGACGTTGTTTCCGATGCGGTAGGAAACGTACATCATTTGCGGGGTATTCAGGGTTACGCGGCGAATTTTTGCGAGATCAAAGTCGGAATAATGTCGCGCGACGACCGGATCCATGGTCACGGCTTGTCGCAGTTCCTGCGGGGACTCCGCGCCGCCGGGAATAATTGAATAGGGGAAAACCGTCCGAGGCTCTTGTCCGAAGTGCCCGCCGGCAGAAGAAAGTGGCCAAACAGGGGCCGTTGCCAGTTGTGCGGCAGCTAATGATCGCTTTGTGCTTCGGTGCTCATGAAACGAAGCCCCCAATAGGATCACGGCGCAGAGCGTCAGAAAAGTGATTAAAAAATATCCGCGCCCGGGAACATATCCCCAAAATCTTGTCATCTTAAGATTGCCTCGTTGCATCTGGCCGTCAACGGCGCTTTACCGCCTTGAAAGAAATACCAGAACTTTCAATGAGTAATCCTACGGGCTCCAATGTCGGGCTGCTATAGCTCGCGTGTTCCAAACGTCCGTACCAGGAGTCCTAAGGACGAGCGGTTTTTGCTCTCAGAGATGGGAAAGGTGCGGTTCCCGACCGTCCGGGCTGGTACGGTCCTTGTGCGAATTTACTCCCTGGTCGGCGAAGGGTGGGATAACGAAGCTTGGGCGCGGAGGCCGGCCTGGCAGGGCTGCACGTCGAATCCTATTCAGGATCCGACGTACCCTCAGGCTTGACTACTTTGTGGGCGCGCTCGTCAATTTGTTCCTTCAAAGACTTGCCTTCAGACGAGGAAGGATCGTCAGGGACACCGTCTTTGAGGTTTTCGATTTTTTGACGCAGCCGCTGTGCTCGTTCGATCTGACCTTCTTGGGTGTGAGATTTCTCGTCAGCCATTGTCGGCTCCAGGCCGAGTCAAATTGCAAGCCACAAACCCGGGAGTCTATTTTAGCTCTTTGACGTACGAGCGCAGCAATTTTGCGCGGGCGGCGCTTGATTCGACAAGGGACGATCCTGAAGCGGCCGCTGCCATGGCAAGTTTGCCGGCATCCGGAGATTTCGTGCGATAGTGCTCGTCTTTACGAACTTCGCGAACGGCACGGTCAACAAGTTCCCGCAAACTTTTTCCCTGCCTCGCCGTAATCACCCCCAAGTCACGTACCTGGGATTGTCCGTTTCGTACGATGATCTGATACCAGCGATTGTCCACCGGGTTGCCGAAGCTGACATAGCCGTCTTCCAGCACGGAGTGGGGCTCCTTAATACTTCCCCGGAAACTGTACTGGACCCCGGTAGCTCCGTTGGGATCGTAATAGTGTGGGGTAATGAAATCGGAGAGCTGTATACCATTCACCTCGTAAGCAAACTGCTCTCCTTCGCAGGGATCGCAAACTTCCACCAGATACACGACCCGGGTGAACCGGGACACGGGCGCGGGCGAATTCGGAGGAGGGGGCCCAGCCACCGTCCGGTTTCCGAAGGGATCTGCAAGCATTTCGAGAACTTCGTGGCTGGCGGTCAATTCCCAACCGGGGTCTGCTTGGACGAGAGAGAAGGGCTGCCCATGATCGTCGGTGTGATATCCTGCCGCGCCGGGCTCTTTGATGTCGTCGCGCACGATTACAGGCCAATAATCAATTGGCACTGATTCCAGCTTTTCAAATGCGTCGACTGTGGCATTGATTCCCCACAACGGACCGAAATCGCGTGTAACCTGCTTTTGGACTGCGGCGACGGCAGCAGAAACGTCGGCCAGGGTCACCGCTGGACTATCAGGTACCAATGCTACGTGGGGTGTTAATTTGCTCACGATTGATTTCTCCTTTCTCGAGAACGCCCGCGACCAGCTTTTCGAGCACAGAAACCGATCGCGGCGCCTGTATCAAATGGTGAGCCCTTATAGGCCATTATTTATTTATCTGTCAAGTATAAATATATAAACCGAACGTCTGCCTCCTTAAACATGGATGCGAGGTCTGTCGAAAGAAGGGTAGGGTCCATTGAGAGCAAGGGAAACAGCTCTAAGCTCCGAATAGGGAAGGATTTAACGTATGTGTGCCACACCGATGACTCCCGAACGCTAGGCTACAAAGGTGGAGCAACCCCACCCGTCCTCACGTGAACCTTCCAGGTTGTTCCTCAGGTCGATTTTTCTGGAACGGCGACAAATCCCACCGTTTCTCTGTCTCTAGCGGAAGCCGCCGCGATTATTTCCGTCGCTGTGAGCGTGACATAGCGGCAATATATGCCACCGGTAATCTTAACTGACAAGATGAGGCCCAGGTTGTCGGCGCTTCCAATCGTCAAGCAAAAATACCGGACAAAAAATTAAAAAACAGTTTTCGTATTCCGCGCCGTTTCGTCATGGCTGGAGGCTCTTTTACACCCAGCAGCACGGCGACAACAACACCTGGGAAATTCTGCGCGCTAATGGCGATGATCGCGGCGACCACGATCGAGATCACGAACGCGACTAGGCATCTCTGACGTTTTTTCTCATCCTCAACAGCAGCCCGTCGAATTCAGGCGGGCTCCTTTCTATTTTTTCCAGTGCAAAATCAGAATCCCGCCTCGATGTCCGCCTCTAAAACCATCGACGCTCGTTGCGCACCGATGCTTCCTCGAGGTCGATTCCGGTACGAAACGGCGATTATCTTTGAGGCGGCCCTACAGGAAACACTGTAGGCACAATGGCCGCCCAATCATGTTAGTTAAGTAAGAGGGTTCTAAGGGGTTTTTACCCGATTGACTCCAGTATTTTCCGTACTGATACGCACTTATCCGGTCAATGATTTCTCATTACCGATCCGCGTAAATCGTTGAGGAGAAACTATTCATGAAGCGCAGCAACCAGGACGCCAATTCGAGAACTACCGAGACTGTGGAAGCACGCATCGACGCGGAAAAGAGCAACGACGGCTCAGGTGTCGCTGTGTCACCAGCCAACACGAAATCTGGCGCGCGCAACGGAAAGAATAACGGCGCCGCTTTCGGCGGGAACGTAGCACCTGGCGAGCTCGCCGCCATTCTTGCCAGCCTGCAAACCATGCGCGATGGAGATTTTTCCGTACGTCTCCCCGGTGCGTGGACCGGCCTGTCGGGAAAAATTGCCGACACCTTCAACGAAATTGTTACCGCCAATCAGCAAATGGCTAACGAACTAAAACGCGTGGGGCAAGTGGTTGGTAAAGAAGGAAGAACTCGCGAGCGCACGCGCTTTCATCAATCCAAGGGCGCGTGGGGCGAGATGGAAGGCTCCGTGAATACGCTGGTGGAAGATTTGCTGCGCCCCACCACGGAAGTTACTCGCGCGATCGCCGCGGTCGCGCAAGGAAATTTGACGCAGACCGTGCGGCTGGACGTGGATGGCCGCCCGCTGGAAGGCGAGTTTTTACGTTCGGCAACGATCGTGAACACCATGATTCAGCAACTCGGCGTATTCACCGCGGAAGTCACCCGTGTGGCGCGCGAGGTAGGTACGGAAGGGAAGCTGGGTGGGCAGGCGCAAGTCCCCGGCGTTGCGGGCACGTGGAAAGATTTGACCGACAACGTCAACTCCATGGCCAGCAACCTCACCGGTCAGGTGCGCAACATCGCGGAAGTCGCCACCGCCGTCGCCAGCGGCGACTTGTCGCGCAAAATCACCGTGGACGTGCGCGGCGAAATTTTGCAGCTCAAGGAAGCCATCAACACCATGGTGGATCAGTTGCGCTCCTTCGCTTCCGAAGTCACCCGCGTGGCGCGTGAAGTTGGCACTGACGGAAAATTAGGCGGACAGGCAGTAGTCCCCGGCGTGGCGGGAACCTGGAAAGATTTGACCGACTCGGTAAACGCGATGGCCGGAAACTTGACCGCGCAGGTACGAAACATCGCCGAAGTTACGACCGCCGTCGCGCGTGGCGACCTGTCGCGCAAAATCACCGTGGACGTGAAGGGTGAAATTCTCGAACTCAAAGACACCATCAATACCATGGTCGACCAGTTGAACGCCTTCGCCGGTGAAGTCACCCGCGTGGCCCGCGAAGTCGGTACCGAAGGGAAGTTGGGCGGCCAGGCCCAGGTACCCGGTGTCGGCGGCACGTGGAAAGATTTGACCGACAACGTGAACTTCATGGCCAGCAACCTCACTGGCCAGGTTCGTAACATCGCCGAAGTCGCCACCGCTATTGCCAGCGGCGACCTTTCCCGCAAAATCACCGTGGATGTGCGCGGTGAGATTCTGCAGCTTAAAGAAACTCTCAACACCATGGTGGACCAGCTCAACCGCTTCGCCGGAGAAGTCACCCGCGTGGCGCGCGAGGTCGGCAGCGAAGGCCGCCTCGGTGGCCAGGCCAACGTCCCCGGCGTTGCGGGAACGTGGAAGGACCTCACGGACTCGGTGAACTCCATGGCCGGAAACCTGACCGGTCAGGTCCGCAACATCGCGGAAGTTACCACCGCAGTGGCGCGCGGCGACCTCTCCCGCAAAATCACGGTAGACGTGAAAGGTGAAATTCTCGAGTTGAAAAACACCATTAATACGATGGTGGACCAACTGAATGCCTTCGCTGGAGAAGTCACTCGCGTGGCCCGCGAAGTCGGTACCGAAGGAAAACTTGGCGGACAGGCCCAGGTACCTGGCGTGGCCGGCACTTGGAAAGATTTGACTGACAATGTCAACTTCATGGCCAGCAATCTCACCGGCCAGGTTCGCAACATCGCCGAAGTTTCCACCGCCGTGGCCCGCGGCGACCTGTCTCGAAAAATCACCGTGGACGTGAAGGGCGAGATTCTCGAATTGAAAGACACCATCAATACGATGGTGGATCAGCTCCGCTCCTTCGCTTCGGAAGTCACCCGCGTGGCCCGCGAAGTCGGCACCGACGGGAAACTCGGCGGACAGGCCCTTGTGCCCGGCGTCGCCGGAACGTGGAAAGATTTGACCGACTCGGTTAACTCCATGGCCAGCAACCTGACCGGCCAGGTTCGCAACATCGCCGAAGTCGCTACAGCTATCGCCAGCGGCGACCTTTCCAAGAAAATTACCGTCAACGTCAGCGGCGAAATTTTGCTCCTGAAAGACACCATCAACACCATGGTGGACCAGCTCAACGCTTTCGCCGGCGAAGTCACCCGCGTGGCGCGCGAAGTCGGCAGCGAAGGTCGCCTCGGTGGTCAAGCTAACGTACCCGGCGTCGCCGGAACATGGAAGGATCTGACCGACTCGGTGAACTCCATGGCCGGAAATCTCACTGGTCAGGTGAGAAATATCGCCGAAGTCACCACCGCCGTGGCGCGCGGCGACTTGTCGCGCAAAATCACCGTGGACGTGAAAGGCGAAATTCTCGAATTAAAAAACACCATCAATACCATGGTCGACCAGCTCAACGCCTTCGCCGGAGAAGTTACCCGCGTCGCGCGCGAAGTCGGCACGGAAGGGAAGTTGGGCGGCCAGGCCCAGGTGCCCGGTGTCGGCGGCACCTGGAAAGATTTGACCGACAACGTGAACTTCATGGCCAGCAATCTCACTGGCCAGGTTCGCAATATCGCCGAAGTCGCCACCGCCATCGCCAGCGGCGACCTCTCCCGCAAAATCACCGTGGACGTGCGCGGCGAAATTTTGCAGCTCAAAGAAACCCTCAACACCATGGTCGAGCAGCTCCGCTCCTTCGCCGCCGAAGTCACCCGTGTGGCGCGCGAAGTCGGCAGCGAAGGCCGCTTGGGTGGACAAGCCAACGTCCCCGGCGTCGCCGGCACGTGGAAGGATTTGACCGACTCCGTCAACTCCATGGCCGGAAACTTGACCGGCCAGGTAAGAAACATCGCCGAAGTCACCACCGCCGTGGCACGCGGCGATCTCTCCCGCAAAATCACCGTGGACGTGAAAGGCGAAATTCTCGAATTAAAAAACACCATCAACACCATGGTGGACCAGCTCAACGCCTTCGCCGGAGAAGTCACCCGCGTGGCGCGCGACGTTGGCACCGAAGGAAAGCTGGGCGGTCAGGCTAAAGTCCCCGGCGTCGCCGGCACCTGGAAAGATTTGACCGACAACGTCAACTTCATGGCCAGCAACCTCACCGAACAGGTGCGCGGCATCGTGAAAGTCGTCACCGCCGTCGCCAACGGCGAACTCACCCAGAAACTCACCGTAAACGCCAAGGGCGAAGTCGCTGCCCTCGCTGAAACCATCAACAACATGACCGACACGCTGGCGACGTTCGCCGATCAGGTCACCACCGTGGCCCGTGAAGTCGGCGTCGAAGGCCGCCTCGGTGGCCAGGCTAACGTCCCCGGCGCCGCCGGTACGTGGAAAGATTTGACCGGCAACGTAAACCTTCTCGCCGACAACCTGACCAACCAGGTGCGCGCGATCGCCGAAGTCGCCACCGCTGTAACCAAGGGCGACTTGACCCGTTCGATTCAGGTGGAAGCCAGCGGAGAAGTCGCCGAGCTGAAAGACAACATCAACACCATGATCGACAACCTGCGCCTCACCACCGATCGCAACGCCGAGCAGGACTGGCTGAAGACCAACCTCGCCCGCTTCACCGGTATGTTGCAGGGCCAGCGCGACCTCACATCAGTCGGACGCATGATGCTTTCCGAGTTGGCTCCGCTGGTTAACGCCCAGCAAGGCGTGATCTATCAAATGGAGACGGAAAATTCTTCCGGCATGGTGCTCCTCTCCGCGTTTGCCGACGATGGGGAAAACGGCCACCGCCAGCATTTGCGCGTCGGAGAAGGCCTGGTCGGTCAGTGCGCCTCCGAAAAGCGCCGCATGCTCATCGCAGACGTTCCAGAAAACGCCATTCCCGTGCGCTCCGGTTTATTCGAAGCCGTTCCGAAAAACGTCATCGTGTTGCCGGTGCTTTTCGAAGACCGCGTCAAGGCGGTCATCGAGCTGGCTTCACTCAGCAGTTTCACCGCCTCGCACCTGGCCTTCCTTGAACAGCTGACCGCCAGCATCGGCATCGTGCTGAACAGTATCGAAGCCACCATGCAGACGGAAGGCTTACTGAAGCAGTCGCAGCAGTTAGCGACCGAACTCCAGACTCAGCAGAAAGAGTTGCAGCAGACCAACGAGCAACTGGCGCAGAAAGCGCAGCAGTTGGCCGAACAGAACGTGGAAGTCGAGCGCAAAAACCAGGAAATCGAGCAAGCCCGCCGCGCGCTGGAAGAAAAAGCCAAGGAACTGGCGCTCACTTCCAAGTACAAATCGGAATTCCTGGCCAACATGTCGCATGAGTTGCGTACCCCGCTGAACAGCATTCTCGTTCTCGGTCAGCAGCTCAGCGATAACCCCGACGCCAACCTCACGCCCAAGCAAGTGGAGTTCGCGCGCACCATTCACGGTGCCGGAACCGACCTGCTCAACCTCATCAGCGACATTCTCGATCTGTCCAAGATCGAATCCGGCACGGTTTCCGTAGAAGCGGAAGAAGTATTCTTTGCCAGCCTGCTCGAAATGATTGGCCGGCCCTTCAAACACGAAGCGGAAAATCGCCGCTTGTCCTTCGAGGTTTCTTCCGATCCGCATCTCACCCGCAGTTTGGTGACAGACTCGAAGCGCTTACAGCAAGTTTTGAAAAACTTGCTTTCCAACGCCTTCAAGTTCACCGAGCACGGTGGCGTAAGGCTGGCAGTTTCCGCCGTGGAAAGTGGTTGGAGCGAAAATCACCCCATTCTCAACGGCGCGGCCTCGGTCATCGCTTTTGAAGTTTCCGACACCGGCATCGGCATCCCCACTGAAAAGCAGAGAATTATCTTCGAGGCTTTCCAGCAAGCCGACGCCGGAACCAGCCGCAAGTACGGCGGAACCGGTTTGGGCCTGGCCATCAGCCGCGAGCTAGCCAGCTTGCTGGGCGGTGAAATTCAGCTGCGCAGCCAGCCTGGAAAGGGCAGTACCTTTACGTTGTACTTGCCGAAGACTTATGTCGGCCCGTCTAACGCGCTGGGCGCCATAAATGAGCGCAAATCGTCGGCCGCAGCTTCGACGCTTCATCTTACGAGCGCGGCCATGCTGGAGCACCCGGCGGAAATCATTCCCGATGACCGGGAAAGTCTCGTGCCGGGCGACCATGTACTGCTGATCGTCGAGGACGATCCGCACTACGCGCGTGTGCTCGCCGATCTGTCCCGCGATAAGGGCTTTAAGGTGTTAATCGCGTCGCGCGGCGCGGAAGCTCTGGCTCTCGCGCGCGAATATCATCCCACCGCGGTTTCCCTGGACGTTTTTCTTCCCGACATGCTCGGCTGGACCGTGCTCAACCACTTGAAGCAGGACTCCGCGACGCGCCACATTCCCGTGCAGATGCTCACCATGGACGAAGACCGCCACCACGGCTTGGCGCGCGGCGCATTTTCCTTCGTGACCAAACCCACTACCACGGAGGGCCTCGAGACGGCGCTCGAAAAAATCAAAGTGTACTCCGCACCTCGCCGCCGCCGCTTGCTGGTAGTCGAAGACAATCCTGCCGAGCAGTTGAGTATTCGCGAATTGCTCACCCACACCGACATCGACGTGACCGTGGCGGAAACCGGCTTGGAAGCGTTGGCCACCGTAAACGAAAACAATTTCGATTGCGTGGTGCTGGATTTGCGCCTCCCGGATATGTCCGGTTTCGACGTGCTCGAACGCATCGGCAACAGTCCCACGCTTAGCGATTTGCCTGTCGTTGTTTTCACCGGCAAAGAGCTTTCTTCGGAAGAAGATGCCCGCCTGCATACCCTGGCGCGCAGCGTCGTGGTCAAAGACGTCGAATCTCCCGAGCGGCTGCTGGATGAAACCGCGCTCTTCCTGCACCGTGTCGTTGCTGACTTGCCGCCAGAGAAACAACGTATGCTCGAAAGGCTGCATCGCTCCGATGAGGCGCTGGTCGGTAAAAAAGTGTTGGTCGTCGACGATGACGTGCGAAACATTTTCGCGCTCAGCAGCGTGCTCGAGCGGCGTGGCATGACCGTGCTCACCGCCGGAACCGGCCGCGAAGCCATTAAGACGCTCGAGTCCACCAAAGACGTCGCTATCGTTTTGATGGACATCATGATGCCGGAAATGGACGGCTATGAAACCATGCAGGTGATCCGCCAGAATGCTGCGCTGCGCCGCCTGCCCATCATCGCCTTAACTGCCAAAGCCATGAAGGGGGATCGTGAGAAATGTCTGGAAGCGGGAGCTTCGGAGTACCTGGCCAAGCCCGTGAATACCGACCAGCTTCTTTCCGCCTTGCGCATGTGGCTGCACCGCTAGCCGCGATTGTGATGACCAGCCACACAAGCTTCACCAAAAATGAGTACGATGGGTATGCGGCGCTGGCTTCTCCACCGGCCGGCTCCAAAGAGAGAATATGATCGCGTCCGAAAAGGTAAATATATTGATGGTGGATGATCAGCCGGCAAAGTTGTTGACTTACGAGGCTATCCTTGCCGAGCTGGGTGAAAATCTAATCAAGGCCAATTCGGGTCGCGAAGCCTTGGAAATTTTACTGAAGACCGACATCGCGGTAGTTCTTATGGACGTCAGCATGCCCGAGTTGGATGGCTTCGAGCTGGCGGAAATCATTCGCCAGCATCCGCGCTTTCAAAAGACCGCCATCATCTTTATTTCGGCCGTCCATCTCACCGACCTGGATCGCTTGAAAGGCTATCAACGCGGCGCCGTCGATTATTTGTCCGTGCCTGTGGTACCGGAGCTTTTGCGCGCCAAGGTCAGCGTCTTCGCCGAGCTGCATCGCAACGCCCAGCAACTCGGGTTGTTGAACACCGAGCTGCGTGGACTTTCCGGCAGGCTACTTAGCACCCAGGATGAAGAACGCCGCCGCATCGCGCGCGATTTGCATGACGGGCTCGGGCAGGAGCTCAGCGCCGCCAAAATGCTGGTCGACGGCATACACATCGGCAACCAATCGGCGGAAGCTAAATCTCAGGCGGCCCTGAAGGCCAGCGGGCTTCTGGAACGCGTGATGCAACAGGTCCGTAGTATTTCTCATTTGCTCCATCCCCCTTTGCTGGACGAAATCGGTCTGCAGTCGGCGTTGCGCTGGTACCTGGACGGATTGACGGAACGCAGCGGCATCGAAACGGTATTCGATGTTGACCCGCAGGAATTTCCGCGGCTTTCGCCTGAAGTCGAAACTGCCGTGTTCCGCATTACTCAGGAAGCGCTGACCAATGTTTTTCGACATTCCGGCGCCGCTAAAGCGTGCATAACGTTGACGAAAAATGCGGACCACGTGGTTTTGACCGTCCGCGACTTCGGAAAAGGCATTGCCGCTCACATTGTCGAGCTCCGCCCCGGCAGCGTCGGCATCGGACTGGGTGGGATGCGTCAGCGCGCCAAAGAATTTGGCGGAGAATTGCGCTTGCGGAATGCGCAACCTGGGACCCTGATTGAAGTGACCATCCCGCTCAAGGCCGCGAATTCTGACCAGCATGGCACGCAAGCTTCTCTCCGCGCGTCGTAATTGCATCGCAACTGGCTTCTACCCTCGCCCCGGGCACACCCGCAAGCACCCCTGCCATTGAAGATCCCGTCGCGCACCTCAGCCTGATAGCGATGTATCCAACGCATATGCAGTTTCCACTGACTACCCCTCGCTCAAGGAGGCATTCAGCCGGCACAAGTTGAACCATACCAGCCAATCCCCCACGGGCTAGGTATTAGCGAACGAGGTGAAACGCTTTCATCCAAAACAAGCGTCTAATCAACATCGAAGTCGCACACGTGAATTGAGAATGAATATACGCAAGCTCACCAACTTCGCGCCGTTCAGCGCGTGTTCGCGATCGTTTTTCTTCGCCATACTGCTGCTCAATCTGGGCCTTGCCAGCGCATTACTCGGTACGGACGCCTCGGCCCAGGAAGCCGCCACGTCACCGGCCGCCGCTCCAAAATCGCCCTCTACCCTGGGAACCATTAAATCCATTTCGGGGAATAGGCTGGTATTCACCAGCGATGCGGGCGCCGAAATGAACGTTGAAGTTCGGGACTCCACAAAAATCGTCCGTATCGCTCCTGGTCAAAAGGATTTGAAGGACGCGCATACGATAACTTTGACGGACTTGCAGATTGGGGACCGCATTCTGGTGCGCGGTCCCGCGCCCGAAGTCGGTCAAGGTATTGCCGCCACCTCCATCGTGGCCATGAAGAAGGCGGACATCACGGACAAACAGGCCCGCGAGCGCGACGCATGGCAGAAATCGGGAGTCGGCGGCTTGGTGAACAGCGTGGACGCAGCGTCTGGCGTGATCAGCCTCACGGTGCCATCGCTGCGAGATAAAAAATCCGTCGCCGTCCACGTTTCCGCCCAAACCATCCTCCGGCGGTATGCTCCCCGCTCGGTAAAGTTCGATGACGCCAGGCCCGCGCCGTTGGCGGAGATTCGCCCGGGCGATCAACTGCGCGCTCGTGGCGAAAAAAACCCCGACGGCAGCGAGCTGACTGCCGTGGAAATTGTGTCAGGCAGCTTCCGAAATATTTCCGGCACGATTTCATCGCTGGACAGCGCGCAGGGCGCCATCACGGTGCACGACCTGGCCACCAAAAAAACGTTAACGGTGAAGGTTACTTCTGAATCGCAACTGCGAAAATTGCCCGCTCCGATGGCGCAACGCATCGCGCAACGGTTGAACGGCACAGGTGCTGCGGCACAAAACGACGACACTCCGGCGCCGCCGTCTGGTGCGCCAACGGCAAAAGCCCCAGCTACAGGAACTCGTCAACCGCCCGCCTCAACCCAGGAAGAAGGCCGCAGCAGGGAATCCGGCCCACGCGACCGCGGCCCCAACGGAGGCTCCAGCGGTCCGATGGATTTGCAGCAGATGATCAGCCGCCTGCCCGCTTCGACAATTTCCGATTTGCAAAAGGGCGATGCCGTAATGCTGGTCGGCGCCGAAAGCGCCACGAATGCGGTCACCGCTATCATCTTGCTTGCGGGAGTTGAACCCATCCTGCAAAGCTCGCCTGATGGCGGGGCGTCCTCCATTCTTTCGCCCTGGAGCCTGAGCGGCGCGCCCAGCGGGGAAGCAGGCACGCCTTAGCAACGACGCACTTCGCCGGCGTCTCGGAAATTATTCCCGGAGATGGAATGAAATTCAGGATTTTAGCTACAGCTGTATTTGTTTTTCTGGCTGCGATATTTGTATTTGTCGGCGGCGGAACTTCTTTTGCGCAAACACCCGCGACAGGCACGACCACCGGCGCGACCACCGGAACGTTGCGCGGTCAAGTGACCGATCCCTCCGGCGCCACCGTCAGTGGAGCCGCCGTGTTGCTGACGGCCCCAGATGGCATCTCTCTGGACTTCTCCACCAATAACGACGGCGCCTACCAAGCCGCCGGACTCGCGCCCGGCGCGTACACCGTGAAAGTCGTCGCCGAAGGCTTCGGCCAGTTCACCGCCGCCAACGTTGCGGTAAAAGCGGGACAGGTGCAGACGCTCAAGATTGCCCTGACACTTGCAGAACAAAAAATTGAAATACACGTGGAAGATTCGCCGACGCAGCTCGATGTGGACCCGCAAAACAATGCCGGCGCCATCATTTTGAAAGACAAAGACCTGGAAGCCCTCTCCGATGACCCCGACGAATTGCAATCGGAGTTGCAGGCCCTGGCCGGTCCTTCCGCCGGGCCGAACGGCGGACAGATTTATATCGACGGTTTCACCGGCGGCCAGCTTCCGCCCAAAGCCTCCATCCGCGAAATCCGCGTCAACCAGAATCCCTTTTCGGCGGAATACGACAAGTTGGGCTACGGCCGAATCGAAATATTTACCAAACCAGGAACCGACAAATATCACGGGCAGTTATTTTTGACCGGAAACACCGTCGGTTTCAATTCGCGCAATCCCTTCGAAGTCATCCCCGCCGGCGCGCAACCGCCCGGCTACGAATCCACGCAATTCAGCGGCAGCATCGGCGGCCCCATCAACAAAAAGGCTTCTTTCTTTTCTAATTTCGAACGCCGCGACATCAACGACCTCTCCATCGTAAGCGCCACCGTCCTCGATCCCAATTTCAATGTGATTAATTTTAGCGACGCGGTAGCCAACCCGCGTGTGCGCACCAATCTGAGCCCTCGTTTCGACTACCAGGTGAGCAAGAACAATACCCTGAACGTCCGCTATCAGTACGAACACAATCGCCAGGACAACCAGGGCATCGGTCAATTCGATTTACCCGGTACCGGCTACAACTCGCTCGAAATCGAGCAGACCCTGCAAGTCAGCGACACCCAAATCCTCAGTCCCAGGGTCATCAACGAGACGCGCTTCCAATTTATTCGCGAAACCTCAAATCAGACTCCGCTGAGCGCCCTTCCAACCGTCTCGGTACAGCAGGCCTTCACGGATGGGGGCAATTCGCAAGGCACCGTGCGCGACGTGCTCGACCGTTACGAGTTTCAGAATTACACCTCCATGGCCCTCGGTAAACATTTCTTGAAATTTGGAGCGCGGCTCCGTGCCAACCGTGACACCAGCGTGGAGACCTCGAACTTCAATGGCAATTTTACCTTTGGCTCGCGGCAGGATCCCGCCTGTGCCGCCGATAGCACACTGGGTTCATGCCCGTTTATCAGCGGGTTGCAGGCCTATCAAATCACCCAGCAGGGATTGGCCAATGGGCTTTCGTTCGCCCAGATTGTCGCCATGGGCGGAGGGGCCAGCCAATACTCCATCACTGCCGGCAGCCCCGGTGCCCAGGTAACTTATTTCGATGCCGGTCTTTACCTCCAGGACGATTTCCACCTGCGGCCGAATATTACTCTTAGTGACGGCCTGCGTTTCGAAAGTCAGAACAATGTCAGCGACCACGCCGACGTAGCTCCCCGCCTGGGCTTTGCATGGGGGCTGGGTGCCAAAGCCAAAAACGCCGCGCCCAAAATTGTGCTGCGCGCCGGCTTCGGCATTTTCTACGACCGCTTTACCTATTCGCTGGCGCTGCAGCAGCAGCGGCTGAATGGAACTACGCAGCAACAATTCCTGGTTAGCAACCCGGAGTTTTTTCTTTCCGGCACACCGGATCCAAATTCTTTGCCCGCCGGAACCACTTCACCGACGATTTATCGCGCCAATCCAAATCTCAAAGTTCCTTCGATCATGCAGACCGGCGTCAGCGTGGAGCGTCAGCTCACCAAAAACGCCAACCTCGCCGTCACTTACCTCACGTCGCGTGGCGTGCACCAAT
Organism: Acidobacteriota bacterium; assembly: GCA_030774335.1. Classification (GTDB taxonomy): domain Bacteria; phylum Acidobacteriota; class Terriglobia; order Acidiferrales; family UBA7541; genus Acidiferrum. Next base: position 13,551 of record JALYLI010000129.1, on the reverse strand, counting down.
TTTTTACCGAAAACATTAATGCTCCGGAGTGCACCTCATTTCCGTGCGACGCGTCCGCAGCGCCGCGGCCGCTCGGCGGCTCCGGCAATATCTACCAATACCAGTCCGAAGGAATCTTCAAGCAGAACCAGATAATCGTGAACAGCAGCATTCGCCTGGGAACGAAACTTTCCTTGTTCGGCTACTACACTCTGAATTACGCCAACAGCGACACCGGCACGGGAGCGTCCAGCTTTCCGTCCAGCTTTAACAACATCAGCCTCGATTACGGGCGTTCTGCATCCGATATTCGCCATCGCGTATTTTTCGGCGGCACTATCGGGCTGCCTCACGCCTTTCGCCTCAGCCCCTTCATGACCGCCAGCTCCGGCAGCCCCTACAACGTCACCACTGGTCAGGATCTCAATGGAGATTCCATCTTTAATGATCGCCCCGCGTTTGCCACTGCCAACTCCCTCCCGTCAAATGTAGTAACCAATCGTTTTGGCTCGTTCGACGTGGTGCCGCAGCCTGGCGAAACGCTGGTGCCCATCAACGACCTGACCGGGCCCTCGCACTTTTCCATGAACCTGCGCCTTACCAAGAGCTTTGGATTTGGCAAGAAAACGGAAGCCACCGCTGGCGCTGTTGGTGGGTCCGGTGGTCCGGGAGGTCCCGGAGGAACATTTGGTCGCGGGCCCGGTGGTCCCGGCGGCCCTGGTGGCGGCGGACGCGGTGGCGGCGGTTTTGGTGGTCGCGGCCTCGGAGGACCGGATGCCGGCAGCACCAATCATCGCTACAACCTGACCTTCAGCGCATCGGCGCGAAATATTTTCAACAACGTCAATCTCGCGCTGCCCATCGGCAATCTCAGCTCGCCGCTCTTTGGCCAATCCAACGGTCTGGCCGGTGGGTTCGGCCCCGGCGGAGGCGCCTCAACAGCGAACCGCAAAATCGATCTCCAGGTTTCGTTTAATTTCTAAAAGTAATTCCGCTCAAGACTATTGCGCCACCTGCTTGTAAACTTCGCCGCCCTTCATCACAAAAGTAACTTTTTCCATTACCGTGATGTCGGAAAGCGGATCGCCATCTACCGCTACAATGTCCGCGTATTTTCCCGGTTCGATCGATCCGATATCTTTTGTGCGGCCCAGTAGCTCGGCGCCATTGATGGTGGCGGCCCTCAATGCCTCCATGGGTGTCATGCCACCACGCACCAGCGCGCCAAATTCCTTCGAAACGAAATCCACGTCGTCATCCAGGCCGTAAGCAATTTTCAAATGGTGATCAAGCGCGCGCTTGAACGCCGGGCCCTGCTCCTTCATGATGGCCACGCCTTTCGCGAAGCTGGCCGGGTCCCGCCCCTGCGACAGGCCGGTTTCCATGTCGTGCTGAAAACAAAAAAGTGTAGGCACCAGCCAGGTCCCGTGCTGTTCCATCAACTTCGCGCCTTCTTCATCCAGCACCGTCCCGTGCTCGATGGAGTCGACGCCCGCGCGAACCGCCGCTTTTATTCCTTCTGCGCCTTCCGCGTGAGCCATGACCTTTTTCCCGGCGCGATGAGCCACCTCTACAGCCTTGGCCATCTGCTCCTGGCTCAATTCCTGGACGGTGTAATCGCTGATCGGGTCCATTACGCCGCCGGTGGCCATCAGTTTAATCCAGTCGGCCCCGAATTTGATGTCGCGGCGCACCGCTACGCTTACCTGATCCACGGTGTCCGCCATATTTGCCGCGCGCGGCAAGGATTTGTCAGGGGCCAACAAGTCGGCATCGCCATGGCCGCCGGTAATCGAAACAAAATTTCCCGCGGATACCATCCGCGGGCCGCGAATGAGCCCACGATTGATACTGTCGCGCACAGCCAGTTGGCCGTAGCCAATATCGGATTCTCCGGCGTCACGCAGCGCGGTGAATCCGTGATCCAGCCAGATCGTGGCGTTGTGCACCCCCCAGATCGCGCCCTGTGCGGAAGACATGCGCAAGCCCGACATGGCCGATTGATCTTTTGGATTACCCAGCAGGTGCGCGTGGCAATCAATCAGTCCGGGAACCACAGTGTACTTGGAGAGATCGATGACTTTCACGCCGGCCGGCGCGGCATTCACGATTCTAACGATGCGATCTTTTTCTACCACGATGTACGCGTTAGTGGTTACGTGCCCGCTGCGTACGTCGATCAAGCGGCCCGCCAGGATCGCCACATTCGCGCCAGGCTCGCTGGCGGCGGGCGCTGGCGTCTGCGCCAACGCCGCAAGCGTCGAGACAAACAGAAAAGTGCAACTAAAGATCAGGCTTTTGAAGATTGTTTTCACAGGAGCTCCCGCAATCGTAGAATCGTCCGGCAAGAGCTTACGGACTCGAAGGCCCGTAAAGCAATGCTAATGTGAAGCGCGTTCCCCGTCAGGGTGGGCAAATGAAAAAGCCGCGCAAAAAGAAATTCGACAAGGGCACGGAAGCTCGCCGAGTCGCGCGAAAATCCGGGATCACGCCGTCCAACACCAAAGTGATCGAGGATAAGAGGAAACGCGCCCCGAAGCACAAAAAGCCATGGCTGGAGGAGCCCGGGCCTTAACCTGAATCTTTTGGAGGTTTGCGTTTAGGTTCGACCGAACCTAGTTTTTCGATCCTCAACCAGGGCGGTTGGCCGGCACGGATTCATCAGCGCGGAACAAAGCCTCCAGCGGTATTTTGCGGCGGGCAGAAAGATCCGCCGCCATGGCTTCCAGTTCTTTTTTGTTGAAACCACCACAGCTCAGCTTCACCGTGCCGCCGGTATCGATCAGAAAACTGGTGGGCACATTGGTCAACCCGTAGGCGTTGGAAGCCGGATATCCTTCCGCGTCCACTAAAACAGGAAACGTCACACCGTATTCGTCCGCGAATTCCTTGGACGCTTTGGCATTGTCCTGGGAAATCCCGAGGAAGACAGTTTCCTCGCTTCCATAGCGCTTGTACAGTCGCTCGAGAAACGGAAAAGTGAACTGGCAGACCGGGCACGAAACCTTAAAAAACGACAACAGCACTGGCCCACCCTCCAGCAGCTTCTTTAGCGAATATTCTTTCCCGTCGATGGATTGCAGTGAAAAATCAGGCCCACTTTGCCCCGCAACTATAGTCGTCATCTTTTCCGTCGAAGCCGTCCAGCGTGAAAGCCGCCGCCAGATTCCCATATCTCAAGTTTAACGCAAGTTGCAGCGGCGCGAACGCACCGCCCCTAGTGAATTTGCTTGGTTTTACGCTGCATGTAGTCCATCAGCAGGTACTGCCCCAGCGTGTAGGGCGTGGTGAAGTACGCCTTGCCGCGGCACATCTCCGTAATTTTCTGCACGAAGTGCACCAGGCTGTAGTCACTGGCCAGCATAAACGTGTTGATCAGAATCCCGGCGCGCTTGCACTTGTTTACCTCTTCCAGCGTCTGCCCCACCACAAATGGATCCAGCCCAAACGCATTTTTATAAATGCGTCCGTCTTCCAGCGTCAAAGCCGAAGGCTTGCCATCGGTGATCATGATGATCTGCCGCATGTCTTTTTTCTGCCGCAGCAGAATTCTCTGCGCCATCCGCAATCCTTCACGCGTGTTGGTGTAGTACGGGCCCACCTGCACGCGCGCCAGTTCCCCAAGCGGTACTTCCTCCGCGCTGTCGTGAAACAGCACCAGGCTCAGCGTATCGCTCGGATATTGCGTGCGAATCAAATGCGACAACGCCATGGCCACCCGCTTCGCCGGCGTAAAACGGTCTTCGCCGTACAAAATCATGCTGTGGCTGCAATCCAGCAGCAGCACCGTGGCGCACGAGCTTTGATATTCGCACTGGTGCACCATCAGGTCCGAGTACTCCATGTTGATGGGAACTTTTACGCCTTCACGCCGCACCGCGTTGAACAGCGTCTCGCTGACGTCCATGTTCAGCGTGTCACCAAATTCATACGGCCGCGAAACGCCGCCTGACTCCACTCCAGTAGAAAGGTCGCGCGTATCGTGCCGCCCAAAACTGCTGCGCCCCATCGAGCCCATCAGGTCTTGCAATGTCTTGAATCCCAAAAAATCGATCGTCTTGTCCGTGATTTCAAAACGCACTTCGCTTTGGCGCTCTTGTGGTTGCCTCAGGCTCCCTCGCGCCGTGTTCTGGTGTGGCGCCGTGACCTGTGGCGGCTGCTGCGGATTGATAAAGCCTTCCTCCGCAAGCCGCTCCATCAATTTTTCGAGCAGGTCTTTCACCGCCTGGCTGTTTTGCGCCTGCGGGCTTTGCAGCATCTTGCGCAACTCATCGCTCATGGCCTCGTCGGGGAGCAATTCGCCCTCTTGCAGCGCGCGCAATATCGCTTCTTTCAGCGCCTCCATGGACCGTTCGTTATCCATCTCCGAGATGCCGAAATATTGCGATTCGAATCCGCTCTGTAGAAAGAAATCGCCCATGCGTTTCACCAGCTCGTCGAGATCGACGGCGTCCGCCGGCTCACCAACATATTTTCCGTAGCGAATTACTTTCATAAGAGTCCCTTTGGCCCACTTATTAAAACTTAATCAGCCCAATCTCGTGGCAAAAAAGCCGGGCACCAGTCCTCAGTTGAATTGCCGCCGCGGCCCGCGCGACGATGGCGTATCCCGCGGCTCCTGCGGCTTCTGCTTCTCCGCGTAGTAGCCCCGCTCCTCGCTGCGCCCGATACGCCGGTGCGCCCACAAACCTTCCAGAATCATTTCGCCTGCGGCCGCAACCGCTCCATGATTCTTCGAGTCATTCGCACCAATTCGCCCGGTATGCTCCAACAATCCCTGAATGTTGGATAGTTGCCGGTAACGTTCATCAGTTCCCGCCAGCTCTGGAAGTTTCAATTCGCCGCCCAGTTCAAACCATTGAATCACCGGCTGAAAGTTCACCTCCCCAAAATATTTGGTGAATACCCGGCCAATCGCGGTGCGAATCAAATCACGCGCAATCGTGTCCGCGCCCTTCAACTCGCCTTCGTACTCCAATTCCATTTTTCCGGTGATGGCCGGAAGCGCGGAGTAAACATCGCCGACACTCGCGTAAGAAGCGCTTTCGCCTGTGCGCGCCGCACGCTGTTCCGCGCTGCTGACCACGCTTTCCAGCGTAGTGATCGGCAGCCGCTGGCTCACTCCCGAACGCCGGTCCACCCGCTTGTCCTCGCGCGCCTGAAACGCGATTTCTTCCACTGTCTCGCGCAAATAAGCTGGAACCTCGATAGCGCGCCCAGCAGTCCGCTTAACCCACGCTTCTTGCGTGGTAATCACCATGCCTTCGCTGACGCTGGCCGGATAATGCGTGCGAATTTCCGCGCCGATGCGATCCTTCAGCGGCGTAATAATCTTTCCGCGCGCCGTGTAGTCCTCCGGATTCGCGGTGAACACCAGCAAAACATCCAGCGGCAAGCGCAGCGGGTAACCCTTGATCTGAATGTCGCCCTCCTGCATGATGTTGAACAGGCCCACCTGAATTTTCCCCGCCAGGTCCGGCAATTCATTAATCCCAAAAATCCCGCGATTGGCGCGCGGCAGCAAACCGTAGTGTATGGTCAGCTCATCCGAAAGATCACGCCCGCCACGCGCAGCGCGGATAGGATCCACATCGCCGATAATGTCCGCCATGGTCACGTCTGGCGTCGCCAGTTTTTCCACGTAGCGGCTGTAGCGCGGCATCCACGCGATCGGTGTATGGTCGCCTTCCGCGGTGATTTTCTCCCGGCAAGCGCGGCAAATCGGTTTCAGCGGATCATCATTGATTTCGCAGCCGGCCACCACGGGTATTTCACCATCCAGCAAATTGATAAGCCCGCGCAAAATGCGGCTCTTGGCCTGCCCCCGCAATCCCAGCAAAATAAAATTGTGTCGCGAAAGCAGCGCGTTCACAATTTGCGGCATCACGGTGTCTTCGTAGCCATGAATCCCCGGAAACAGCGCCTCGCCACGTTCGATCATCCGCAAAAGATTGCCGCGAATTTCGTCCTTCACCGAGCGCGAAACACTCTCGGCATCAAAGTCCGGAATGCGTTTCAGTTCCCCCAGTGTGCGCGGCTGCGGGTGTTGTGAGTGTGACTTCTGCGTTGTCGTAGCAGTCATGTGGCCCCAGTTTTAAAATACTTTCTAATATCGCGCCTGGACTTGTTCCCGTGTATCCAGAAAACAAGAAAAGGGGTGTTTAATTCAGCCCATGCCCATTTCCTGCGGATTTGGCGCGTACCGCGTCTACTTTCTGTAGATGCGGCGCCCACCCGCGGAGATAGCCTATCAATCGATCCTGCCGGTCCGATTCGCTGCGCAGCTCCAGCACTTGCTGCTTCCACAGCAAATCCATTGGCAAAGTCGCGGCCACCAGAAAGGAAAACGACGGTGTGACGTCGGCCTCGGGATTTTTTGGATAATCGCCAAAAATCAAGGTGTGGCAAGTTTCGTAAAGCTCCACGAGCTCAGCTTTGGGCGCGCCGCTCCAGACTTCCTGGTCCTCCAGGTAATCCACTTGTCCCTCCAGCAGCGGATTTTCCGTGAATAATTCCACCGCGCGAAACGGCACACGCCCCACGGTGATAATGTCCATCCGGCCGTCCGGATATTGCGTAAGAATTTCCATGATCTCCGCCGTGCAGCCCACGCGCGTAACCCCGTTGGGCATGGACAGCAGCATTCCAAATTCACAGTGATCGCGCATGCACCGCTTAACCATTTCGCGATACCGAGGCTCAAAAATATGCAGCGGGAGTTCAGCGCCGGGGAGTAGTACGACGTTCAAGGGGAAAAGCGGAATGCGATCTGGCCGCATAAATCCCATAGGTGATGATAACAGACCAACGGAAACGTTGCAGATTGGCGCCTATTTCAAAATCAATTGAGTTCGCCCAGCAACGCTTCCATTTCCGACGCGGCGTGTTGATCGCCCGTTTGCATCGCCGCGGCGATTCCAGTTGACAGAATTTTCTTGGCGTCCGCCGCCCGCGATTCGCGCACCAGTAACTGCCCATACATCAAATACGCCGGAATGTAATCAGGGTGCTTCTCGAGCAACACGCCAAAATTCAACACCGCGGCCGCTGGGTCCCCGCTGCTCATGCACTCCATCGCCAGCCCATAACGGGAAAAAGCGTCGTCCGGCGATTTCTCCACCAATTCTTCTAGCACCTGCCGGCGGCTTTTCTTTTGGTCTGTCATGGTTGGCTACCGTAGTATACGGAGGGAATGCGCGGTTCCAAAATTGCCGCGAACGGGGATGCATGCAACGAAAGAAAACTGGATTCACGAACCTTGCACAGCTTGATAACTCCACCATGAAGCCCAAGGCCGTTAGCGCCTCGCGCTCGGAAATGGCCGAAGTGGTCCTCCCCGCTCAGACCAATCCCCTCGGCAAATTGTTAGGCGGCCAGGTGATGCACCTGGTGGACATGGCTGCAGCAATGGCGGCCAGCCGGCATTCGAACAGCTATGTCGTTACCGCTTCCGTGGATTACATCGACTTTCGCAATGCCGTGAATCTTGGAGAGCTGGTTATTTTGAAATCGCAGGTGAATCGTGTATTCCACACCTCCATGGAAGTCGGCGTGGAAGTTTTCTCCGAGCAAATCCTCACCGGCGAGCGCAAGCACACCACCACCGCGTACGTAACCTTCGTTGCCATAGACGAACACACCAGGAAGCCGAAAGCAGTTCGGCCCCTGTTGCTGAAAACAGCGGAAGAAAAGCGGCGTTTCAAGGAAGCTGCGGAACGTCGAAAAACCCGGCTGCGGTTGCGCTACGGAAAATAACTCCACACCCATGAATCTAGGTCATCGCTCCAACCCAGCGTATCGCGCTGGTTGGCTGGGAACTGCCACCTTCGGGCTCTTCCGTGATAGCCAAAGCCTTGATCCCACTCGGATCTGGCGGATGCGCCACCACCATCACGAATCTTCCGCTCGCGTCCGGTCGCAACGTCATGGAAGGCACGGGCTTGGCGTCCGGCGCTTTAGGTATCAACCACAATTGCAGCACGTGATTCGCGGACGGCATCGGAACCTTTCGGCCCGTCACCACAATTCCGTTCTCGTGCTGCCACATCGCCACCAGTTGCGGGGCCTCGATCTTTTGCGGCATCAACGTAATTTTGGTCGCTGCCGGATCCGTCAAAATCGCATTCTCGCGACGCATCGCGGCGATTTGCGCCGTCATCGCGGCAATCTTCTGGTCAGTGTCGGCTTGTTCTTTCTGCATTTGGGCCGCGATGCGTTCATTGGACGCTCGCAACTCTTCCTTGGCGCGATGCCCATCCCACGCGGTGTAAAAAGTAATCAGCAGCAGCGCCGCGATTCCTCCGGATAGCCAGTAGGGCAAAGTTGCGCCTCGTGTTCCCGAGGAAATCGCCGTCGAAGATTTCGCCTCCGTCCGCACCCTCTGCATCAAACGGCCCTTCAGCATGTCCGAAGGAGCACCCTCAGGAGCGGTGTAAGCCAGTTGGCTGACCAGCCAGCGCGCTTCCGCCACACCCTTCGCGCACGTGCCGCAACCGGTGGCCAGATGCGCTTCGAACGCAGCCAGTTCGGCAGCGTCCAGCGCGTCCAGCGCGTACGCTTCGTACATCTCCCGAAATTGTTCGCAACTACTCACGATGCTGTTTGCAATCCTTCCTTCAGTCGCATTAAACCATTTCTGATCCAGCTTTTTACCGTGCCCAGCGGCTCTTTCAATTCCGCCGCAATCTCGCTATGACTCAGTCCCTGAAAGTACGCCAACTCAATAGCGCGTTTTTGTTCCGGCTTCAGCCCACCTACCAGGGACCGTATACGCTCCGCGCGCCGCTTTTCGTCCAGTTCTTTTTCGTATTGCGGTGCGACTACCACGGAGTATAGTTCGTCAGTCTGATTTTCCAGGCGCCGCTGCCGCTCGCTCTTCAGTCTCAGGCTATCGAGCGCTCTGTTGCGCGCCAATGTAATCAGCCATGGAAAAAACGGACCGCGGTTGGCGTCGTACTGCGCGGAATTACGCCACACCTGCAGAAAAACATCCTGCATGACTTCTTCAGCCGGACCCGACTGCTGCACAATCCTCAATACCAGGGAGTAAACAACGCGGGAATACTTGTCGTAAAGTTTTTCGAAAGCGCTCACGTCATTTTGAAGAAGCAGGTGCACTAGCGCGGCGTCCGACGACGCTCCGCTCTTATCCATGGGGCTGAAGGCCGCAAGGAACACTAGATGAGCTTATTCTCCCTGCTAGACATACGAAATACAGGGATAACCGGATGAACGCGAATCAACCTGCCGCTCACTTGATACCTGCTTCCCGCGCCACCGTCAAGGCTTCTTCGATACACGCGCCTAACGCCGGGCCATGAAGATAATTCCCGGCCACGTAAAGATGGGAATGTTTGGTTGGCAATTCCTGCAATTGGCTGATTTTTTCAGCGTGGCCCACATGGTATTGCGGGATCGCCCGGCGCCACACCTGCACATTTGAAAAAGCAGATGGCTGCGAGATGCCCAGTATGTGCGCCAGCTCGCGATGGACGCTCTCAATAAGCTCCGTCGGCGCCCGATCTACCGCTTGGGCGTCCAGCGCTCCTCCAACAAAGCTGGTGAGCAGTACGTGGCCTTCAGGTGCGCGGTTCGGAAAAAGTGATGAGTTCCAGACGGTTCCCAGAATCCGCAATCCAGCGGAGCGCGGCACGAGGAAGCCGAATCCTTCCAGTGAATGCCGAATTGCGCTTTTTGCGTAGCCCAGCGAGACGACGGCGACCGGTGCGTACTCAATTTTCTGCAGTAAAGATGCAAAGTGAGCATCCACGCCGCGCAGCAACGCCGCTGCCGGCTTCGTGGGTGTAGCAACGATCAAGCGGTCGGCAGTAAGAATTTCTTCGCGACCGTTGGTGGTCATGCTGACTTCGAAGGAGGGAGCCCCCGCCGGGCCAGGCAAAACGTTAACAGCGCGTGCCTCAAAGCCACATCGCAGTTTGGAGCCAAGGCTTGCCGTCAAGGCGTTGATCAGTGTTTGGTTGCCCTCGCGAAAAGTCTGCAAGGTCGGTTTCTCCCCGGGGGTTTTGTCTTTTTTGCCGCCACGCAACAGCCCAAGTATGACGCTGCCGGCGGATTTCTCCGCCTCATAAAGCTCCGGAAACGCGCTGCGCAAGCCCAGTTTTTCTGGATCCCCGGCATAAATACCGGAGACCAACGGCCCAACCAGCCTTTCCAGAAGTTCAGCGGAAAATTTGCGGCGCACAAACGCAGCAATGGATTCTTCGGTTTCCGGCGGCGTCGAACGCCCCAGCACGTCTTTCAGTACTTTCAGCTTGGTTCCCAGGCTGAACAGGGAAGACTTCATGAACGCCGGCGGGCTCAGCGGAACTTCACGCAACTTGCCATTCACAAGCACGTAACGCGCAGCCCGCGCAGGGGCCAGAACCAGCTGATCTTCGATCCCCAATTCGCGGCACAGATCGATCACAGCAGACGTAGCGTTAAAGCTCTGTGGACCAAATTCCAGCAAATATCCTTCACGCCGCTCGCTGCCAATGACCCCGCCCGCTCGGTCAGACGCCTCGATGATTTGCGCATCTGCACCCGCTTTCCGCAGCGCGTGCGCGCAAACCAATCCCGATATTCCCGCGCCGATAACCAATGCTGGAACGTGATTGCTCACAAAATTGGCTTGGTCATTCGAGAGGCTAGAGCGTTTTCGAAAATAGCGGCGTGGCGTTCAAATGCTGCTTCTCAAGATAAGGATCGAAAATCATCGCCAGGTTGCGAATAAAGATTCTCCCCAGCCAGGTGGCTCGAATCTCCTGTGCATTCATCGAAACGAGTCCGTCCTCGCGAGGAGCCTCGAGTTGCGCAAGCTCCCCCGCAAAATATTGATCGAAGTCCACGCCGAACTCGCGCTCGATTTCCTCTTTCACTATGACCGTGTGGCACAGCAGTCGGTTGATTACCGCTCGCCGCAGCCTGTCCTCATCTGACAAATGATATCCGCGCATGGTGGCGATGCCGCGATCCTGCACCGCCTTCTGCCACGCCGGCAGGTCGCGCTGATTTTGCGCATACGCATTCTGAAATGCGCTGATGGCCGTCACGCCCATGCCGTATAAATCCGCTCCCGCTTTCGTCGTATACCCCTGAAAATTGCGGTGCAGCGTGCGCTGCTGCTGCGAAACCGCCAGTTCATCGCCGGGCTTCGCGAAATGGTCCATGCCTATATACAGGTAACCCGCTTCGATGAACTTCATCAGCCCGGAGCGAAAAATCTCAAATTTCTTCATTCCTTCCGGTAAATGCGTCGCGAAAGCGCCCTGCTGTTTCTTCAGCCACGGCACGTGCGCGTAGCTGAACAGCGCGATGCGGTCGGGTTGCAGCTCCAGAATCTGGTCCACGGTGTGGCTGAAGCGTTCCGGCGATTGATACGGCAAGCCATAAATCAAATCCACGTTGATGCTGTTGAATTTCAACTCGCGCGCGGCCATCAGCAGGTCGCGCGTCAATTCAAATGGCTGGATCCGATTAATGGCCGCTTGCACCTCGGGGTGAAAATCCTGAATCCCCATGCTTAGCCGGTTGAAGCCCAGTCCGCGCAAAGTTTCCAGGTGCGCGCGGGTCGTCACCCGCGGATCAATCTCAATGCCGATTTCCGCGTCCGGCGAAAATTGAAAGTGCTGCCGCGCGAACTCAAACAGATCAGCAATCTGCTCCGGAGTCAGATACGTCGGCGTGCCGCCTCCCCAATGAAACTGCACCACGGAGCGTCCCCGCGAAATCCCGCGCGCTACATGCTCAATCTCCCGCTTTAGCACTTCGAGATATGGCATCGCCACGCGCTTGTCTTTCTGAATAATCACGTTGCACGCGCAGAACAGGCAAAGGCTCTCGCAGAAGGGCAGATGCATGTACAGCGAAAGCGGAGTCCGCGCGACTTCCGCCGCCGCATGTACCTCTTCCAGATCATCCGGCCCAAACGCGTCATTCCATACCGGCGCGGTGGGATAACTGGTGTAGCGCGGACCCGGACGATTGTAGCGCGCCAGAAATTCCTCGCTGACGTGCAACTCCTCACGCATGCGTTCCAGGCTGGGATCGGTCAGTGCCACAATTTTCCTTCAGCGCGCCTGTGAAGCAGGAGCAAACTTGTCTCCGCGATAGCCTGATGCCGCGAGTGTAGCCACCGGCATCTGTCCCGTCTCAATAAAAATTCGCGCATTCTCCACCGGCGTCTGCTTAAAAATTCCGTGCCCCAGGTTCAGGATATGCCCACTCCCGCCCAATGCCGCCACCGCGGCCTGCGTAGCTTCGCGAATCTTTTCCGGCGGCCCCAGCAAAATCGCGGGATCCACGTTGCCCTGCAGCGCGATCTTTGGCCCAAGCGCCTTGCGCAGTGCCCGAAGATCGGCGCGCCAATCCACGCTCAGCACATGCGCTCCCGCGCGCGCCACTGCAGGCATCAGATGCCCCGAAGCTTTCGTGTAATAAATTACTGGAACGCTGGCCGTAATTCCCGCAATCACGTGCTGCACGGCAGGCAACGCAAAATTTTCGTAATCTTCCAGACTCAACTCGCCGCACCACGTATCGAAAAGTTGTACGGCGGTCGCGCCGGCGGCAATTTGCGCGTTCAAATAAGGAATAGTCGCCTGCGCGATTTTCAAAAGCAATTTCCGAAACGTCGCGGACTCATGATACAAAAAACTTTTTACCGTGGAGAAGCCTTCCTTGGTTTTTCCCTCCACCATGTAACACGCAAGCGTCCACGGCGCGGCTGCGAACCCCAGCACTGGCGCCTCAGGCCCAACATCGGCTACGATGCGGCGAATCGCCTGCGGAAGAAATCCCGTCTCAACTTCAGGGTCGAACCCGTGAAGCCTGTCCACGTCCGCCGCAGTTCGAACCGGCGACGGCAGATTCGGCCCGGCATCATTCAACTCCAGATGCATACCCATCGCTTCGGCCGGTATCAAAATATCCGAGAAAACAATAATGGCGTCGACTCCCAGGATGCGAAACGGTTGCAACGACACCTCGGCAGCCAGTTCGGGAGTTTTGCAAACCTCCAGAAACGGGCGGTTGGCGCGAATCGCGCGATATTCGGGCAGGTAGCGGCCCGCCTGCCGCATCATCCAGACTGGAACACGCGAAAGCGCCTCGCCACGGCAAGCGCGCAGGAACAAGTCTTTGCGGTTTATCGCTTGGCGCTCCACCGGTATCGCGGTATCTGACGACGTCATGTCTTATTTAACAAGCCTGCAGCTTCCGCACTGAGAATACCAAATCCAGAAACTCTCTGCTCTCGCCGATAGTCCTGTACGTAACTGCCAGATATAAGTCATTGTTCCCGTGGGCTATACTCAGGGTAAGGTTTCCTCTCTGATTTGTAACCAGTTCTACCCGGAGAGTGGCCGATTGCCGGGCTTACACCCGCACCAAATGGGACAACTCTATTTCATACTCACGGTTGCGGCCTATGCGCTCAGCCTCGCCTGTTACGTCGCTTTTCTCAATACCGGAAAGGCGCTGGTCGGAAGATGCGCCTCCCTCTTGCTGGCGCTCGGTCTGGTAACTCACTATTTCGCGCTGCTGGAGCGTTCGCGCGGCCTGCACACCGTCCCG